>CP071065.1:340000-680000 GCA_017164015.1 Nostoc sp. UHCC 0702
CTAAAGATTTGGAGCATATGATCTGTATATTTACTCTAACTTTAGTTATTTGATTTTAAGTAAAATCTTAGATTTGATTTCTGACTTGGTGGTGCAATTTATGTCAGTCAAAATAAATAAACTATTAAAGTGTGTTCAAGACGTGCAAAATTTTGTTGCTACTCGCAACATCAGCATTGATCAAGCATTGAAAGAATTGGGTGAGTCACTCAAAGCTGGAAAATTGATTATGCAAATTGTCGGTCAAGATTTATCGCAGGTGCAAGCATTTCAAAAGCTTCTAGGTTTAAGTGATAAGTTGTATGATATCTATCAATTAAAAATAGCTACTTTTCCTCAAATACCAGATCCAAATGCTCCACTCCCTACTCCTAACCTAGTTCTTCAGTCTTCTTCCAATATTCAACAACCTGTGCAATATGAACTAACAGCTACTCAGACTCAAATTATCGGTCGTAATCCATCAGTAGCACAACTGCTATTACCTGATAACCTAAATTTGATTAGTGGACATCATGCTGAAATTCAACCTTTACCAGAAGGGGGTTGGCAGATTAGAGATTTAGGCAGCCGTAATGGAACTTTTATTAATGGCAACCTACAAATACTTCAGAACTGGTACACATTGAAACTTGGTGATCAAATCTGTTTAGGATCTGCTTCTCAAGGGTTAGGTAGTGCAACGTTAATATTTGAGAAACCCTCAATAGAGGATATTCATCCAAGTTATATAGATGTTCAAAGATTATTAAACTGTAATATCCTTTGTTTAATTATTCCGGATGAGCCGTTGTCAGAGACTGTTCAACGGTTTATTCAGCTAGCTAAAGATGCTCAAATTGCAAAGCTTTTTGTTGTGGTGGATAAACCGGGAAGCATTGCTGATGATGTTTTCCAAGAAACCTTTATGGAGATAGAAAATTCCATCAAGCGGCAACTTCAAGAGTTCCCCTTTGAACTCATCGCACTACTACTACAACCCTTTGTGCCTACCTCTGGAGCTACTATTATTACTCCCCATGCTCAACCTGAGTTTGAGCAGTTTTGTGATATTCTAGAAGGTTTATCAAAGGATAAAACTGAAGAAATTCTCACAAAATGGGCAACTTACAAGCTGAACCAGCAAATAAATTATAGTGAATCTATATTAATTCAACAAGATGCTGCCCTGAAAGAAAAACTGCAAAAAGATGAGGAAAAATTCAAAGAATTAACTCAAAATAATCTGAAGAAGCAAGTTGAAAAAGTATATAAAAAAGTAGATAGCGATCGCGATTTGTTTTTTAAGCAAGTAAAGACTGAATTAAATCAATCTAAGTCCGGTTTACTAGATGAGTTTAGGCAAAGTAGTCTACCTTATAAAATTCAACAATTTACAAAGCAATTGCAACCAACCGTGTCTGATCAGGGAGGCTATCGCTATATTCGTTTAAAAGTAGGATCAAATGCTACAGCCAGTAAATCTGCGAATTATGTTCACGCAACTGCAACAGAACTTTGCCATACTGAGCTAACGCGATGGGCTGCTGCGGAGTGGAATCGAATTGGTAGCGAATACGCTGGTGGAGGCTTAGATAGTTTGTTCAAAAAAAGCTATGAATCTTTGAATTTTATTCCTGATTTAATGCTACCAGATGAGGGCTTTTCTAACTCACAAACCCTGAGTATTCAGACTTTGTTAGATGTTTCTAGTGTGGAACCTACGGCTGATCTCAGATATAAGCAGGTTGGCTTTTGGGGGTATATGTTCAAAAATCTGCGGGGACAGATTATCACTATCGTTGGGACAATAACAATGCTCGGTAGTGGTTTTATTGGATCTAATGCGAAGGTAATTTTGATTCCTGCTTTAATTCCTATCACGCTAGCGATGGTTTGGTTAAGCCACAAGCAAGAAAAGGAAGCTAAGGTTGAAGAAGTAGCCGAGAAGCTTCAAAAAGAAACAGCTAACTACTATCAATCTTACGTGAAGGGATTAGTTGATAGATTGATGCAGCGGATAGGAGGACTTTTAGAGTTTGAGGAAAGACGTTTTAGAGAGACTTTGGAGAATGTCAAAGAAACCTATGCAGCACACATAATAGAGCTAGAGAAAAATCAGAATCAACTGAAATCTCAACTTGAAGATTTAAAGCGTTCTGGGCCAAACAAAGTTGAGAAAGAACTCGCCGAATTGCGAAAGCTAAAACAATCTATCTAGTACAGGACTTAGGCAACTGGCACACATATTTTCTGCGATGGCAGTACTGAGTCAATAGTCAAGGGTAAAAAGTCAAGGTTTTTGGACTTTTGACTCTTGACTTTGGACGATTTTTGTCAAAAATATATGACAATGCGCGTAAGTCCTATAGTATTAGGTAACTTCAATAAATACAGCAGATTTCAGCTTAGTGAGGTACAAAAATACCCCACCCGCCTTAGCAAGGGGAGGGTTGGGGAACTCGGGGCCCCCTCTGGGGATTAGGGGCGGGGTGTACTTCATTCACATGAAAAGTGCTGTAAATTATCCTGGTTGAAGTTGCTGAGTGATGACTGATGACTGTGAACATTGGGATATTTTTTATTTTGAAGTGCATCACTTGTTATACCAATTTGAAAAATGATTGTTACACATGTAGGTTGGGTTTCTATCCGATACCCAACCTACCTATCTACCCATTTGTCGCATTCTTTTCTGAAATTGGTATAACAACACCAGCTAGATTATTCCGAACCGCCCAAGTATTTCTTTTGCTTCCATAAAAACATCAACAGTGGTATTAAAGCCTTTATTAGTTGTATCTGTCGCTGTTTCAACCAGAGCTAAAGTGCGTGTGACATTTGAGCTTGTTTCATCAACAGTTTTGCCTACTTCATCTAAAGCATGGCTCACGTCTTGAGCTGTTGAAATCAAATTACCAATTGTTGAATTGTGTTCTGAATAGGCTTGCTCAAGGGAGGAAGTAACAGAATTTTCTGTGTTCACAGATACCTCTAAAAGTTTTTGAGATAACTGATCAGTTACTTGAGACAAACGTTCAGAAAATTCACTGCTTTTCTCTGAAAGCTGTGATATACATTCACTAGTGATGTATGTCTGCAAGGCTTCTGTGTGTTGAGCGATCGCTGATTCATGAGCTTGCATTGCTGTGATCAAATCATCTTGGAGGTAAGTTGCAGTCTCAGAAAAAGCATTCTCTAATTCGGCTTCAATTTCCTGAGTTTTGTCTTGCAGTTTTGTGAAGGTTTCTTCAGTTGCTTGCCAAGCCTCTTGCTGTGCAGAGTTTACAGTTTCTAATGTAGTATCTAGCTCATCAAAACTTGCTTTGGTTTCATCAAACTCTTGTTCTATTTCTGATTGGGCAGAGGTAATTTTTTCTTGGAGTTGGTTTAAAGCTTGTCCAACTTCAGTTACTTCACTATTGATTTGTTCTCTAATGGCATTGAGTTGTCCCAGAAGTGCCTCTGCGCGTGAGTTTAGCTGTGTCCATTGAGTCTCAATTTGAGCAGCAGTAGAAGCAACTAATTGCTCTAGACTGTCGAGGCTTGCTTGGGACTGATCCACCTCCTCAACCATCATTGTGAGTTTTGTAGCAGTTTCGCTAGCAACAGCTTGAAAGTCAGCCATAATTTTTTCAATTTTTGATTTTTAATTAGGATAATATTTAGAAAAATGAAGAACTAACCTGTTCTTGCGCTCGCTCAACGCCATCTCTAACTTCATCAATCAGTGGTTCTAATTGATCAATAGATTCTCTGATTACTTTTCGTCCATTGGACATATTAGAATTAGCTGCTTCCAAGTCCTCGTCAATGCTTGTGATTGCTGAAATTAAGGTATCTAGACTTTGCTCAACCATCTGTTTCAAGTCAGAGCTAATTTGTGTTTCTACCTCCTCCAACATTTGCTCAACCTGCTGCCGAACTGTCTGCTCAGCTAAACTTGTTATTTGGTTGCCGAACTCGCTACGCTGCTGAGAAAACTGGTCTATTGTGCTAAGTAAGGAACCGTCTGTTTCCTGAGACATTGTTTCCAGGCTTTGGGCTAGCTCAAGCACTTGCTCGTCTAGATTTGTTTGTGACTCTTCTAGGTTTTGCTGAAGTTGGGTTGCGGTTTCATCGGCGAGGTTAACTGCTTCAATTAGGCTTTCTTGCTCAGTTTGAAATTTTGAATGAGCTTGTGCCAAAGCAGACTGAACTTCTTCATTAACTCCTGCCAGAGCCTCACTGCGATCGTTGAGTAAGGTATTAAATTGAACTACTTTTTCTCGGATAGATTCAACCTCGCTAACTAGTTCTTCTTGTTTGGAGGAAATCAACTCCGTGAGAGATGCAAATGAGGTTTCAATCTCTGAAAGCTCTCCTTTCAATTCAGTTTGATGTTGAGCAATTTCTGCTTGAATTTGATCAAAAGCAGTCTGAATTTGAGTCGATAAATTATTTGCTTGAGTTTGTTTTTCTTCAATACTATTTACTAGCTCTTCTACCTCAGTATGAAGGGCTGCAAGTTGTTGAGCTAAAGTGCTAACTTTTGGGGGGACAGCAGCAGCCGCTTGCGATAGAAGTTGTAAAGATTCCGCAGTTTGACTCATGATAAAAGCTTCATATTGTACGCGAGACTATGGATTAACTAAATTAACAGTCTTGATTTAGAAAATGCTCTCAACAATATCCATGACAGCGTTTGCAGCTTGAAGCTGAACTTTGACACCTGCAAGTACTGCCAGGATGGGAATTGGTGCAGTCATTGCTGTAGTGATTTCTGTTCCTACTGACATGATCAGAACATTTTCTGCGACTTCCTCAGCCACAGCCTCAACAATGCCTTCTACCGCCTCTCGAAAAGCACTCTCAATTTTCTCTCTACATGTATCTCGACATTCTTCACCAACATCATTGAGAATTTCAGAAACCTGATCTTTCAATTGATTACCAGCTTCTTCTGAAATACTTCTAAAACTGTCGAACAGATCACTTAATTCTTGCTCTGCATCACTAAAACTGTTTTGCAGCGTAGTTAGGTGTTCCTGAGTGAGTCGATTACTCACAGTTGTGAAGGAGGTTTCAGTAGTTGAGGACAAATTGTCAGTTAGTTCAGTGATAAACTTGTCGAATGCAGACTCAGTTGAAGTTTGGAATGTAGTAGTTTGTTGCTCTACATTAGCAACTGCCTCATTTAAACCTTCAAAGACTTCTTGAGTCGTTTGCTGAACTTCAGTGAGAGCCTGTTGGAGTGTAGCGTTGGCTTCTTGGACTGTGTTAAATGTTTCAGACAGCTCATTGGTAGTTTCTTCAAGCTGAGTGCGGCTGCTAGTAGCTTCAGTTTCAAAGGCAGATTGTGCTTGCTCAACAGCTTGAAAGCTAGTATCTAGTTGATTATTGCCTTGTGTGAGGGCTTGGTGCAAAGCTTCTAGTAATTCAGTGGAAGCAGTGACTTCACTGTCAACTGTGTTTTCAATCTCTGTCAAATCGCTCACCAGTTCAGCGACGGTGGTTGTAAACGTTTGAGTAACATGATTCAGAGCCTCAGCAGCACTGGATATACTATCGCCTGATTGCGTTAGTTCTCCAGTCGTGAAATCAAGCAAGCTCATAAATTGATTGAGTTTCTGGGTGATTTCCTCAAGATTTTGTCCAAACTCTGCTAGTTCTGCCATGTGGGAAGGCTATGCCTCAATGAGAAAAGGATTATTTTTAGTAGGACTTACGCGCATTGTCATATTTTTTTCGTTTGGGCAGTACTGGGTCAAAAGTCAATAGTCCAAAAAACCTTGATTAAAGACTATTGACTCTGGACTATTGACTGCCATTGCAGAAAATATGTGTTGTCAAGGGTCAAAAGTCAAAAGTCCAAAAAACCTTGATTGTTGACCCTTGACTATTGACTCTTGACAGCCATCTCAGAAAATATGTTTGCCAGTTGCGTAAGTCCTGATTTTGATTGCAAACAATTAGAGATAGTCGTTTACCATATCTAGAACAGGCTTGATTTCTTCAACTAAATCGAGGATTTCATCAACTTTACCGAGAATATCTCTGAACTTGCCGACAAAATCATCAAGCTGATCGACACCAGTCTCTTTAACTAGAGATATCCCTTGATTGAGAATATCTGCGGAGCTAGATAGATCGCTGGGAAACTGCTGAATGAACAGTTGTTCTACACTAGATAAGGCATCACCAGAATTGGACTCTAAAATTAAGAGGAGTGACTCCAGTTGAGTATTGCCTTCTTCTAAAACCTCATCCACAGCAGCGACAACAGATGTCAGTTGACTGGCAATGTCTTGTTCAAAGGCTTCTAATTGAGAAGTTAGATTTTCGGTGTTAGTTTCAAAGCTCTGCTTGGTTGAATCTACAGCAGTACGAAATCCCTCAAGGTTGCTGGTTGTTGTCTGTTGTTGACTGACTAATTCTGTCTGGAATGTTTCAACTTGTTGAGCCAATTCGCCCAGTTCCGTTTGCGTTGTTTCAGCTTGCTGTTCAATATTAGACAGCGACTCATCCGCAAAACTTTTGAATTCATCTAATTGAGTTTTGATTTCGTTAGTCGTTGTTTCAGTTTGTTCATCAATCTGAGCGACTCGACTTTGCAGGGAGTTTAAGCTTTCAAGGGTTGTCTGCAAGATTGCTGCTAAACTTTGCTCTGCTTCATCCAACTTGCTACTGAAATTATCAAAGCTAGTCTGGGCTTGTTGGCTACTATTGTGAACTGTTTGTGTGAGTTCAGCGATCGCTGCATCAGCTTGATTGATAACACCAGTCACCTGATCAGCAGATGCTGATAGGCTAAGCATTCGTTCAACAGACTGGTCAATTAAAGCGTCAAGTGCTTCTGCCATATCTTACTCTATTGCAAGTAGTATTTTGAAGTTTTAAAGTAGGCTCCAGATAGGCCCGGAACATCCTAGTTGAGTCCACTGGCGTTCAGCTTGCCGAATGCTTTCTGCTGCTGCTTTTTCTTCACTGCATACAGCTGGATCTTCATCAAAAAAACACGCGGTATTCAACTCTCTCTTCTTATCGTTCCAGTACTTATAGTCGGCTTTAACTTGTTTACAAGTAGATGCTACATCGGTAGGATTATTAGACGGCGTTGAAATTCCTGGATTACTGCCCTTTGCAACAGAAATCCCCATTTGAGATACGACTCTTGTAAAGGTATTGATGGGAATACCATAGTTTCTAGTGGGGATAGCACTCTTTTGTGGGTCTTCATTGGCTTTGGCGTCACCCTTTCCATGAATGCCGACTAAAAGACCGTCTTTGTCAAGTATAGGTCCTCCACTCATTCCCGGTTCTGTAGGATTGGTATAGCTTAGAGTAAAACCTCCATCTATAGGCTGTAATAGTTTAACCCTAATTTCTCCAGGCAGTGTATGTAGTTGCCGAGTTTCGACGGCTTGCGTCTTGTTAGGAAATCCAGCGACCCATACTGAAGTTCCCTGATCTACTTGCTCAGAATCTCCTAGACTAGCAACTGTGTAATTGCGATCGCTGCTAAATTCAACCACTGCTAAATCTACATTCTCTCCTCCAGGTAGCCTGCGATAATTCTCCCCTGGATAGCTTGATTGATCTGGAGCGATAATTGCAAAACCGCCTGTAGCATCATCCTCAACAACATGTTTAGCTGTGAGAACATAGTAAGTCCTACCTTGTTTTCCCACAATTACACCAGAACCAGGTGCGCCAACATCAATGATTACGGTAATCTGTTTTGCAAGATTAGCTACTGAGCGTGAATTTTGAGTTAACCCTGTTTGTATTTGTACAAATACCAGTACAATAGCGGTAAAAACTGCTAGCAAGCCATACAGCAGTGTTTTCATTTCTTTGTCCCTTAGTTAATGAATTTTGTCAGTTTTTTAACAATTTGCTGCTTGCAAGGTAAAACTAGTAATATCAAGTTCGGTTAATTACTTACGATATAGTCGGTTTGCTTGGTAATAGGTAATAGGTAATAGGTAATAGGTAATGGGTAATGGGTAATAGGTAATACTCAAAACCAATTACCAATTCCCAATTACCGACCTCCACAGATATCATAAGTGTTTAAACGGACATGATATAAAGCAATATTTCAAGGTACAAAAGTAAGCTGGAGAAATGTCTGAATTGGGATTGCCCAACTCAACTGACTAGCTTGTTGCCATTGGGCATCCGAAATTGTTGAATTATCCTTAAATATATAAGGATTGGTAAAAGCTGGATTTTTTCCAAGCCCATTGATGCCCACAACTTTACCCTGATGATTTAGCAAAGGGCCACCGCTCATTCCTTGCTTAATATCGATTGTGTTACCGATCTGATAACCACCAATAAAAGCTCGACTGATTAACTTTGAAACTTTGCCATTAACAAATGCAAATCCTTGATGAATTTGCTGTTTAGCTTCAATTGGAAATCCGGCAGCAAAAACTTCATTGCCAGTTTTGATTGCAGCTATTTCTACCGATGCTACTGGATAAGAACGGTTTGGACTTTGGAACTGGAGCAATGCTAGGTCATAGTCTGCAAATCGAGTTGACTGTAATACAGTTGCTGAGTGTTGATTTCCATCAGATGTTTGAACACGATACTGTTCTTTTGGAACTAGCACATGCTGATTCGTCAAAACAAGGTAGTTCTGTCCTTGTCGCTGAATAATAATTCCAGAACCCCAAGTTTCTGTCGAAGCAACTTTGACTGTAATAGCTCTGGCAAGCTCCTCTAATTGCTTAACTGATAAATCTCCTGACACAGATTGTTGAGTATCGCTCTGAGGTGTTTTCCCCTGAACTTTGGAACTTTGTATTTTCTCAACATCAATGTATTCAATGCAAGCTTCAAAGTGAAGCTTGCAGAGAGATTCTACACCTAGTTCTGGTGTAACTTGGCTATGAACTTTCACTGCTCCTAGTCCAAGCATCACCATTCCTGTGGCAAAGGTAGCTAACAATCGATGCGTAACAAGCCTAAATCGGGGTGAGTGAATTTGGCCAACCTTGTGCATCTTCTTGTTCTGCATCAACAGCTTACTCCTGCGGCAGTTCTAGTAGTTCATTCATATCGACGTAGAGAATATCGCTTTGATTTAACGGTGCGCGTTTATAAGCAGAAACAATACCTAATTGTTTAATCACTTCATTGGGTTCATCTCTATTTCGTAGAGTCCACAACAAACCTACACAAGGCCCAGGTTTTGTTTCAGAAACACATACTACCTTCTGCCTGTTCATGATTCCCCCTCTCATATATGCCAAAGTTCCTTGGTTATAAAACTCTTGGAACCTGGCGGAAACCATTTCACAACGTTCCTGACGAGTTATTCCAACGCTAGAATTTAGTTCCCGAACCCAACGAATCAATGCAGTTTCTTCATTCTTTTCTGGAATACGCACCATTGTTGCTGGTTCACCATCACTGGTACCACAAAAGAATATTCTTTCTGGGCGAGGTGTGGCATTTGCTGCGAATGGATTAGCAGCACTTAAGAATACAGCAATGACGGGTACAAAAAATTTGGTATTAATTTTCATTAAGCTCCTTTTGGTATGTAAACAACAAACTTTGAAATAGAAATGTCCCTAAGGGCGGTAGAGGTAAATCAAGAATTACAAACCAGGAATCAAAGGTTCATCTCTTTTCTCCTCTTCAGGTTGCGTTTGTGCATCAGCAGCAGCTTTGGCATCAGCAGCAGCTTTGGCATCGGCAGCAGCTTTGGCATCGGCAGCTTTGGCAGCAGCAGCTTTGGCATCAGCAGCAGCTTTGGCATCGGCAGCAGCTTTGGCATCAGCAGCAGCTTTGGCATCGGCAGCAGCTTTGGCATCGGCAGCTTTGGCATCGGCAGCAGCTTTGGCATCGGCAGCAGCTTTGGCATCGGCAGCAGCTTTGGCAGCAGCAGCTTTGGCATCAGCAGCAGCTTTGGCATCGGCAGCAGCTTTGGCAGCAGCAGCTTTGGCATCAGCAGCAGCTTTGGCATCGGCAGCAGCTTTGGCAGCAGCAGCTTTGGCATCAGCAGCAGCTTTGGCATCGGCAGCAGCTTTGGCAGCAGCAGCTTTGGCATCGGCAGCAGCTTTGGCATCGGCAGCATCAGTTGCTTTTGTTGGCTGAGTTGGTGTTACTTGAACATTAGAAGGCTGTGTCTGTGGAAGAGTTGAGTTGAAGTAGAAAAGCCCTCCAGCTATCAGCACTGACAAAAAAGCGGCTCCAGCAAGCAGTAGCTTGTTTGAAGATGACGAGCGAGTAGGCTCATATTGGGAGGAAGTCTGTATTTGCTTGGTCTTGAGTGGCTGGGTACTCGACTGCTGAATTCGACTAGAACCTCTTAGGTCGCTAGGATTGGTTTTTGTTGGAATATATCCAGCAGGTGCGACTCCTGTGGGCGTATAGCTACTGTTGTTTGCTGTCTGAGTGGGGGTATAGCCGATGTGTGCTACAGAGTTTGGAGATTCCAAATCTTTCAAAGCCTGTAAAACTTCTGATGCAGACTGATAGCGATGCTTGAAATAGTGCCGCGTCATTGTTGTCAGGACATTAGCTAATCCATCGCTAATCTCAGCCTGATCTCGCCAGATTGCTTCTCCATCGTCATCTTCTCTCAGTTGAGACGGCAAAAGCCCTGTTAATGCTTGGATCGCCACCATTCCCAGTGCATAGATATCGCTGCTGGGGCGAGGCTTACCACTGGATTGCTCGGTGGGCATATATCCTGGTGTCCCGATCCCCACCGTAACGCTAACTTGCCCGACTGCTGTAGCCTGTTGCATTCGGATTTGTTTTACAGCCCCGAAATCAATCAGCACCAATTTGCCATCTTGCTTACGTCGAACGATGTTGTCGGGCTTAATGTCTCGGTGGATAACTCCTTGTGTGTGAATGAACTCAAGAATGCCTAAAATGTCTTTGAGCAAAGCCATAACCTGAGATTCTGACCAACGCTGCCCCAACGGCAACTCGGTACTCAGGGGTTGACCATCAATGAACTCTTGAACTAAGTAGAATTCTTCATCTCGCTCAAAGTAAGCAAATAGCTGTGGTATCTGGTTGTGGTTCCCCAACTTCTCCAGAATCTCGGCCTCACCGGTAAACAAGCGTCTTGCCGTTATCAGGAAATTAGGCTCACTGCTAACGGGCTTGAGCTGCTTGACTACACATTTAGGGTTGCCAGGACGTTGAGTATCCTCTGCAACATAGGTTTGCCCCATGCCACCCGCACCGAGGCTATTGATAATTTTGTAGCGATCGCTAAGTAGTTGTCCGTTCATTATTGAGGTTAGCTTGATATGCAAATAACTAATTGAGTGGGAACATAACCTATCTGGCATTCCGATAAGCAAAGGACAGATGTTTTTCGCTCACCTCGGTTCTAGCAAGGCTAGATTGCCAACCTCCAACACTTCGCTAGGAAAATGGCTACAACCGCGATCGCAGGTGCAAACTAAATTTGCGCTCGTGCATTAATCGCTGCACAAGACGGTAAAAGGGTTTGTAATTTTTTCATGGATTATTTTCTATATCTTTAGATAGATATTCTACTAAGGTTACTCTATAAAATGTATTTATCTAGTAATATGTGATTTTCTTTACCAAGAATTTATCTTTTATTATCTTGTCCTTATGAGTTCCCACTTCAGTGGCTTGGTAGTCACAACCTGTGAGGCAGAGGAATTGACCGTTTGAGTCTTTGGGTCAACTGCAATTAGAAATTGAAGGTTCGAGTGGCTGATCTTTTAAGTATTAATACTTAATTAAAATATTTTATCCAGTAATTTTACTGAAGCGAAATGAACAATGGCAAATTATTGCAGATTAAGCGGAGGCGATCGCTGTGTAAATCACTTTTGTGAGGAGTCAAAGACTCTAAGTGTGTGGATTACAGGTTGTTAGGATCAGTGTAAAGTATTAAAATGCTTATGCAATAAGGGTTATGAAGGTCAACGGCAACGGACGAGCCAAAGTTATCACCCCAGATGAACAAAGGCAATTATTCAGCGATGGGTTAACCATAACAGGCGATCGGGCGGTATGGCAGGTATGGACAATGTTCCCTACACAATTGTGTGGTTCAATTAACTGAAAATAGCTGTAAGTGGAAAATCAACAACCAAAATTTGATTTTGCTCGCCACGTGAAAGTGATATAAACATAGATTAAAATCAATGCCATCAGCATATTTATATATTATTGCATATGATAGAGGGCATGGTACAAGTAAGCAACAAGTAAGTAATTAGATTTTGTTACTTGCTAAAAAGCTTGATGTATAAGTTATTTTTGGAGGCTCGACCGCATAGCTTTCTTGCGTAGTCAGGGCTGGGGGAGCAGGTGTTGCTGGGGAAGCTGGGGGAGAAAACTGCGATCGCCTCAAGATAGCAGATAGAAACAATACTTCCAAAAGTAAGATTAGGAGCGCCCAAAATTTCTTACTTTTATTTGCCACAGCCCCAGGTTCTTGCTAACGGTTTTGTAGCCCATCCGCTTTGGCTTGAGACTGGTACAAACTCATGGGTCGAAGTTGGGTATGATAAAGAACCTACTTTGAGAGGAAATTCGACTTACTTTTACTGGGCAAGTTATACAGCTACAACCGCTGTATATTCCGATGAACAAGATGCAATAGTTGGTAATTATAAGGACTTTAAAATAACTTGGAATAGTATCACTAATAAATGGGATATGTATGTTGGAAGTCAAAAAATAGGGCAGGCTGCGAACATTGGAGGGCCAAATAATAATGCTCGTTCTACAGAAGCTGGTTTAGAAACTACTAGTGACAAAAATACTAGTCCTAAAGCTCCTGTGTATGGATTGCAATATGCCACAGTCAGTAATTCTACATTTCGGAATTGCTTTAATCCTAGTTTATATTCTGACCTTCCTGCTAGAATTTATTGGGTTAATCAACCAGTTTCAGCTGAAACTGTAATGCCATAAATAGTGTTAATAATTTCCAGAAAACTAATTATTATGAAGAAACTGATTCCAACTCTTGTTTTATTTGCAATTGGACTTTTCACATCTTCATGTGAGAGCCAAGCCATAGCTCAAAAAAATCAGACAAGTTCTCAAGTTTCACCTATGAACGCAGAACCAGCACCAAATCCTGAAGATACTAAAGGCCAACTACCTCCTGTAAATAATGATCCGTTACCAGATTTTTCCGTTCCAGTGAACCCTAATGCAGATATCGGTGAACAACTTGCAGCTGAAACAGCACTCAAGATAGTAATAGGAAAACGCTTTAACGCAAGTAACTCAAAAGTTATAAAGTCTAGTTTAATGAGCTATAAAGAAGCTCGCCAGCTAGGGCCAGAGCCACTAAGAGAAGACCATCCACTCATCAATACACCGGTTCGGGTCGTAGAAATTTCGGGCACTTTTCAGGTAAAGGGTCGCCCCTCTCGGCCAGGAGTAACAACATCCACTCTGACTTACACAAAAGGTTATGTTATTTTAAGAGCAGCAGATGGTTTGCGATTAAGTGTCATCCTTTTAAAGGAGTAAACTACTCACCGTTATATTTCTTGGAGGATGACTGTGGTCACCCTAGTTAGGGTAGGTAAAGGTAGCTACGGACATGGGCAAACTAAACTAAATGGTTTAGTTTTTGAGCGTAAAATAATACGATACAGTTGGCGAATTTCGAGAATACCCAACTTTAGAGATTGCTAGTTATGAGTTTAGATTAGGTTTAATGCTTCTTCCATCTGTTGGCCAAGCCTCGACCTCGTAAGGAAGTTGAGCAGTTGCTCTTCCCCATAACCCTTATCAACAGCGCTTTTAGGCGAGTCAAGAAATTCCATTTCTTACAAGACTTTCTTAAAAACGCCCTATTCCATATAGCGTTTCCTAAGCAAGTAAGGTACACCTTAACCTCACCCCGATAAACAGGGCAAACGCATCTAAAGTATAAGAATCCTTTAATAGCAAGGGTTTCGGCATTTTATAATTTAGCCTATTTTTTCGTCAATATCCTTAGCCAGTAAGGGTTTCAGAAACCCCGTGCGTTCGCCCTGCCCCGATAAAGCTGTGCTTTATCTCCCCTCTCCGAACTCACGGAGAGGGGTTGGGGGTGAGGTTATCATATGTACTTGACTAGAGTGGGAAATGCTATAAGTAATTTCATCATTATTAATTAATGGGCATTGATTAACATCTATAGTATTGCGATCGCCCCTTCGTCCTTTAGTTGCGATCGCGGCTTAATTCCAATAGTCAATGAGTCAGCAAAGTAGACTTTCATTCGTCCTGGTGTACGCAGTTAATGACGGCTACTTATTAGTCATCACCCATCAGTCATCAGCCATCAATGATCGTTTCTCGAATCCAAAGTGCTAGCCCTCCCCCACGCCCACGAGCTGCAATGAAATCTTCCGTTACTATAAAAAATCCAAAGAAAGGTAGTTTAGCTATGGGCTGGTTGTAGAAATCTTCGGACTCAACTTTACCAGAGCGAATTGGCTTGTTGTAAACTGCACGACCAAACAGACTAATAAGCATGTGGTTAAAGTCAAAGGCTAATAGATTTTTCTTGCCTAAATATTGCGCTGGCCCTGTTAGCTGCAAAAACACAGAACCCAATTGAACCTGATTACTAATTTTACCTTTGCCTGAATTTTCTTCTAAACTTGCATTAAAAGAAATATAAATTGCTGCAAATTTGGGCACATACAAACCCTTACCTAGGACAATTCCCCCTCGTTCTCTAGCTTTTTGAGTACCAGTAGCAAAGCAAAGCCGCCATTTACCCACAAGAGACTCAAAGGTATAAATTAGACGTTGCTGCTTGGCAGCTTTTTCTGCTTGTAATAAGGCATTTACTAATACTTCAGGCTTAGGGCGTGCTACTCCCTGTCCTCGGTATGCAATAGCAGCTTGAGATAGCGTACTCACAAAATCAGGTGTAGCTGTAGATGTCAAATCAGCCGTCATGAGGACTTAACTAGGTTTTTTACTTATATCAATCGATTGTAACGCTCATCAAACTCACCACTATTATTTTCGGATTGCTATACTTGTATTTACATTAAGTAAATGTGCCAAAAGCTCAAAATTATAGCACAATAAAATTACGAGTTTCTCTAAAATTCTATTTGTCAGTAACTTAACAAATCGTCTTTTTGTTGGTGGTGTGGTTTGAGTAGTGTGAACTCACGACTAGACTTGTTTACCTGTAGATATTACGAGGTGACAATATGGACGCTAACAAACTCCTGAATTTATATGCATCGGGAGAAAGGGAATTTGATAGAGCAAATCTGCATCAGATAAATCTTTGTGATGCTGACTTAAGAGGAGCAAATTTTGCTGAAGCTGACTTGAGTGGAGCTAATCTTACACAAGCAGACTTGAGTGGATGTAATCTCAGTCGGGCAAATCTAACTGATGCAGATTTGAGTGGAGCCAACCTCAAGGGTGCAAACTTGAGTGAAGTAAACTTGATTGGTGCAGACTTAATCAGGGTCAACCTAGAGGAAACTAACCTGAGTCGTGCAGATTTGCGGAGTGCCAATTTAGGTTTAGCAAATTTGCTTGGTGCAAACCTCAGCGAAGCAGAAATGAGTGGGGCAAATTTAAAACAAGCCAATCTCAGCAAAGCAAATTTAACAGGCACTAACATTAATGAGGCGGAACTCAGCGATGCAGTTCTCACAGAAGCAGTCATTACTGAACAAGAGATGACTGAAGGAATGTTACATATAGGCATATCCCATAAGTGGATCACTTGGGCTGGGAGTTATTGACAAGCAGGGGAGCAGGGGTGATGGGGAGCAGGGGAGATGGGGAGCAGGGGTGATGAAGTAGAAGGACAATAACAACTGACAACTGACCACTGACCACTGACCACTGACAACTGACAACTGACAACTGACAACTGACCACTGACAACTGACCACTGACTCCCTTTCTCCTTTTTTCTCAGATTGCGATAGAATACAGCCCACAGGCTTGTGTTTAGGGTTGGGCAATGACTTCTGTAATTAATGTCAATCTACCAGAGCAGTCTTATGAGATTGCGATCGCACCTGGAATTATAGATCAGCTGGGTCAACATCTAGCTGGTCTAAATCTAGGCAAGAAAGTTTTAGTAGTTTCTAATCCAACGATTTTTAAGCATTATGGAGAAAGAGCGATCGCATCGCTAACATCTGCGGGATTTGAAGTGGCTAGCTATTCCCTTCCACCGGGTGAACGCTACAAAAACCTCAACTCTATCCAAAAACTCTATGATATCGCTTTGGAAAACCGTTTAGAACGTACCTCTACGATGGTGGCTTTGGGTGGAGGTGTAGTTGGTGACATGACTGGTTTTGCCGCAGCCACTTGGTTAAGGGGTATTAATGTGGTGCAAGTACCCACCACTTTGTTAGCAATGGTCGATTCGTCCATTGGTGGTAAAACTGGTGTGAATCATCCCCACGGCAAAAACTTGATTGGGGCATTTCATCAACCACGGTTAGTATTAATTGATCCAGAAGTCTTGAAAACTCTCCCAATGCGCGAGTTTCGCGCGGGAATGGCAGAGGTAATTAAGTATGGGGTGATTTGGGATACTGAGCTATTTTCCCAAATGGAAGCTAGTAAAAATTTGAATCAATTTCGCTACGTCAAGCCTGAACTAGTAGATACCATATTGACGCGCTCTTGTCAAGCAAAAGCCGACGTTGTGGGCAAAGATGAGAAAGAAGCAGGATTACGGGCGATTCTCAACTATGGTCATACAATCGGTCATGCAGTGGAAAGCTTAACAGGTTATCGTTTAATCACTCATGGTGAAGGTGTTGCTATTGGCATGGTAGCAGCAGGACAAATTGCTGCCAATTTGGGACTTTGGCAACAAGAAGACACAGAACGTCAAAATGCTTTAATTCAAAAAGCTGGTTTGCCAACTAAATTACCAGATGGGGTAGATATTGAAGCAATTATTGAAGCGTTGCAATTAGATAAAAAAGTCAAGGCGGGTAAAGTGCGGTTTATTTTACCGACGCAGATAGGTATGGTGACGATTAGCGACGACGTACCATCAGAGACTATCCGCGAGGTACTACGGGCGATGTAAATAATATTAAAAAGCTATTCTCAATTTAACGTTTTGTGTTAATTGATGACTGATGACTGATGATTGATGACTGTCATTATTTATCAGTCAAAACCTATTAAAGTTAATACAACATGCAGAAGTTCATATTATTAATGTTGGTAACTTGTTGGCTATCTACCCTAACTCATGTCTTGTTCTGAAGACGATTCAGAAAGGCGGATTTATGGCTTAGTTTCACACTATAAACAGTGGAAGGCAAACAAAAACAACGAAATATTAATTACGAACTATCCTATTAAATCATACAATTTGCTAACAATTATAGTAGTTAGTAAAAGCAAGGTAAAAACGGGGTCATTGTGTTAATTTAGGAAAACCCTCTCATGCGAAAACCTACCAGTCTTTAAACAGTTAAGTCTTCAAATCCATTGTCTTTGGCGTAAACTACCAATTTTTCTCCTCGCAACTTAGCAAGTTTTGGCTCTCCAAACACAATTTCTTCAATCAGACGAGGTGGGTAAACAATACAGTTATATGAATTATCTATATCATTACAATGAACGAAGCAAACCCATGAATCAGGTTTATATTTGTTCCTATACATTGAATTTTTCTCCCCGACTTACTTATACCAATTTGAAAAATGATTGCGACAGATGGATTGTCCAAAAGCTTAACCACAAACTCTTTGACAATCGAAAATCTAAAATCCAAAATCCAAAATCCAAAATCGTATTAGCTGCTCACTGATTTGTGCCATGATACTTCAAGCTAACAATCAATTAACTTTGCATGAGTTTCTCAATCTTCCAGCAGGTGAGGGAGATATTACCTACGAACTCGTGGATGGTCAAGCAATTCCTAAAATGTCCCCAAAAAAATTCCATTCTAAACTTACTCGTGCCCTTCTCAATTTGATTCAACTGTTGTGTGAGGGTAAAGGAGAGGTTTGTCCCGAATTGGCTATAGCTTTAACTCGTCGGGGACAAGATTGGGCACCTACACCCGATATTTTATACATTTCTAATGAACGTTTACCCTCCGACTGGGAACAAGAGGGGGTGTGTTCTGTTCCTCCCGATTTAGTAATTGAAATTATTTCGCCTGGGCAAACCTTTGGACAAATGGCAGCTAAAGCCAAAGATTATTTAGATGCTAAAGTATTGCGAGTTTGGGTAGTAGATAGCAAAGCTAGAAGCATTACTGTTTTTTATCCAGATGCACCACCACAAACTTACATGGGAGAGGAACTACTTACAGATACCCTGTTTGAAGGACTAGAATTTACTGTTGAACACCTGTTTCAAAAGGCGAAAATTCCATTAAATAATAGTTAACAGTCATCAGTCATAAGTCAACAAATTGAAGCAGGATAATTTATTTATTGGAGTTATTCATCTCGTACCAGCACATATAAATTCTTTTGATTCCCACGCATCAAACGCAAATTTTCATCCAAAAAGGTAATATCTGACCAGCCACTAAATGATAGTGTTGATTCTAGAGCTAACTCATGATCTACACCTAAAGCTTCTCGAAATCTAGAGTCACTCAAGTCGTTATTTGCGCTTTTAGCGGACGTTTCCAGAAAATCAATATTAAGACGTTTAGCATCCTCTACTGTGTACCGACCTTTAACTAAAGCAATACCATTTACACCAGAACCTACTGTAAATTCAATTAGGTTATTGTACTGCTGACCAATCAAAGAAATTTCTTGAAAGATACCAGTAACCCTGATGGTTATATTAGGTAGTTTGCCAAAAGAAAGACGTTGCAGAGTAGTTTCTTGTTCTAATCCAAAAGTACTGTATAATAACCGCCAGCGCCCCTGAATCAATTCCAGATGATTTGTAGGTTCAGTAGTAGGATTTAATGCCTCAAGTTTTTCTGCTAATGTATCAATTTCCTGCTTGCTTGTTGGCGTGCAGTTAAACCCCATTTCACTAGCTTGTGAAATAGAAATCAGTTGTTGTTTAATATTTAACAATTCTTTAACCATAATTTAATTGTTGCTAAAACATTTTTTGTCTGAGGAATACTAGCGGGTTGAAGTTTATGGTGATGACTATTAATTTACTGAAAAAGTGAACGATATGATCCAGCATTTTTATATCTGAATCAGCCAGAAACTTCTATTTATTTGAGCTTAGGTAGGAATTTTATTATTTTATAGCAACTTTGTTGACTATCTTAGGCGATCGCTATCAAATTCTACTCTGGGGTTAATCTAAAAGAGCGCATAGCCATGATTAGCATACTTGTGCGATACAAGCTACATAATTTATTGCTAAATTAAGGTGCAATTTTTTACAAAAATATAAGTAATTAGGTTATTTCTATTCCTAATGGCTGAGAAATTTAACTTTGACCTCTTCTTTAGATGGAGGGCACCAGGTTGAGCAAAAAGATAAGTTTATATCAAGACTAGTCCACTATTAAATGTCTTTGCTCATTGCCTCCGATGGTGTCGTGACATTGGAGGTTATTTTTTTGTGCGATCGCAGCCATTGTAATTGAGATTATACCAGTTAAAAAAAGAATGCAATCAATAAATATCTTGGTATAAACGTACTGGCGTGGCAAGCCTAAATTGGTAGATTAGAATTTTCTTGTGGAATGGGTGTCTCGCCCGTCCGTTGCAGGCAAGATGCCTACACCACAAGAGTTATATTTATGCAGTATTTTAGCTGTGTCATACCAGTACAAATGTGTACTATTACAGCAAAATAATGTGTTGCTTGATATTGCAATCATCAGATTTTCGTGACAAAAAAAGACCCCCGGTAGCTAGCCGAGGGATTCTGCAAGTCGGTATTGTCGCACAAAGACATTTGCGAATCCCACCATACCAACTCGAAAAACAAGAAATCTGCCAAAATGCCAAATTGATCATTTGCGTCTGTCTACTCATTTTTCTAACCTTTTAGGAAAAACAAGCTCATAAATTTCAGGTTTGAGTTTTTACCTCGCCAGGCGATTTAAGATCAAGATAAATACATATTTTGTAACTTATAGGCATGAAACGCATCGTCTTGATTGCTGGATTTGAATCGTTTAACGCTGACTTGTATAGAAAAGCAGCTTTTTTGGCTAACTCTCGCTGTCCTGATTTAGATATTCACGTATTTAGCGATCGCGATATTACCAGCAAGCATACCGAAGTAGAAGCAGCACTCCAAGACGCTGACGTATTTTTTGGCAGCTTGCTATTTGATTATGACCAAGTTTTGTGGTTGCGCGATCGCATTGCCCAAATTCCCATCCGGCTGGTGTTTGAGTCGGCTTTGGAATTGATGAGTTTAACCAAGTTGGGTAACTTTGCCATTGGCGACAAACCCAAAGGAATGCCCAAACCAGTTAAATTCATCCTTGATAAATTCAGCAATGGACGAGAAGAAGACAAACTAGCCGGTTATATCAGCTTCTTAAAAATTGGCCCCAAACTCCTAAAATTCGTCCCAGTGCAAAAAGTCCAAGACTTACGCAACTGGTTAATTATCTATGGTTACTGGAATGCTGGCGGCCCGGAAAACGTCGCGGCATTATTTTGGATACTAGCAGAAAAATACTTAGACTTAAAAGTCGGCGATATTCCCCCGCCCATGGAAACCCCCAACATGGGATTACTGCATCCCGACTATCAAGGATTTTTTGAATCGCCAAAAGCATACCTTGAATGGTATCGAAATAGGGGAATTGGGAAAACTCCCCAGTCCCCAGTCCCCAGTCCCCAGTCCCCAGTACCCAGTCCCCAGTCCCCAGTTGTGGGAATTCTGCTTTATCGCAAACATGTTATTACCAAACAACCTTACATTCCCCAACTGATTCGCCGTTTTGAAGCAGCTGGGTTAATTCCTTTGCCCATTTTCATCAACGGCGTAGAAGGACATGTAGCGGTACGAGATTGGATGACAACCGACTACGAAATTCAACAACGACAAATAGGTAATGTTGAAACGCTCTCACTTTCTGCTGAAGCTGTCAAGGTAGATGCGATCGTTTCCACAATTGGCTTTCCTTTGGTGGGTGGCCCAGCTGGTTCAATGGAAGCAGGCCGTCAGGTAGAAGTAGCAAAGCGCATTCTCTCTGCCAAGAATGTACCTTACATCGTTGCCGCACCACTACTAATTCAAGATATTTACTCTTGGACGCGTCAAGGTATAGGCGGCTTGCAAAGTGTTGTATTATATGCTTTGCCAGAACTAGATGGGGCAATTGATGCTGTTCCCCTTGGTGGTTTAGTAGGGGAAAAAATTTATTTAGTTCCTGAACGAGTGCAGCGATTAATTGGCAGAGTTAAAAGTTGGATTGCTTTACGACAAAAGCCACCATCTGAACGCAAGATTGCAATTATTTTGTATGGCTTTCCCCCAGGTTACGGCGCAGTTGGTACAGCCGCATTATTGAACGTCCCGCGCAGTCTTTTAAAATTCCTCCACGCCCTCAAAAATCAAGGTTACAGCGTTGGCAATTTTCCTGATGATGGAGAAGAGTTGATTCGTCAAGTGAAACAAGCAGATGAAGCCTTTGCAAGTGGAGAGAACATACCCACCTCCGTCAACGCCCGCACTCTGGAAAAATGGTTAGGATATCTCCGCACCTCCCGCATCGAAAAACAATGGAAATCTCTGACAGGAACTGGCATTAAAACTTATGGCGATGAATTACAAATTGGTGGTGTGCAGTTAGAAAATATTTGGATAGGTGTACAACCACCTTTGGGGATACAAGGCGACCCCATGCGGTTAATGTTTGAACGTGATTTAACTCCTCATCCCCAATATGCTGCTTTTTATAAATGGTTGCAAAATGAATTTCAAGCTGATGCTATAGTTCACTTCGGGATGCACGGCACTGTGGAATGGTTGCCTGGTTCACCTTTAGGGAATACCGGTTATTCTTGGTCAGATATTCTGTTAGGAGATTTGCCGAATCTCTATATATATGCAGCCAATAATCCTTCTGAATCAATTTTGGCAAAACGTCGCGGTTATGGTGTATTAATTTCTCACAATGTACCGCCCTATGGACGTGCAGGTTTATATAAAGAATTGGTGGCAATCAGAGATTTAATTTCGGAATATAGAGAAGACCCGAAGAAAAATTATGTGTTGAAGGAAGGCATTTGTAAGAAGATTGTAGATACAGGTTTAGATGCGGATTGTCCATTTGAAGAAGCGAGAAAATTAGGTATTGCTTTTACACCAGAAAATATCAAAATGTTTAGTCTTCATGCTTTTGATGATTATCTAGTGAAATTGTACGAATATTTGCAAATTTTGGAAAATCGGTTGTTTTCTTCTGGGTTGCATACTTTGGGTGAAGCACCGAATGATCAAGAAATGGCTTCGTATTTAGAAGCTTATTTTGGAGACGAATTATCAAAACAGCAAGAGGAAGAAAGACAAATAAGAGATTTATTAGAAAAATCTACCGATGAGTTGACAAATCTTTTGCGGGGGTTGAATGGGGAGTATATTCCGCCTGCGCCTGGTGGTGATTTGTTAAGGGATGGCCCTGGTGTTTTACCTACAGGGAGGAATATTCATGCTTTAGATCCTTATAGAATGCCTTCACCTGCGGCTTATGAACGGGGAAAAGAAATTGCTCAAAAAATTATCTCCCAGCATTTAGAGGAACATGGTACATATCCGGAAACTGTGGCGGTGTTGTTGTGGGGATTAGATGCAATTAAAACTAAGGGTGAATCTCTGGGTATTTTATTAGAATTGGTCGGGGCTGAACCTGTTAAGGAAGGTACTGGGAGAATTGTGCGTTATGAATTAAAATCTTTGGCAGATGTGGGACATCCGCGCATTGATGTGTTAGGAAATTTGTCAGGGATTTTCCGAGATAGTTTTGTAAATATTATTGAATTGTTGGATGATTTGTTTCAACGTGCAGCTGATGCTGATGAACCCGAAGACCAGAATTTTATTAGAAAACATGCTTTAGCTTTAAAAGCCCAAGGTGTAGAGAATGTATCTGCGAGGTTGTTTTCTAATCCGGCGGGTGATTTTGGTTCTTTGGTTAATGATAGAGTTGTAGATGGTAACTGGGAATCTGGTGAAGAGTTAGGCGATACTTGGCAAAGTCGTAATGTTTTCAGCTACGGTAGACAGGATAAAGGACAAGCTAGACCGGAAGTTTTGAATCAGTTGTTGAAGACAAGCGATCGCATCGTTCAAGAAATCGATTCGGTAGAATATGGTTTAACCGATATTCAGGAATATTACGCTAACACTGGCGGTTTAAAAAAGGCAGCAGAAAAACAACGCGGTAAAAAGGTAACTACCAGCTTTGTCGAAAGTTTCTCCAAAGACACCACACCCCGCAACTTAGATGATTTACTGCGGATGGAATATCGCACCAAATTAGTCAATCCTAAATGGGCCGAAGCAATGGCAAATCAAGGTTCTGGTGGTGCATTTGAAATTTCTCAACGCATGACAGCGTTAATTGGTTGGGCTGGTACTGCCGATTTTACCGATAATTGGGTATATGACCAAGCCGCAGATACCTATGCGTTAGATGCAGAAATGGCAGAGAAATTACGCAAAGCAAATCCTGAAGCTTTCCGCAATATTATCGGCAGAATGTTAGAAGCACATGGGCGGGGTTTTTGGGAAGCTGATAAAGATAAGTTGGAGAAGTTACGCCAATTGTATGAGTTAACTGATGAGGAATTAGAAGGAGTTACGGTTTAGGAGATATACAGAAATACGGTTTCAATCCCTATTAAGGATTATATAATAAATCCATATTATTGTATGTACAGTTTGAAAAAACTGTACATACACTTACAATCAATTTCAGCTGCTGTAGGCTAGGACGCCAAGTACACCTTTGCCTTTGGCGCTTCTCAAGGGTAGAAAAGACGATTTGAGAGAGTTTTTTCCTAAATTCTATATGACTATTTCCATTACAATCGAATCTACCCCCCTAGAAGTAAACCCTGACGGTGTAGTACGGGTGGGTGCAACGCGAGTGACACTAGATACGGTTGTAGCTGCTTTCAATCAAGGGGCGACCGCTGAGGAAATCGTGTTTCAGTACCCATCTTTGCAGCTAGCTGATGTTTATGCTGTTATCAGCTATTATCTACGGCATCAGCAGGAAGTAGAAGAATACTTGCAGGAACGGCAACAACGCGCTATGGAAATTCGTAAAATAAATGAGACTAGATTTGATCCTCAAGGTGTACGCGATCGCCTGATGGCACGCCGCACTCAATAATAAATTATGTTGCGATTTGTTGCCGACGAAAACTTTAACAACAATATCATACGAGGTTTATTGCGTCGTCAACCGGAATTGGATATTGTCCGAATTCAAGATGTGGGCTTGAGTGGCACAGATGACCCGCAAGTGTTGGAATGGGCAGCACAAGAAGGGCGAGTGTTGCTTACTCATGATGTAGCAACAATTACCCATTACGCTATCGAAAGGATTGAGGCAGAGTTGCCTATGCCTGGAGTCTTTGAAGTTAGCTCGAACCTGCCGATAGGTAGTACCATTGAAAATATTTTATTATTAGCAGAATGTAGCCTAGATGGTGAATGGGAAGGACAAATACGCTATTTACCATTGTAAAAATAAACATAGAATCACAGTTAATTGTTCCTTGCCTTCTTTGATTGCGGTGACGTGTATTTTGATATCAAATTTACCTAATTAGCTATATCAAACTTTAATAACTCTCTGCGTCTTTGCGTCTTTGCGTGAGATTTAATCCTGACTATTGACCCGAAGACAACATTAATTCCAAATAAAACATAGTAATTCATACCTCTATAAGTGGGTTAAGAATAGTAACAGTGCTATCGTAAAAGCAAAGTCATTTTCTCAAGTTTGAGGAAAACGCTATGGCTACAACACTTTTAGAGGCTAGTTCTATCGAGTCAGTACTCGGTAAAGAAGCAGAAGACCTGCTGACCTACAAAGCTAAAGTTTCCCAAGATTTACTACATTTGCCGGGGCCAGACTTTATAGATCGAGTTTGGACAAATAGCGATCGCAATCCCCAAGTATTGCGTAACCTCCAGCTACTTTATTCTACAGGTCGTCTGGCAAATACTGGCTATTTATCTATTCTCCCAGTAGACCAAGGCATTGAACACTCAGCAGGTGCATCTTTCGCACCCAACCCGATTTACTTTGACCCAGAAAACATTATCAAACTGGCAATAGCAGCAGGTTGTAACGCTGTAGCTACCACTTTGGGAGTATTAGGCATCGTTTCGCGTAAATATGCTCACAAAATCCCCTTTATTGTTAAACTCAACCATAACGAACTACTGACTTTCCCCAATCAATTCGACCAAATATTATTTGCTGACCCAGAACAAGCTTGGAATTTGGGTGCAGCCGCAGTAGGCGCCACAATTTACTTTGGTTCAGAACAGTCTACCAGACAAATTCAAGAAGTCAGCCAAGCTTTTAAACGCGCCCATGAACTCGGTTTAGCCACCATTCTCTGGTGCTATCTGCGTAATAGTGCTTTCAAACAAGATAAAGATTATCACCTAGCTGCCGACCTCACCGGACAGGCGAATCATTTAGGCGTGACCATTGAAGCCGACATTATTAAACAAAAGTTACCTGAAACTAACAACGGTTACGGGGCTGTTGCCAAAGCTACTGGTAAAAGTTACGGCAAAACTGATGAGCGAGTTTATACCGACTTGACAACCGACCATCCAATTGATTTGACTCGTTACCAGGTGTTGAATTGCTACGCTGGACGTGCAGGACTGATTAATTCTGGTGGTGCATCCGGTAAAAATGACTTTGCCGAAGCAGTTCGCACTGCTGTGATTAACAAACGTGCTGGTGGTACAGGATTAATTTCCGGGCGGAAGACATTCCAGCGCCCGTTTGAGGAAGGGGTGAAACTGTTTCACGCCATTCAGGATGTTTACTTGTCACCAGATGTAACCATAGCTTAGCGGGATGGGGGGATAGGGAGATAGGGAGATGGGGGGATGAGGAGGATGAGGGAGTATTTTCTTCCCCTGCTCCCCTGCCCCCCTGCCCCCCTGCCCCCCTGCCCCCCTGCCCCCTTGTCACCTTACTTTTTATATATGTGTAACCCAGCCTAGGGGAAGACGTTAGCCTGATGAAAGTTTTTTAGCATTCATATCATGTCCGCTTGATTACTTATTAAAACCAAAGAACCCCACCCCACCAAAGCTACGCTTTGTTTCCCCTCCCCGTTGACTCTGAGGGGTTAGGGGTGGGGTGCAATAATTGCGGGAATCATAACTAATTAATTGGACATGATATCAGACAGTTGCTAGAGAATTTAAAGGGTGTTTTCCCAATGTTAGAAATGCAAAGAATATTCAATCAATTTCGTCGCCAAATTGCAATATTATTGCTGGTTACTTTAGTTTGGATAATGAGCTTACCTGCTAATTCAGTTCAGGCAGATGGTTATTTTTCAAATCAATCACATAGAGTAGAGAAAACAAAGCCTTATTATTCCACAAAAGAACGCCGATTAGTACAAAACGAGTATTACGAGCCTTATTATACGAGCAAAGAACGTCATAGAGAAAAAGCTATTAGAAATCAACCACAAACAGGTAATGAAATAGACAGTGGGAAGAGAACAAAAGAAGTAAGACCTCAAGATTTGGGCAGCAGAAGTAGGTAAAAAATTCCATAAATATGCTGTCAGGGAACTCCAAAAAATAAGTTATCCCGATTAAAGTTGCTGACTGAGGACTGTGAACAGTAGGATATTTTTTAGAATGGAAGTCCCTAATACCATTTTTGTATGAACTTGAACTTAACTAATATTTTCTTTCTTTGTGACGGCAGTCGCTCATGGGAATTTCCACCATGAGCGATTGCCGTTAGAGTAGCTATTGGAGTGACTTTCAACAGTCAACAGTCAACAGTTATCAGCCATCGAAATTCCCTTATAACCGCCGAATACCAGCTTCTAAGCCTTCACATACACCTGTGAGAAAATCTAAATCCAAAGTAGCGATCGCGTCGCTGGGTTTGTGATAATGTGGATTTCGTAAAAATGCTGTATCTGTCACCATAATTGCTGGATAACCAGCATCCCAAAAAGATGCATGATCGCTGAGTCTGGTTTGGGGAACTATTAAGCCTCTATTGGGTACTGGTAACCACTGACTTGCTATACCCACTTTGCGAATACTCCGACTAATGCCAATTAAGTCCCGAACTGTCCGCAAATTCCCAGTTAAAGCAATAAAATCGCCCTGATTTGGGTAAAAACGTTCTAGAGGAGGCGGATAATTTTGAGAACCGGGCCTAGCATCACGATATCCCAACATTTCTAAGGAGATCATTAAGCGTAGTGGTTGCTGTTGAGTACGTAAATTAGCTGCATATTCAGCACTACCCAACAAACCGTATTCTTCCATATCAAAAGCAACCAGCCGTAAAGGATATCTGGCTGGCGCAGCAGCAAATTTTCTGGTTAACTCCAGTAACACAGCTACACCTGTGGCGTTATCATCCGCCCCTGGAGTTCCAGGTACAGCATCATAGTGGGCACCTATTAAAATAGGTGATAAATCTGCCTTTCTCCCTTCAGCTTGGGAAGGTAAATTGAGAATGAGATTCTGACAAGTTTTACTTCCCACTAAGAAGGTGTGGATTTCCACACTTCCCCATTGGGCAAATTGTTGACGGATGTATTCTTGCACAAAAAAATGCCCAGCCGTCGCCATGTAAGGATCGCGTTCTCGCGCTATCTCACTCAGATGAGTTTGTAATCGCTCTTTTAAATTCAAATGTTTAAAATAATCGCAATGACAACTTTATAAAGATGGAGAACAAGGCAAAACCAAGGCTGATTAGTGTGGATTTCCCGAATTGAAGATACAGTTAAGTACGGTGTTTGGACTATGAGATTTGAGGCAGCTTGGATATACTAAGCATTGTCAATGCTATCCTAGTTTTGCAACTGAGCTACTCAAGCTTAAATTCCTACACTTTTGCCTTGATGATAATTATACCATTGAGGCGTTTTCATTCTGTAGCACACAGCTAAAGATAGTCCCGCCCAATCATAATAAATGTATAAGTCACGCTAGGAGAAGAGTAACGCATGGGCAAGGTAGTCGGCATCGACTTGGGTACAACCAACTCAGTAGTCGCCGTAATGGAGGGTGGCAAGCCGGTGGTGATTGCCAATGCAGAAGGAATGCGAACAACCCCATCCGTAGTTGGTTTCAGTAAGGAAGGCGAAAGAGTGGTAGGGCAAATGGCACGGCGACAAACCGTCCTCAACCCCCAAAATACCTTTTTCTCAGTTAAGCGCTTCATTGGGCGCAGGTATGGGGAACTCAGCCCAGAATCAAAGCGCGTCCCATACACCATCCGCAAAGACGAAGTTGGTAATATTAAAATCGCCTGTCCCCGTCTGAGTAAGGACTTCTCCCCAGAAGAGATTTCTGCTATGGTGCTGAAGAAATTAGCAGATGATGCTAGTACCTACTTAGGCGCAGCAGTGACGGGGGCAGTAATTACAGTTCCGGCTTATTTTAATGATTCTCAGCGCCAGGCAACCCGTGATGCTGGTAGAATTGCTGGTTTAGAAGTATTAAGAATTATCAATGAACCGACAGCTGCATCCTTAGCTTATGGATTAGACCGGGGTGATGTTGAAACCATCTTAGTATTCGATTTGGGTGGTGGAACTTTTGACGTATCGATTCTGGAAGTAGGCGATGGCATATTTGAGGTGAAAGCCACCAGTGGAGATACGCAACTAGGCGGTAATGATTTTGATAAAAAAATCGTTGATTGGTTGGCAGAGCAATTTTTAGAAGCGGAAGGGATAGACTTAAGACGCGATCGCCAAGCTTTGCAACGTTTAATGGAAGCATCAGAAAAAGCTAAAATTGAACTGTCTGCTGTCAGCGTCACCGATATTAACTTACCATTTATTGCAGCTGACCAAGAAGGCCCCAAACATCTAGAAACTCGTATCACTCGTTCTCAATTTGAAGGTTTGTGCGGTGACTTAATTGGGCGATTACGTACACCAGTCAAACGCGCCCTCAAAGATGCCGGATTGACACCAACAGACATTGAAGAGGTGGTACTAGTTGGTGGTTCCACACGTATGCCCATAGTCAAACAGATAGTAAAAGACTTGATTGGCATCGAACCCAGCGAAAACGTCAACCCTGACGAAGTAGTCGCAATGGGTGCAGCAATTCAAGCAGGGATTCTCGCAGGCGAACTTAAAGATGTCCTGTTGTTGGATGTTACACCCTTATCTGTAGGATTAGAAACCATTGGCGGCGTGATGAAAAAACTCATTCCCCGCAACACTACCATTCCAGTCCGCCGTTCTGATATTTTTTCCACCTCCGAAAACAACCAAAATACCGTGGAAATTCACGTCGTCCAAGGCGAACGAGAAATGGCAGCAAATAACAAATCCTTGGGACGGTTCAAGCTGTATGGCATTCCACCTGCACCAAGAGGAATCCCCCAAATTCAAGTATCATTTGATATCGATGCCAATGGAATTTTGCAGGTGACAGCCCTAGATAGAACCACTGGACGCGAACAGAGTATCACAATTCAAGGTGCTTCTACCTTGAGCGAAGCAGAAGTGAATCGGATGATTCAGGACGCGCAGAAGTACGCCGATGTTGATCGGGAACGCAAAGAACGCATCGAAAAGCGCACTCGTGCTGACGGGTTGATTGTCCAAGCAGAACGACAACTTCGAGAAGTAGCCTTAGAATTTGGTATGCAGTTTTCCCGTAATCGCCGTCAGCGAATTGATAGTATTTGCCGGGAACTGAAAGAGAGTTTAGAACAAAACGACGATCGCGGTATTGACCAAGCTTACGCTGACTTGCAAGATGCCTTATATGAACTCAACCGCGAAGTCCGGGAGTTTTACGCCGAGGACGAAGACGAAGACTTACTGGGTACGATTCGCGACATCTTCACAGGCGGCGATAAAGAACGAGAACGCGATTTGTCCAGAGATACATACCGAGAACGCAATTCCTATGGTAGGGACTACGGCAACGACTACGGCAGAGACTACAGTAGAGACAACACCAGAGACAACAACCGTCCCCCTTCCTATGACAATCGTTCATCTGATAGCCGTTCTTCTCGCCGCCCACCTCGTCCCAGCTACCGCGATAACTGGGATGATGATGATGATTGGCTGTAGTATTTTTATTAAAAGTTAGGAGTTATGAGTTATTAGTTATGAGTTAAAAGACTTAATTCCTAACTCCTACATTTAATCACCAAGATCTAAAGTATAAAAATTTGAAATTAAATAACTGACTATGCAAAATTTGCAGAATTTTCGTGATTACTACGAAATTTTAGGAGTACCTAAAGAAGCCACCAGTGAAGAAATTAAAAAAGTTTATCGCCGCTTAGCAAGGCAATATCACCCTGACCTCAATCCTGGAAATAAAGCAGCAGAGGAAAAATTTAAGGATATTGGTGAGGCTTATGAAGTCCTTTCTGATACAGCCAAGCGGGCGCAATATGACCAGTTTAGCCGCTACTGGAAGCAAAAAGGTTTTGTTGGCAAACAAACGCCCAAGGGTAAACAATGGGGTGACAATCGCGCTAATGGTCGTAATGGCACTGAAGAGGTAGACCCAAGTGAATTTGCTGATTTTGAAAGCTTTATTAATCAAGTGATTGGCGTTGGTGTTGGCGGACGTAAAGATAGCAAAAATGGCAGCAGTAGCAGCACCAGTGGCGATCCGTTTCGTTCCCCTAAAAGCAGAGTTGAATACACAGTTCCGCCGAAAACCACACCACGTCCTACACGTCGAGATATCGAAGCTAGATTGACTTTACCACTAGAAAAAGCTTATCAAGGTGGTAATGAACGCATTCGTTTAGAAGATGGGCGATCGCTAGAAGTAAATATGCCTCCTGGTATGGTCACAGGTCAAAGCATCCGTCTGCGAAACCAAGGCATTGGTGGCGGGGATTTGTACTTAAAAATTACTGTGGAACCTCATTCTTTGTTTAAATTAGAAGGTTCTAATATATTCTGCCAAGTACCTGTTACTCCCAGTGAAGCTGTCTTGGGAGGACAAGTAGAAGCACCAACTCTAGATGGCCCGGTGAAAATGACAATTCCGCCAGGAGTTAGGTCTGGTCAAAGACTGCGCTTAGCAAATAAAGGCTACCCCACTGAAAACGGCAAACGTGGCGATCAATTAGTGGAGATTCAGATAGTTACACCCAAAAATATTAGTTCTGAAGAAAAGGAACTTTACGAAAAGTTGCGGCAAATTGAAACCTTCAAACCCCGCGCCGATTTATTGGGTTAAGTATAAGGGAGAATATCTAACTTATTTAATGGTTTTATATCCACTTTATACAGCAAAATCATAAGTAGAAACTTTATGAATGCATTCAAAGAAAGCTACATAGTAGATGACAAAGGAAATCGAGTTGGAGTAATTCTAAACATAGCAGATTACTATCAGCTGCTTGAAGAATTAGAAGAATTAGAATCTATTCGTGCTTATGACGCTGCTAAGGCTTTTAAAGATGAGGCAATTCCATTTGAACAAGCAATTGCTGAGATTGAGCAACGTCGTTGATGAGTTATACTATTTCCATTCTCCGCCGCGCTCAGAAGGAGTTAGAAGACTTACCTGCTGATGCTTACGAACGAGTGAAAAAGGATATTTATACTCTTGCTGAAGACCCTAGACCACCTGGTTGCTTAAAATTGACTAGCCGGGAAGCATGGCGCATTCGTATAAGTCATTATCGTGTAATTTATGAAATTAACGATGAGCAAAAAATTATTACCATCCTTCACATTGGTCATCGCCGCGATGTTTACCGTTAAGTAACTCAGGCTGTGCGACTCAGGTTTACAATATTATAAAAAACTCGATCGCAAGGTGACTCAACCAGCCGTGAATCACAACGGGGCAATGCCACAACGCAGTCAACCCACTTATTACTCCCTGCTAGGGCTGCATCCCTCGGCATCGGTAATCGACATTCGTCGGGCTTATCGGGAATTAAGCAAACGTTATCATCCTGATACTACAGACTTGCCTGCTGCTATCGCTACTAGTAAATTTCAGCAAATAAACGAAGCCTACGCTACCCTTAGCAATCCAGAACGGCGGCTTAACTATGACTTAAAGATTGGCTATTCCCGCTTTACAGTAGTTCAACCACCCCCCCACTTGAACCGTCCTGTATCATATTCCTACGACTACTCCAAATCAGCTTACCTAGATGCAAGCGATCGCCCCCTCTCATCTGGTGAAATTTTTGCTTTATTTACTCTGCTGATTACCTTTTTGGGTTGTCTAATCCTAGCAGTTGCCATTGGGTTAACTCGTGGTGAAGCTGCTTTCCAAACCCAACTGCAACCAACCCCACCAGTACAAAAGCAAGTGACTCATGTGTCACAACTAATTACACCTGCGGAAATTCAAAATTAAAAATTTTCTTATCCAAAATCCAAAATCCAAAATTCCTATGTCTCTTCTTCCCCCAGATACTCCACTTTACAGTCATTCCCTACCACAAATTGAGCAGTGGTTGAAAGACCAAGGCTGTCAACAAGATGAAACACAGCTGCATTGCTGGCGTGTAAAACGGCCTAGTTGGCAAGCTGAACTGTGGCTAGATGTAGAGCAACTCGTAGTCAGATACGTCCAAGGTGGTGACACTGGGCAAGATATCCAACGCTCATTCAAGTATTCTTTGAGTCGAGAAGACATCGAACAAGCCGTGTTTTCTGGCCCTTAGTAGAGAGATGGGGGGCAGGGGGGCAGGGGGGCAGGGGGGCAGGGGAGCAGGGGAGCAGGGGGGCAGGGGGGCAGGGGGGCAGGGGGGCAGGAGGAAAAAATATACTGCTACTTCTCCCCATCCCCCTCATCCCCCTCATCCCCCTCATCCCCCTCATCCCCCTCATCCCCCTCATCCCCCTCATCGCCCTCATCTTAAACCTTGCCAAACCGCCTTTCTCGTTGCTGGTATGCACACAAGGCGTGATGAAATTCGCTGCGGTCGAAATCTGGCCAGAGAGTATCGGTGATATAAATTTCCCCATAAGCCATTTGCCAGAGAAGGAAATTTGAGAGGCGCATTTCTCCACTGGTACGGATTAACAAATCTGGGTCAGCAATTCCGGCTGTGTATAAGTGACCTTCAAATACCTCTTCATCAATTTCATCAGGTTGTAGTAGACCTTGCTGAACTTTTTGAGCGATCGCCCGACAAGCTTGTAAAATTTCCTGGCGCCCGCCATAATTAGTTGCTACTGAAAACTTAATACCACGATTATTTTTTGTTGCATCCATCGAACGGTAGATTTCAGATTGTAGCGATCGCGGTAGGGCATGTAAATTTCCCACAAACTGAATTTGGACGTTCTCCTCAATCATTTCCTGCAATTCTTGCCGTAAAACTCTCTGGAAAAGAGTCATCAAAAAATCTACTTCTTCTTGGGGTCTTTTCCAGTTCTCTGTAGAAAAAGCATAAGCTGTCAGTGCCTGAATTCCCCAGTCACGACAACAACGGAGCAAATCCTTGAGGACATCCACCCCGCGCTTATGACCCATAATTCGCGGTAGCCCTTGACGTTTAGCCCATCGACCATTGCCATCCATAATCACCGCAACGTGGTTAGGCAGTAGTTCCTGTTTCAAATCAGGGGGTAATTCTTGGAGTTCAGTTTGTTGTGGTGTCATTTTTTATCTCGAGAGGCGGTCGATGGTAATCCGAGTAAACGTGAGACTAGTGTTAGTGCCTTACCACCAATCTGACGACCCAAACTTAATAAACCAGGAGCAACAGCTTCCCGATCCACACTTGGGGACAATCGAGCCTCTAATGACTCTTTGAGCTTCCTAATCGTCAGCGGTCTATTTAGAGTTCCCCGTTCCGCTAGGGAAATAGAACCCGTTTCTTCTGAGACAACTACACAGATGCAATTTTCGACCCGCTCAGTAATTCCCATGGCCGCCCGATGGCGTGTTCCCAACTGGCGCGAGGCTGTGCGTCCCGAAAGTGGTAAAATTATACCTGATGATACAATACGAGAGCCACGGATCAATGTCGCTCCATCGTGTAGTAGAGTTTTCGGCTGAAAAATCGTTTGTATCAATTCCTTAGAAACGTCAGCATTCAGCTTGACTCCAGGTACAGAAAAATCCCGCTCGTCAATCGGGCCAGTTGTTTCCAAAATTAGCAAAGCTCCTATTCGGTTTTTCGAGAGTTCTTTAACCGCTTCCACGATTTCATCAATCACACTATCAGACTTGGGGACTGCCAGACTGGATGGTTGAAATAACTGTCGGAATTCACCACGTCCTAATTGTTCCAAAAATCGGCGAAACTCTGATTGGAGAGCAACCGCCATCGCCACAGCACAACCAATCACCAACTTTTCCAGGACAAAGTTTAGTAGTGGTAGACCTAATCTATTACTGAGTGCCGAAGCCAACATTAAGATTATAAATCCTCGCACCATCCACAGTGTGCGGCGCTCACTAATAATAACTAGTATCATGTACGTCAGCGCCAGCACAAACACGATATCCAGAGTCCCAACTAGCAAGGACTGCGACCATCCTGGGTTTGTCAGCCATTGCTTCCACCAATCTCTCATGACATCTGGATTAATCTTGTGCCTCTACTCAATACTTGTTGTCAAAAGTCAATAGTCAACTGTCAAAAACATTTGACTATGGACTATGGATTGTCAAAAGTCAATAGTCAACTGTCAAAAACATTTGACTATGGACTATGGACGAATGGCACTAAGAAAAGCTCTAAGCTATGTATAATAAGGGCTACAGCTTTAATACCTACTCCCGCAGTCATGGCATGAGTCAGGCGATCGCAAATGAAGAGATGATGTACGGTGTCTTCAAAAATTTTTGTCGGTAGAAAAAGCTTACTCGTCCGTGAAATACTTTTATGAGAACGAGCAAGCCAACACTATAATTACTACTGTGACACTAAGAGTACAAATCCTCAAGGACAAATTTAAGCAAAGTTTAGGCTTACCTTTTAGAGAACTGTTGCCAGAATCGATAATAAGTCAAGCAATATCTGAGCTAGGAATCAAATACAAAAAGCGGTTGTTTGACCCAATCGTAACTTTATGGGCATTTTTATCACAGGTTTTGGATACTGATAAAACTTGCCATAATGCTGTGAGTAAGATAATTGCACATTTGGCAGAAGAAAATGTAGAACTTCCTTCAACAGATACGAGCGCATACTGCCAAGCTAGGGCAAGATTGCCAGAAGAATTGTTAGAAAAACTTTTCAATTATTCAGCACAAAAACTAGAAGATAAAGTAACCCAAGAACATTTATGGTGTGGTCGAAATGTAAAAGTGATAGATGGCTCGACGGTATCCATGCCTGACACTGTGGAGAATCAAAAAAAATACCCTCAGCCTAGTACCCAAAAAGAAGGTTGTGGCTTTCCAATTGCGAAAATCGGTGTAATATTCAGTTTGTTTACAGGAGCCGCAGTCGCTTTGTGCATAGACGTTTTGAACACCCATGATATTAAGTTAGCAAGGAAATTGTACCGTTTTCTTAAACCAAATGATGTACTTTTAGGTGATAGAGCATTTTGTGCCTATGCCGACATGGTTGCTATTAAAAAAATTGATTGTGATGCTGTATTTCGTAAACACCAAGCACGCACAACAACCATGCAAAAAGGTAAAATTATTGGTGATTGCGATAAATTGGTTACTTGGGATAAACCTAAAAAATGCCCAAATGGATTAAGTAAAGATGAATTTGATGCTCTACCTCCTTCTATAACTTTACGCGAAATTCACTACTATATTGATATTCCTGGTTTTCGTACTAGTAGAATTAGCTTAATTACGACTTTATTAGATCAAGAAATCTACCCTCGCTTAAAAATAGTTCGGCTTTACTATCAACGTTGGCAGATTGAACTCGATCTAAAACATGTGAAAACTACTTTGGGTATGGATATTTTACGATGTAAAACTCCTTCAATGGTACGCAAAGAAATTTATGCTTATTTACTTGCTTACAATTTACTGAGGAGTTTAATGTGGTCAGCTGGGACTACTTACAATACTCCTCCAAATCGTATATCGCTGCAAGGTACTCGTCATCATTTTATTAACTTTCTTCCTAAATTAGAAGCAGCTAACTCTAAAAAACGGCTTAGACTTTACCGCACTTTGCTTAAAATTATTGTTCACAAGGTTATTCCCGATCGCCCCGCCAGAAATGAACCACGAGCTACCAAACGTCGCCCTAAAGCTTACCCCAGATTGACCCAGCCACGCCAACAATTACGTAAACAATTGCAGACCGCTTAATTGGTAAGCCTTTCCGCTTTTCTTAGTGCCATTCGACTATGGACTTTTGACTGTTGACTAACTTTTCAATCTTTCTGGTAAACGATCTTGTCGAATTAAGTCCTGATAAGTTTCGCGTTGCAAAATCAAATTTGCTTCACCGTTCGCCACTAGAACTGCTGCCGGTCGGGGTAAGCGGTTATAGTTAGATGCCATACTGTAATTGTAGGCACCAGTTCCCATAACTACGAGGATATCTCCTGGTTGAGTTTTTGGCAGTAGGGCATCTTTAATCAGAACATCCCCAGATTCACAATGCTTACCAGCGATTGTGACTTTTTCTGTTAAGGGAGCCGACATTTTATTGGCAACTACAGCACGATAAACTGACTGGTAAGTAATTGGGCGCGGATTATCAGACATTCCCCCATCAATTGCTACGTAGGTACGAATGTCTGGAATTGTTTTAGATGAACCAATTGTATAGGCAGTCACACAGGCTGTGGCAATTAGCGATCGCCCAGGTTCACAAAGTAATTTTGGCAAAGGTAATTTTTCGGCTGCACAAGCTTCTTGAATCACTTCACAAATCGGTTTTACCCACTCTTCAATGCTTGGGGGATCGTCCGATTCTGTATAAGTAATTCCCAAGCCGCCACCAACATCTAACTCTGTAAGAGTTAAACCGTAGGTAGCAGCTTTAGTTAACCACTGCACCATTAAAGCAGCCAAATCACGATGGGGTTGGCGTTCAAAAATTTGTGAACCAATATGAGCATGTACCCCCACACAATTGAGGACTGGTTGCTGACTCACAAAAGCAAACACCTCATCCAAATCACCTGGATCAAAACCAAATTTACTATCCAAATGACCAGTACGAATGTAATCGTGAGTATGACAATCAATACCAGGGGTCAACCGTAGTAAAATGCGGACAGGCTGTTCTTGTGGTGCTAACTCAACTAGAGTTTGTAACTCATACCAGTTATCCGCCACAATATTGACACCAGACTCAATTGCGTAAAGCAATTCTGCACGAGATTTATTATTCCCGTGGTAGTAAATTTTGTCAGAACTGACACCCGCAGTTACTGCTGTATAAAGTTCGCCACCAGAAGCGACATCGATGCCTAAGCCTTCACTATTGGCTATAGCACAGACAGCTAAACAATTCCAAGCTTTAGAAGCATACAAAACCTGAGATTCACCCTGGTAATATTGCTTAAGAGGATCTCGGTATTGTTGACAAGCTGTTCGTAGAGTTTCTTCATCTAAAATATATAAAGGTGAACCAAACTGCTGAACTAAAGTTGTGACATCACACCCACCAATTTCTAGTAAGTCAGGACTATTAACTTTAGCAGTCAAAGGTAAAAGTTCCTGGTTGGGCGAAATTGCGTTTGTGTTGCCTCTTTGAGGTAAATAGTGGCTACCAGTATGTTTAACCCCAGTGGGGTGAGTCGATACCATAAATATAAATTCGTCCTTGCTCAAATTACGGGTGTGAGTAAGTCACCCGATTCCCAGTTTACAAAGGGTTTGTAATCTTATTCAAATAAATGTGATCACATTAGACTTAAAACTACAATCGCTGACATCAGAGGATGTTAATGCCATATTAGAACTGGATAAAGCCTGTTTTGGGGGTTTGTGGTCTCTGGAGGGCTACCAACGAGAGTTGGAAAGTCCCAACAGTGACTTACTAGGTTTATTTTCCTCTGTTTCTGGTACTAAATTGCTGGGAATGGGTTGCTTTTGGTCAATTTTAGAGGAAGCCCACATTACAATTTTGGCAATTCATCCCCAATATCACCGTCAAGGTTTGGGACAGGCTCTATTATATTCTCTTTTGAAGACTGCTTGCGATCGCGGCTTGGAGCGAGCAACTCTCGAAGTCCGAGTTTCTAACTTAGCAGCTATATCTTTATATCAAAAATTTGGCTTCCAAACAGCGGGACGGCGGCGCGGTTATTACCAAGATAACGGCGAGGATGCCCTGATTCTTTGGTTATCAGGTTTGCAACAGCCACAATTTCAACAAACTTTGCCTGACTGGCACACCCTTGTCAGCGAACACTTAAGCAAGTCCTTTTGGCAGCTTGTTTGGTAATGGGGGATTGGTAATTGGTAATTGGTAATTGGTAATTGGTAATTGGTAATTGGTAATTGGTAATTGGTAATTGGTAATTGGTAATTGGTAATTGGTAATTGGTAATTGGTAATTGAGAATTGGATTCTACTATTAGTCATCAGATCTCACCCACTACCCATTACCCATTACCCATTCCCAACCAAAATCATAATTTCATGAAAAAAAATCATTTTCAGACAACTTACTCTATTAATATATTTAATCTTTAAAATTATTTCGTTAAATAATATATATATATAATAATTTTTCTTGACATTTGCGAGAGAAAAATGATAAGAGTTAGTATTTGTGGTCAGAAAAATAAAACATCAACCACAGCAATATGCTGGGTGTGATAAACCTCAGAAATGCTGGTAAATTCAAGCTCCTCAGTATACTAGCCACATAGAAGGTAACAAAAAGTTAGCAATTGCACCATCAAGTTGGGTATTAGCTCTTGGGCGTCTATAATCTTTATACAGGCGTCCAAAAGCTTAGCCTGTGCTAAAATCAGCATACCGGCACGACGCAGGTGATGGGATAAAGCTATGTTTGAACGCTTCACAGAAAAAGCAATTAAGGTAATCATGCTGGCCCAAGAAGAGGCCCGCCGCTTAGGTCACAATTTCGTCGGCACCGAACAGATCCTCCTGGGTCTGATCGGTGAAGGGACGGGAGTGGCGGCCAAAGTGCTGAAATCCATGGGTGTCAATCTCAAAGATGCCCGGATTGAAGTAGAAAAAATCATCGGGCGGGGTTCTGGCTTTGTGGCTGTGGAAATTCCGTTTACGCCACGGGCAAAGCGAGTTCTAGAACTATCCTTAGAAGAAGCGCGCCAGTTAGGGCATAACTACATTGGCACCGAGCATCTGCTGTTGGGCCTGATCCGGGAAGGGGAAGGTGTGGCAGCCAGGGTGCTAGAAAACCTAGGGGTGGATCTATCTAAGGTAAGAACCCAAGTGATTCGGATGCTGGGAGAAACAGCAGAGGTTTCGGCTACCGGACAATCGGGACGCACCAAAACTCCAACTTTGGATGAATTTGGCTCGAACCTAACCCAAATGGCGACAGATAATAAACTCGACCCAGTGGTAGGACGTGCCAAAGAAATCGAGCGGGTGATTCAGATTTTGGGTCGCCGGACTAAAAATAACCCAGTGCTGATTGGGGAACCAGGGGTAGGTAAAACTGCGATCGCTGAAGGTCTAGCGTCACGCATTGCTAACAAAGATGTCCCCGACATCCTAGAAGATAAGCGCGTGGTGACACTGGATATCGGCTTATTGGTAGCAGGTACCAAGTACCGGGGTGAATTTGAAGAACGCCTGAAGAAAATCATGGATGAAATTCGCCAAGCGGGAAATGTCATTCTCGTGATTGACGAAGTTCACACCTTGATTGGTGCAGGTGCAGCAGAAGGTGCCATCGACGCAGCAAATATCCTTAAGCCAGCTTTGGCTAGAGGTGAATTACAGTGTATCGGCGCGACAACCTTGGATGAATACCGCAAGCACATTGAGCGGGATGCAGCCTTAGAACGTCGCTTCCAGCCAGTAATGGTCGGTGAACCCACTGTAGATGAAACAATTGAAATTTTGTACGGTCTACGCGATCGCTACGAGCAACACCACAAGCTGAAAATTTCCGATGAAGCCTTGGTTGCAGCGGCGAAGTTGTCTGACCGTTACATTAGCGATCGCTATTTGCCAGATAAAGCCATCGACTTGGTTGATGAAGCAGGTTCCCGCGTCCGCTTGATTAACTCCCAACTGCCACCCGCAGCCAAAGAGTTAGATAAGGAGCTGCGGCAAATCCTCAAAGAAAAAGACGATGCAGTCCGTTCCCAAGACTTTGATCGAGCAGGGGAATTGCGCGATCGGGAAATGGAAATCAAAGCGGAAATTCGCGCGATCGCTCAAAGCAAAACCAATGCTTCCGGTAACGAAGGTGAAGAACCCGTAGTCACCGAAGAAGACATTGCCCACATCGTCGCTTCCTGGACAGGCGTACCGGTTAACAAACTCACCGAATCCGAATCCGAGAAGCTGCTGCACATGGAAGATACCTTGCACCAGCGTTTAATTGGTCAAGAAGATGCTGTGAAGGCAGTTTCACGGGCAATTCGCCGCGCTCGTGTCGGTTTGAAAAATCCCAATCGACCCATCGCCAGCTTTGTCTTCTCCGGGCCTACCGGGGTGGGTAAAACCGAGTTGGCAAAATCCTTGGCTTCTTACTTCTTCGGTTCCGAAGAAGCAATGATCCGCCTGGATATGTCGGAATACATGGAGCGCCACACCGTCAGTAAACTGATTGGTTCACCTCCTGGCTATGTTGGTTACAACGAAGGTGGTCAGTTAACCGAAGCCGTGCGGCGGCGTCCTTACACAGTGGTGCTGTTCGACGAAATCGAAAAAGCCCACCCTGATGTGTTCAACATGCTGCTGCAAATTTTAGAAGACGGTCGGTTAACCGATGCCAAAGGTCGCACCGTTGACTTTAAGAATACCTTGTTGATTTTAACTTCCAACATCGGTTCTAAGGTAATTGAGAAAGGAGCTTCCACCATCGGCTTTGAATTTGCCGATGATGCTGGCGAATCACAATACAACCGTATTAAAACTTTGGTCAACGAAGAACTCAAACAGTACTTCCGTCCAGAGTTCCTCAACCGTTTGGATGAAATCATCGTCTTCCGTCAATTGAGCAGAGACGAGGTGACACAAATCGCCGACATCATGCTCAAAGAAGTGTTTGGTCGTCTGACAGAGAAAGGTATCAACCTAGAAGTCACCGAACGTTTCAAAGACCGCTTAATCCAAGAAGGTTACAGCCCCAGCTATGGTGCAAGACCGTTACGTCGGGCGATTATGCGCTTGTTGGAAGATAGCCTAGCAGAAGAAATTCTGTCTGGTCGCATCAAGGATGGCGATACAGCTATTGTTGATGTAGATGAGAATGGTAATGTTCAAGTAAGTTCTCAACCGCAACGCGAATTGTTACCCCAAGGGGTTGAGTAAGATTTAAATTTTGGGATTAAATCTCAAATAAAATATTAGGAAACGGTAGAGAAATTTAAATCTCTACCGTTTTTTGTGTAAAAACGCAGCAGAGTAGACGGCCGCAGTTGAACTTTAAAAAACTCATAATCTCTTCAGTTTCATCTCTCCTAATTTTACGTGAGTTCAATGAGCGGAATTGATCATCAAATTACTCTCGACGTTAAACAAGTTGCTAAGCATATAGCAGGTACACCTCAAATGCAAAGACTTCTTAAACGAGGACTTCAGTTCACGTATTTAATCAGGACTTACGCAACTGTCACAAGCAATGGTGCGGTGTAACCGCGCCGTGCGCCTAAACAACTACGCGATAAACATAGGAACAGCCGGACGTTTTAGTTGCTGAACTAAATAATTAGATAGTAGTCCATGCTTAATTTGATAAATTGTTTGACCAGTTATATAAGCTAAATTTTTGAGCCGAAGCCAGACTAAAATAGCGCAGGCGATATGATTTCTTTGAATACGACCCTTACGGCATTGACATGATTCAATGCCAGTCAATTGCTTTAATTCGCGGTGAAACTCTTCAATTTTCCATCGAACCTTACACACTTTTTGTACAACATCCGTAGAATCTTGAGATAAATCGTTTGTAGCGATAAAATCCGTTCTGTCGGTCGAGACAGTTACTCGGAATAGTTTCACTTTTTTAGCTTGAGGAAACTTTTTTATTTTTATTATTTTACCTGATATCAACTCCTCCTCATTCCAAGATAATGATTCAATCCTTTTATAATTTTCAAGACAATTAGTATCATCTACAAGTCGATTACGTTTCAAAGGACAATAATAATATTTTCCTAAGCCATCAATGTATAACATTAATTTATTTGTGGCATACCAACTGTCCATTAACACAGCTTGGAATGGTAAAACCTTATGATATACAAGGTTTTGCAGCATTTCTGTTACATGGTCTATTTTAGTTTTACCATCTGAGTCTGGGTCATAAATACGATAGTCAACCACCCAAAATTTTCCTTCTTCATGATTGACATATATACAATTTATTAAGCCGATACCCTGGATTACACCATGTTGGTTGCCACTATATTGTCGTTTACTTGTCTCTATTTCTGTGGCGTATCGTTTATCCAGCACCGTGTCATCAAAAACTAGATATGCAGTATCACTCACTTGGACGATATCTTTAACATTATCCCAAAGCAAACGAGGTGTTAACTTTTCATTTTTGAGATAACGGTTAATTTTATCATGACTGATCTGATCTAAATGCTCTGCCAAATTCGTGACTGTATAATTAATCTGACTGCTCAACAAGTATTGGCAATAGTTAAGTTTAGTAAATCTCATAAAATACAAGGTTTATTTTATGAATCCTTAACTCTATTTTCTCATAATTTGAACAAGGCTTCACACAGAGACACGACTTTAACTAATTTTCGCAAGCCCCTTGTTAGTAAGCTCATCTTTGCTAGTACATATGTCTTGTAGAAATGCGATCGCCTGTGCCAGTTGCGTCCATTATTCAATACATCTGTACTCAATTTTAGCGATCGCCTGTGCCAGTTGCGTAAGTCCTGTTAATGATGAAACTAGTATGAACCAAGTTGCCCAAGCCATAATAGAAAGTGGACAGTTCACTGGAATCATTCGAGGATATGAACGCTACGGGATGTTTTTTAATGAACCAATAGGTTATAGAATCAGTCCAGATAGTAGCCGTATTCCACTCAATTATGGGGAGATAAAAATCAATGCAGACAACTAATACCACGTCATCCCCCGCACAAAACCTAGTGAAGAATGACTGGGAATTTACAGAAGTATGGATAGATCCAATGTTGTCTCCTCCATACATTCTTTTATTGCTCTGCGATAGTGAAGAAAATTGTCAAATTTATGATCCGGTGCAGGGTTATAAAGTTATATTTTCTAGTCAAAGTTATGAGACAGCCAAGTTATGGTTATTAGAAGATGAGTATGAACCAATTACAGGTAGGCTACTATAGGAATCCGATTTGATTTTTGAAAAGCTCTAAGTATGGGTAGGGTGCGTTACGGAAGCCGTAACGCACCCTACGTATATTTCAGAAATCAAATATTAGTCCTATAGCTACAGAATTAGCCTGAAATAGTTAAACTTTATTCATCAGCAATTACTGTTGATTTATGGAAGTTTAAAAATAAATTTTAAGTAGTGGCGTTACAAGATTAAAATGTTGCAATAGAGAAATTAGGCGATATTTCTCTAATCTCCATATTTGTGGAATTTATAGTCAAGAAATCACCAGCAGTAAGTTGGAATGAAAGACAGCAAAATCGAACAAATTCCTTATATGGTGGTATTATGCAGCGTATTGGCAAGTAATTGTCAATATTATTTATCGCTATACTCAAGAAATAAATTCAGTGGACATGAAGCCCACAAACGAACAAACTCAGGGACTTTACAGACTTTGTTATCGATTTACCAATGTGATTTATCCTGGATGGCAATGCAAAAGCATCGAACTTGTTAGGATAGATGAACGTACTGGGAATTTATATGTACTTGTTGCTGGAGAAGATTTAGACTTTGAGATAAAACCAAGCGGAGGGTTTGAACCATGACTGTAGCTAAGTATCAAGGAATGAGCCTTAATGAACTACGTCGGTATGTTCTCAGCCACCGCGAAGATATCGAAGCTTTTCATGTGTATATTGATCGTTCAAAATCTGAAGGCAGAATGGTCAGTTTAGACATGAGTGATGAAAATTGGGAAGAACAAGTTAAAAAGGTAATTAAAAAAGTAATTAAAGATAGTTCAAATGCTATTCGCTGGTGCTGTGATAAAACAGTAGAAAATAGTGATGCCGTTGAGAGAATAACTCAATGGTGGAGTCAGTTAGATAACAAAAATGTCACAAAGTACCATATAACAGGAATAGAAATTGATAAAGAAATTGGAATCTGGGAACCAACTCAGCTTAACCCTCCAGTGCAATTTAGAATTGTTGCACCGAGCCTAGAAATTTGTCAATTCACTACCTTGCTTAAATACAATGATCAAGATAACTCTACAAAACAGATAGAAGCTGTTGCCATTGACTTGGATATAGCAAAACAAAACTTATTTGTTTGGCCGACTATATCAGCTGAGGTATTCATTTTTTCAGCAGAGACAGCTTAATAATCTACAGCATCAACATCAATTACCAATTACATTGATAAATATTGGCGATCGCTATACTTCTTGTTCACAGGTAAATTTTTATATTATAGCACTGTGAATCTATCTGTTGCATTCTTTTTTAAAATTTGTATAATGTGTTTTTAACTACGTTATTAAGTTGAATTAGTAAGATAAACTTGCTTAATATATGTCATCAAACTAGTGACTTAATTTAGTAACAAAAAAGGATAACCAATGAGCAAAGAACTAGCCAAAGTAATCTTATGGGAAGAAAATCAAAAAGATTTTATCAAAAAGTTTTATGATCTACAATTTCTTCCCAGAATAGGAGAGGAAATTTACCTAAAAAAAGAAAAATGGAGAGTAACTAAAGTTGAACATGATTTAGAAGTTAATGAGGTTAATATCTACATAGAATTAATCAAAAAAGTGAAGCAAGATAAATCATCGCAGGATAAATCATCTAATTCATAGCCCCTCTTAAAGCACCCTCTTCCCAGATTGATCATAAAGCCTGAAAGAAGAGGGGTGAAAAACTCTGAAAATGTAGATTCGCAAAAAATTCCAGCAGTTTTGTATCGGTTTTCAGCCTAAATAATTGTTGTATAAATTGGACTATCATAAATATTGGTCATATTAATGATTTTCCCTCACTTGTGAGAAATTCCGGAGTTGACAAGTTTGTGGACTTTTCAGATAGCCATTGATACCAACTATCTAATCCAGCGCCAGTCATTGCAGAAACTTGAAAAATCTGAATGCGCGGATTAACCTGTCGCGCATATTCTATGCATTTTTGCACATCAAACTGTACGTAAGGTAGTAAATCAATTTTGGTGAGAATCATAATCTCACTAGTGCGAAATATATGGGGGTATTTTATCGGCTTATCTTCTCCCTCTGTCACCGAAAGAATTACTACTTTTGCCTGTTCTCCTAAATCAAATAAAGCTGGACAAACCAAATTTCCCACATTTTCAATCATGACAACTGAGTTCAAAGGTGGATTTAGTTGTTGTAAACCCCTGTCTATCATCGATGCATCCAGATGACAGCCTGTTCCGGTATTAATTTGGATGACTTTACAGCCTGTTTCTCTAATTTTTTGAGCGTCGTTAGTTGTTTCTTGGTCGCCTTCGATAACACTAATAGTAAGTTGATGTTTTAAATCATTGATTGTTTGAGTTAAAAGAGTAGTTTTCCCTGCACCAGGAGAACTCATTAAATTTAAAGCAAGAATATTTCGCCCTTTGAACCACCCTCGATTTTGGGCGGCAATTAAATTATTTTTTGATAAAATATCTTGTTCTAAAGATATAGTTGTATTATGAATTTTGGCATGAATTTGAGATACTTCGCTGTGAGTATCGTGACTATGAGAATGGGTAATAACAGTACCATCAGGTAAAGTGTGAGTATGATGATGGTTGTGTTCAACCTCACCCGTTTCTAAATTAGTAACTTTAGCTTCACCTTCATCAGAACAACCACAAGTTACACACATACTTCCTCTATTTCTATTTCCTTAATTTTTAATTCTTCACCAGTTATTAAATCTAAATGCACGCTACCACAGTTACAAATACCAAATGGTTTATCCAAAGCAATTTCAGTACCACATTGCTGACATCGTGCTAAACCAGGTATTTCTATAATTTCTAAATTTGACCCTTCTAAAACTGTTCCTTGAGTACAAATATCAAAACAAAATTGCACAGCATCAGGCATAATTGCTGAAAGTTTGCCAATTTCTAACACAACTCGTAAAACTTTTTTTGCTTTGGCATGTTCAATAACAATTGCCACAATATTTTGTGTAATTCCTAGTTCATGCATAGAAAAATGTATTTAAATTATATTAATTCCCTGTAAGTTTACCTTTATCTACTACTCTTTCACTACCACCAGAGTAGCATTTTCTTTCTTTGTATCTTTGTGGTTCAATTAACAAATTCGTGGCAATTGTTCACCTACCAACATATCCACAATTCTTTCAGTACCAAAAGCTGTTTTTAAAAAGACAACCCCTGGAGGTGAAGCAATAACTTCACCAATCATACAAGCATCTTTACCTGCGGGGTGAGATTTCATAGCTGATAAAACAGTGTCAGCATTCTCTCTTGCAACCACTACTACCAGCTTACCTTCATTCGCTAGATATAACGGGTCTAAACCTAAAATTTCGCAAACTCCTTTAACTTCTTCACGCACAGGTATAGACTCTTCATCAAGACGAATCCCTACATTAGAACTGAGTGCAAATTCATTTAAAACTGTTGCTAAACCGCCGCGTGTAGCATCCCGCATTGCATGTACTTGTGGGCATACTTTGAGAATAGATTCTACTAAATTATGCAACGGCTGACAGTCACTTTCGATATCAGTTTCTAATGCTAATTCACCACGGGCAATTAAAATTGCTGTACCATGATTGCCTAATTCACCATTAATAATTACTACATCTCCAGGTTGAATATTGTGGGCGGAAATGCTGACTCCCGCCGGAATAACGCCAATACCAGCAGTATTAATAAATAGTTTATCGACAGCACCACGATGTACAACTTTAGTATCACCAGTGACGATTTGCACATCAGCTTTATTTGCGGCTACTTTCATACTTGTAGCGACACGCCGCAAAATTTCCACAGGTAATCCTTCTTCTAAAATGACGCTACAGGTGAGATATAAAGGTTTAGCACCACTGACAGCTAAATCATTTACTGTACCATTAACAGCTAATTCACCAATATCACTACCAGGAAAAAATAAAGGATCGACAACATAAGAATCAGTGGTAAAAGCAAGTCTATCACCTTGTTCTAGAAGATGAGATAAATTCAAGCTAGCTTGGTCTTCTAATTGGGAAAGAATCGGATTATCAAAATTATTGACAAAGATATCATCAATTAAATCGCGCATGGCTTTACCACCGCTACCATGTGCGAGGGTGATATGCGTATCTTGTACTTTTCCTTGGCGACGACGGACTTGTTCTATTTTTTGAAAAAGGGTATTTTTATTTGAATTATTTAAATAAATATCCATTGTTAAAGTCTTTTGTAAATTATATGGATGTAATATTGTAGGGTGTGTTAATGTTACCCAATTCATACACCCTACAATTTGCTAACTATATATTATCTGCCTGCTTCGTCATGTCTACCACGATGCCTATCAGAGTGTAATAGACCACCTACAGCCCAATTTTCGCGTTCAAATTCGTCAATGTGAATTGTTATCCATTCGGGTTTAGTTTCTAAAGCTGAAACTAAAGCATTGGTTAGGGCTTCCACTAGCCGCCGTTTTTTTTCGATGGAATGACCACGGGCAATTTTGACTGTAACGAATGGCATATAATTCTACTCCCATCACAAGATGATTGTGTTGTAAAGTTGGGGTTGGTCACTTTTATCTTAGGTTATGGAGTTAGAATTATCATTTCTTGTTCAGCAAAGTTTTTATTAGCAAGATGGGAAAATCTGCCGTATTTGTAATAAGCTGCACAAGCGCCTTCGGAAGATACCATACAAGTACCAATGGGTGTTTCTGGTGTACAAGCTGTACCAAATACTTTACACTCCCAAGGTTTTAAAACTCCTTTAAGGATTTCTCCACATTGACAAGCTTTATGGTCAGCAACTTTGCGGTTAGGAATGGTAAATTTTATTTCTGCGTCAAATTCTGCATAATCAGGATGGATTTTTAAGCCTGAATAAGGTATATCACCTAAGCCCCGCCATTCAAAGTTTTCTCGTACAAGAAAAACTTGATTCATGGCATCTAGTGCTACTTGATTACCAGCTTTTTCTACTAGTCGGTTATATTGGTTTTCGACTTCACAACGATTTTCGATTAGCTGCTGTAACAGCATCCAAATTGATTGGAGTATATCTAATGGTTCAAATCCAGAAATCACAATTGGCTTATGATATTGTTGAGAAATAAATTCATAAGGGTCAGTACCAATTACCATGCTGACATGACCAGGGCCGACAAATCCATCTAGCTGTAAATCGGGATTATTTAATAATGCTTGCAGGGCGGGAATCACGAGGACGTGATTGCAAAACATACTAAAGTTATGAATTTTTTCGACTGCTGCTTGCAAAATGGTCAAGGCTGTGCTGGGGGCTGTGGTTTCAAAGCCGAGGGCGAAAAAGACGATTTCTTTATCGGGGTTGTCTTTGGCAATTTGCAGGCTGTCTAGGGGTGAGTACACCATACGGATATCTGCGCCTTGGGCTTTGGCTTGCAGCAAGCTGGTTTTGGAACCGGGAACGCGCATGGTATCGCCAAACGTAGCCAAAATGACGTTATGATTTTGGGAGATAGCGATCGCATCATCTAATCTCCCTTTTGGCATAACGCATACTGGACAACCAGGCCCATGAATTAATTCAATGGTTTCGGGCAGAATTTCTTCGATACCATATTTAAATATAGAGTGTGTATGCCCGCCGCATACTTCCATAATTTTGATTGGTTTTTCTAGCTGCTGGCTTAATTTTGTAATTTGGCGGCGTAAGGCTTCAGCTTTTTCAGGTTCTCGAAATTCGTCTACATATTTCATAGAATGTGGGGAATAAGAAGTTTTGTGTATGAGTTAATTTGACTTTTTCAACGAACGACTAAGACACCAACCAAGAAGAAAAAGAAGAGTTTTAGTTACTAATTGCTGCTAGTTCTTGCAATAATTTTAAGGTTTCTGCGGCTTCTTGTTCGTTAATTCGATTCATGGCGAAGCCGACGTGAACTAATACCCAATCTCCAATACATGCTTCTGGGGGATGTTGTTCGTCAACGATACAGGCAATATTTACTTGGCGTTTGACACCAGCAATATTAACAATGGCTAATTTGTGGTTAGCGTTAGTTATTTCGATGATTTGGCCAGGAATTCCTAAACACATTTTTATTTTCCTTTTTGAAGAGACATTAACTGCTAATACCGTTTCACATTAAGATTGATACAGATGGCAAGTAGGGGAGGCAGGGTGAGAAACAAAAGTGATTTGTATCAAGAAGTTCGTGAAATTGTATAAAGTGGAGAGTCAGCAGAGAAAAATTGGAAAATATTACTAATTAATCATGATTTTTGCAGCTGTAATCATGGCTTGACCTAAAGATAAGTTGCCGTCATTTGCAGGGAGTAACCTGTGTGTAAATACATTAATTTTTAATGATTGTAAGCGGTTGGTTACTTGCTCTAATAAAATAGTATTTTGAAATACTCCTCCTGTGAGGACAACCTGATTAATCAGATTTCCCTGACGAAGTAAATTAACCATTCCCACTATGGCATTGGCTAAACTTATATGAAATTTTGCAGCTATAATCGTTTTAGGAACCTGCTGCTGTAAGTCATTGAATAAAGCTTGCCACATCGGGGCTGGATCTATACAGTAAATATTATCTAATAAACCAAAATTAAAATGATAATTTTTGGTTTCTTCATAATTATTTAAGTTGTTAATATCTACTAGAGATTCCATTTCAATAGCGGCTTGTCCTTCATAGCTACATTCTTCTGGACAAATGCCAATAGCCGCTGCTACTGCATCGAACAACCGCCCTACTGAGGAAGCTGGAGGCGAGTTAATGCTTTTTTCTATAAGTTGATTGATTAGTTTGAGTGGTTTTTGTTGCAAAATTTTTACAATTTCTAACTCAGCATATTGTTGTTGGCAAGTTTCCCAGAGGTTAGCGGCGAGTAATTGGGCGTAGGTGTTACGCCAAGGTTGAGAAATTGCTTGTTCACCACCAATCATTGCCACAGGTTTAAAGGTTGCTAGGCGCTGGAATTGGTAGTAATCTGCTAACAGAAATTCTCCACCCCAGATTGTACTGTCTTCACCATAACCTAATCCATCTAAAGCAATACCTAAAACTGGTGGTGAATCTAAAGGAATAGCATTTTCTGCCATACAAGCAGCAATATGGGCATGATGATGTTGAATGGAATACAGTTTAATTTTATTAGCTGATGCTAGTTCTTTACCAAGTTTACTTGGAAGATATTCTGGGTGTTTGTCGATGGCTATGGCTTCTGGTTGATGTTCAAATAAATTTAAGTATAAATTCAAGGTATCTTGATAAGCATTAAAAGCCGCAGCGTTTTCTAAATCTCCTAAATGTTGAGATAAAATTGCTTGATTTTCTCGCAATAGGCAAAAGGTATTTTTTAACTCGCTGCCCATTGCTAAAATCGGCGGTACATTCTCAAATCCTGGTGGTAAATTAATAGGCGCAGGTGCGTAGCCTCTAGCACGACGAATTGTTTGCACTTTATCGCCGACAACTCGGACAACAGAATCATCTACTCTATTGACAATTTCCCGATTATGAAGAAGAAAATAATCAGCGATTTTGCCTAATTTATCCCGCGCTTCATTATTATCAATACATTGCGGTTCATCGGAAAGATTTCCACTTGTTAAAACTATTGGGCGGTTCATCCGCTTGAGAATTAGATGATGTAAAGGCGTATAAGGTAGCATGAACCCAAGGGTATTTTGCCCTGGTGCTACTGAAGATGCTATTGAATATTGAGTGTTTAGCGAAGAGTAAACTGTTTTCTTTTGCAATAAAACAATAGGTGCAGCAGAACTTGTTAATAATTCTTTTTCTTTGGCGTTGATGTTACAGTATTCTTCAATTACTGATATATCCCGCGCCATTAAAGCAAAGGGTTTATGATAGCGCTTTTTACGCTGGCGTAGTTTTTGTACTACTGTTTCCTGTGTTGCATCGCCAGCTAAATGAATACCACCTAAGCCCTTAATTGCTACAATTTCGCCTCTTTGCAATAAGGTACAAACTGCATCGACATCATCCAGCATGGAAAACATGGACGCGGTGACAGGTTTACCGTCAGCACGTTCTAACCAAGCTTTGGGGCCGCAGACGTGGCAAGCTATAGGTTGGGCATGAAAGCGACGGTTTTCAATATTGTGGTATTCTGTTGCACATTCAGCACACATGGCAAATGCAGACATACTGGTATTGCATCTGTCGTAGGGAATGGCAAGAATAATACTTAGACGCGGGCCACAATGAGTACAGTTGGTAAAAGGGTAGCGGTAAAAGCGGCTAAAGGGGTCAAAGATTTCTTGTTGACATTGGGGACAAGTGGCAGCATCAGGAGCAATTTCTGTTTTAATGGCATTACTAACACTACTAGAAATGACAAAATCATCAAATTTAAATTCACCTTTATAAGTAGTTCGCGTCAATTGTTGAATTTTGGCTAATGGTGGACATTCTTGTTGTAATTTAGTCACAAATTCTGTTAAAGCTTCTTCACTACCAGCTACCCGAATTAAAACACCTTCACCATCATTACAAACATCTCCCCGTAACCCATAGGCTTTAGCAAGACGATATACAGTAGGGCGAAAACCTACCCCCTGAACAGTACCAGAAACTCTAATTTCTTCAATCGTCATAAGCACTTAGGCTACTACTTTTATTTCCTTTGTGTCTTCGTGACTCTGTGGTTAATTTATTCATTAAACCCCCACAACAAAACTCGGTTATTTCCAGAATCAGCTATTACCGCAGTACCACCACATATTTTTATTCCATAACACCAATTTAGACTATCTCGCTTTGGCAATCCAAAATTACGGTTTTCGCCCTTACTGTGGAAATTTAATTGTCCAGCGATCGCATCCGCAACCGCACCCTGTAATGATAATATTGATGCTGGCTTTCTCCATCCTAGCAAGCGAGAATTAGCAGTATCTGCAACAACCAGCCAATCACCTGCAACCCCAACACCATAAGGCATACTTAAACTACTGGCGTTAGGAAAATAAACCCCTTGATTCATTTCCACAAAATCAAAACTTTTTTGTCCTAACACCACCGCACAAGGGGCATTATTTTCTGTTGGCATTCCTTGCCAAATCATCACACGATGATTACCTGCATCAGCGATAACTAAATTGTCTCCCCAAAAGGTAATATCGTGACACCATCGCATACTCGCCGCAGTGGCAGAACCTCCGCCGTTTTCATTACGAAATATCATATCTGGTTGTCCCAGAACTAAATCAGCGCTTTGACCATTTTCTGTTGGTATTTGATGCCAAATTAATACTCTGCGATTGCCTGTATCAGCAACAAATAGCCGCCCTTGATGATAGAAAACACCATAGGGCCAGTGCATTGTATTGGCAGATGCTGCTTGATTTCCTCGGTTTGGTTCATTATCACTAAAATTAGCTTGTCCTAATACTAAATCGGCTGGAACATTGCTATCTTCTGGTAAATTTTTCCAAATTAGAATCCTATGATTCCAAGCATCCGCTACTGCTAATCCTTCTTTACAAGCACAAATTCCAGTAGGTACATTGAGAGTTGCCCTTCCCAATTTACCTTTAGCATTTTGTCCTTCATGGTAAAAGTCTGGTTGTCCAATTACCCAATCAGCGCTTTGACTATCTTTAGTAGGACAATTACGCCATCCTAATAAACGATGATGCCCTGTATCTGATACCCACAATGAGCCATTTTTTAATAAACAAGCGCCACGCGGCCCAAACATTGTTGTGGGACTGGGTGCTATGGGTATCACTAATTTTTGTGGTTCTAAAATATTGCCTAAAATTACCTCTGCACCTTGAGGTGATAAAGGTAATTTTTGTGGTGTGGAAGTAATCACAATAAGATATACATAAACCGCAGATGGACGCTGATAATCATTTAAAATCATCAGCGTAGGATAACGTGTATCAACGATTGCAATTTGAGATTATAGCATTTCTCAGTAAGCGTCAAGTATATCTAATAACCTCACCCCCAACCCCTCTCCTTACCAAGGAGAGGGGAGATAAAGTGTAAAGGAACATCAGCAGCAGTTAAGCATTCACCAGTTTGTAAATTGAACTGAAATCCGTGGGAAGGACAGGTGAGAATACCATTTTCAATCTTACCTGTATCTAAAGGTGATGCTAGGTGAGTACAAGCATTACGATAACAGGTAATCGTAACACCTTGACGATATAAAATGAGTGAATGACCAGCAACTTTCTTTGCCAATACTCCAAAATCCGCAATTTGTTCAATATTTGTCACCTTTACCCAAGTAGAAGTTACCTTTGATGAAAATGGACTGATTAAACCAGAATTGGCATTGTTAACAACAGAGGTATCATTAACAGCAATTACTTTGGTAACTTCAGGACAATGCTTTTTAATTGCCTGTTCTACTCCTTGAGATAAAGTTAAAGTAGAAGCCGGACAACTACTGCAAGTTCCTATTAACTTGACTTCTACTGTATCTGGTGGTTTAAAAGCTACCAGTTCTATATCCCCGTTATGACTTTTTAAGCCTGGGCGAACTTCCTCAAGGGCTATCTGAATACGTTCTAAAATCGGTGGTTTGACTAGTTCATGATATAGTAGCACTGCATACACTACTTCATCAGTCACAGCAAGACGCAAAGCTGACATTGATTCTTGTTTGAGACTTTTAATCAAACGTGTCAAAGCTTCTTTATGTAAAGCTTCAATAGCGCTTTTTAGACCTACTGCTACGCACCTTTGGCTTTCATCCCACTCGGATATAATTGCTTCAAAGCGGTTAATTTCTTGAATGAATTCTTCTAGGTTGGTCATTGGTCAGTGGTCAGTGGTCATTGGTCAGTGGTCGGTGGTCAGTGGTCGATGGTCAGTGAGTGAATGAAATATATAGCTGGGGACTGGGGACTGGGGACTGGGGACTGGGGACTGGGTGAAAAGCCTTTTTGTGTCTAGGTTTTATCATCTGTTGATGTCCTAACCACCTTGGCTATTGCTATAACAACTAACAACTAACAACTGACAACTAACAACTGACACTTCATTTCATTTTGAAATCCTTGAGGAGAAATGGCATCATGATGCCAGTCGCTAAGCTAGACAATGTTATTGGTAAACAAAAGGGAATATCAGCTTGGGCCAGCAATACCAATATGAGAAAACCAATGCTAGTAGCAATTGTGGTTTGCTTAATAAAATATATGGGGTCGCGTAGTAGCTTTCCTTGAAAAAATAATTTGGCAGAAAACCACCCAATTTCTAACATGTCGCCTCCTAATAATTTGTTAACCAAGCCAGTACAATCAACCCTAAGATGATGGCGGGAATTGCACCCGCAGGAGCAAATAATGCACCAAGCATTGCTGAAAAAGAATAACCTATATCTTTTCCAGCTAATATTATTCCGCCAATAGCACCGCCAATCATAGATACAACTGTCGCCAGGACTAACCACAATAATCCTGTTGCTAGGTTCAAGTCACCAGCTGCCATATTTGTGAAAAAATCAGTCACGCTAGGATTAATCAAAATATCTTTCATGTTGGGAGTTGGGAATTGAAAGTTAGGAGTTAGGAGTTAGGAGTTAGGAGTTTTTTTGATACTTGAAAGACTATCATTTATGACTGATGGTTATTGATTTCTAGTTCCAATTCTTGCAATGCTTGAGTGACTACTTCTGCTTGATTTATCTGTTGATGTTGTACAAAGATTTCTCTAGCTTGTTGATAGTAAGTACGCGCTTTTAATAAATTGTGTTGATTACCTGTTTCTGGCTTTTCTAGGTCGTCGGGTAAGTTGAATAAGGCGTTGGCTTTGTTAGAAATTGTGTTAGCGTACTCTAGAGGTGTGTCTTTGGGATTACGCACTTTTAGGGCTTCGTCATAAGCTGCGATCGCCCGCAAATTGTTCTCTACAGGATGGGAACTTACTAAATATTGCAAAGCGTTCCCTAAGTTGTTTTGCAACATGGCATATTCTCTAGGATGATCAATCAAATTAATATGCTTCAGTGCTACTTCAAATGACTGTACTGCTAACCCCTGACGCAAGTATTCTGTATGTGATGCCATCGGCATGGAAAGGTAAGCGATCGCAATATTGTTATATAAAATCGCGTATTCCTGGGGAAAGTCCTGCCAGGTAAACACCCGCAACGCTTCATGATAAGCTTGAATACTGTCTGTCATCCGTGCCAAATTAAATGGCACAAGCGACTGTAACACCAGCCCCAAGTTCATCTGTGCCTCTGCCACTTCTTCAGGAGAGGCTAATTGTTGTAAAATCGGCAATGCCTCTTCATAACTTGCTTTGGCTTGCAGTAGTAGTTCAGTCCCCCCATCAGGAATTGCCTGTAACGTCCCTGCCATTCCTGCTTTGGCCCTGGCTTTCAGTAGGGGATACTCCTCACCAGACATTTCATACGCCCGGTAATATAGCCCGACTGCATTTCGCAAGTCTTGGGCTGTTTTAGGCTTTTTTTGAAAGCCTTGTGCCATCTCGATCAGCATTTGGATTTTTTCTTCTGGCGTTGCTGATTCGGATGCCATAGCGGCGATCGCAGCCTTCAGTGCTGAATCTGTAATGCTAGGGGTCATAATTACTGTAACTCTAGCTGTTGGAGAATTAAGTCTGTCAACGCCCACAAGAATTAGAGACACGCGATCGCGTCTTCATCAAGGGCTATACAAATTTACGCAGGCTTTGAGTCCCCTAGTGGAATTCCCCTTATTAATCTCAGACTAGGGACTAGCAACTAAAGATTAGGCATTAGCAGAAGACTTTACCCAATGCCCAATCAGCAAATCAATTTTCTTACTATAAAACAATCTATTTCCAAAATTCTAGAGGGTAATTGCCAATGTTAATGTCATTTTTAAATACTTAATATTTTTTTTACAAATACAAATGTTCTTTCTTAAATCACAGCAAAAGGTAGGAAAAGTAAGAAAGGTGGGAAAGGTAGGATGTTTTATTTATACATAAAAAAATAACAATTTGATGTTAATATCAATGTATAAAGTTCAGGCGAACAAATTTATGAAAAAACAAAAAAAAAATTATGTAATAGCAAGCCCTAGGAAAGCAAGAGGAACTGGACGAAGCAGAATTGGCAGCAGTAATGTGGGGATTGATACGGTAACTGTTGGCTGCAATTAGGGAAATTATACTACTTCATAACTTACGCAAAAAGCGCTCTTAAGCTTAATTTATCGAAGCGCCAAGGTGCTAATAACGCCAATAATTGGTAGAGTATGCGTAAGTCATATACTTGATAAATTTTGAGCATTATGATAATATTTCACAAAGTCAAAAAACGCGATACAGATGATTTACTTAGAAAAATTTTGACTATGTGAGCATTTAGTTTTGGCTAGGTTCAGTTTATAAGCCATGTATACCTGACTTCTTAAAGAAGTTGGGTATTTTATTATTAATACAGCAGATTTCATCTGAGTGATACCAAGTTCGGCTAATTACTTACGATATAGTCGGTTTGCTTGGTAATAGGTAATGGGTAATGGGTAATAGGTAATACTCAAAACCAATTACCAATTACCAATACTTCGGCTTACCTCGACTTCGCTACTTCGACTGCGCCCTTCGGCTACGCGGCAATTGAGCGAAGTCGAAATTCAGGACAAGCTCAGCACAAGTCGGCACAAGTGCGAGAGTACAAGTTCCCAATTCCCAATTACCGACCTCCACAGATATCATAAGTGTTTAAACGGACATGATATGAGGTATAAAAGGGCGGGCAGGATGCCCAACGCCACATGCAAAGGCTGTCGGCATAGCGCGCTCTTCGCAGTGGCTCCCCCACAAGATTTATCATATTTAAGATGTGTACTTCATTTACTTGCAAACTGCTGTAAATTGATTGTGCAAATTAAATTTGTTTCAGCTTACTGGAATTTCAAGTATTTTTCCTCTCACAGTAATATGATTATTTTTCATCCGGTTCAGATATTTACTCAGAAATTGTTATAAATGCTACAATTAAATAATTATTTAATTGCGCGCAAATTTGTTCAAAGATTAATTTTTATTTAATTAAATATAAATAATTAAATAAATAGCTTATCTTGAAAAATAAATACTCATAAACAGGTGAAACTCTACAAGCTTTATCACCTAGATTATGCATGGTAAACAATAGAAAAATGTGTAGCTAATGACTAACGTACTCTGGCTGCAAGGTGGTGCTTGTTCAGGTAACACCATGTCATTTCTCAATGCCGAAGAACCGACAGTCTGCGATTTAATTGCCGACTTTGGTATTAAGGTGCTTTGGCATCCATCCTTGGGATTGGAACTAGGCAACAACTTACAAACACTGCTGTGGAATTGCATATTGGGCAAAATTACCCTCGATATTTTGGTATTTGAAGGTAGCGTTGTCAACGCCCCCAACGGCACAGGCGAATGGAATCGGTTTGCCGATCGCCCCATGAAAGATTGGTTAACAGACCTTGCCAAAGTTGCGAAATTTATCGTAGCCGTGGGAGACTGTGCCACATGGGGAGGAATTCCCGCAATGGCACCCAACCCCAGCGAATCGGAAGGATTGCAATTTCTCAAGCGTACTGAAGGCGGCTTTTTAGGCAAAGATTTCGTTTCCCAAGCAGGACTACCAGTAATTAACATCCCTGGATGTCCCGCGCATCCCGATTGGATTACGCAGATATTAGTAGCGATCGCCACTGGACGCATCGCCGACATCACCTTAGACGAACTACATCGTCCCCAAACCTTCTTCAACACCTACACCCAAACAGGTTGTACTCGCAACGTCCACTTTGCTTACAAAGCCTCAACCGCCGAATTTGGTCAGCGTAAAGGTTGCTTATTTTACGACTTGGGTTGTCGCGGCCCCATGACTCATTCCTCCTGCAACCGCATTTTGTGGAACCGCGTTTCTTCCAAAACCCGCGCCGGAATGCCTTGTTTAGGTTGCACAGAACCAGAATTTCCCTTCTTTGACCTCAAACCCGGAACTGTATTTAAAACTCAAACAGTGATGGGCGTTCCCAAAGAATTACCGCCAGGAGTGAAAAAGAAAGACTACGCCTTACTCACAATGGTTGCTAAAGACGCAGCCCCAGCTTGGGCAGAAGAAGACTTTTTTACAGTTTAGTCAAAAGTCAAGAGTCAAGAGTCAAGAGTCCAAAGTCAAAAGTCAAGAGTCCAAAGTTTTTAACTATTGACCATTGACCATTGACCATTGACCATTGACCATTGACCATTGAACATTGACCATTGACCATTGACCATTGACCATTGACCATTGACCATTGACTATGGACAAATGACAAATGACAATTCAAACATTAGATATATCGCCCGTTGGTAGAGTCGAAGGCGATTTAGATGTCCGTGTGGAAATTGCAGATGGACAAGTCGTTAACGCTTGGACACACGCTGAACTGTTTCGCGGTTTTGAAGTAATTTTACGCGGCAAAGACCCCCAAGCCGGGTTAATTGTCACACCTCGCATTTGCGGAATTTGCGGCGGTTCTCACCTAACTTGTGCATCGTGGGCATTAGATACAGCTTGGGGAACAGAAGTTCCACGCAATGCAATTTTAGCGAGAAATTTAGGTCAAATTGTCGAAACAATTCAAAGTATACCTCGCTATTTTTATGGTCTATTTGCCATTGATTTAACTAATAAAAATTACCGCAGTAGTCGCTTTTACGACGAAGCTGTGAGACGCTTTGCTGCTTTCACAGGGAAATCTTACGAATTGGGCATCACAATTTCCGCCAAACCTGTAGAAATTTATGCTTTATTAGGCGGACAATGGCCCCACAGCAGTTATATGGCGATAAATTGGGGAATTGCTTATATAGTCAGGATTTGTAAGTATAGGTGCAATGAATTCCCTGGCTTTTCCTTAAATCAGGCAGTTCTGAGGTGGCATCTAGCAGCAAATCTATTTATTTTTCTCTACTCAAAGTTATTTGCTTTTCTCAAGCATTACCTAATTTTTCCTTAAACCGATATTAGCGATGTCTAGCGACAAGCCGCTCCGCGTCTACGCAGTTAAGGAAGTCCAAAGCAAGTAGTTAAGTATAATTATTTTCTTGCCATTAAAATATAAAATCGGTTTTTTCTCAATATAAATACGTAAACAATAATATTAAACTTTAAATAATGACATGCTAATTTGTGTATATTAAGTATTGATTTGTTTGTTGGCTGGATTCACCACTATATTTTCTTTGATGATCAACGCCATCTCCAACCCCAAAATCGCCTAAACTCAAAGTGTCCGCCAACTAGCAAAATCCTATGTCTCGCTGGTTCAACATTGCAGGCCCGTGTCAAGCCGATATCCACTACATGCTATCTCCAACAACACGATTACCAGATTTGGAGGAGCTAATCCAACAGCGTAGTTATTTTGTCGTTCATGCACCGCGACAAACGGGGAAAACCACGGCAATGTTAGCCCTAGCGCAGCAACTTACCGCAACTGGACGTTATGCAGCAGTAGTGGTATCGGTGGAGGTGGGAAGTGCATTTAATCATGACCCAGGTGCAGCAGAATTGGCGATTTTGGGAACTTGGTACGATACAATTTCGATCCGATTACCCAATGAATTGCAACCACCTGTTCTCAAACAAGGGCAAAAAGAAGAACCAGGACACAGAATTAGGGCTTTTTTGCAGGCTTGGGCGCAGTCTTCGCCCCTACTTTTGGTAATATTGATTGATGAAATTGATTCTTTACAAGATGAAACCCTAATTTCGGTGCTAAGGCAATTACGGGATGGCTTTCCCAATCGTCCAGAAAATTTTCCCTCTTCTGTAGGATTAATCGGTTTGCGGGATGTACGAGATTACAAAGTTGCATCCGGTGGAAGCGACAGATTAAACACATCCAGTCCTTTTAATATTAAAGTCAGTTCAATTACCCTGAGAAACTTTAATGCTACAGAGGTGCAAGAACTATATCAACAACATACAGAAGAGACAGGACAAATATTCACTCTAGAAGCCGCAGCAACAGCTTTTGATTTAACCCAAGGACAACCTTGGTTAGTTAATGGTCTTGCTAAAGAAGTTGTAGAAAAAATGGTTAAGGATAGAAATATTGGTATTACAAAAGAACATATTTTACAAGCCAAGGAAATATTAATTGCCCGTCAAGATACTCATCTCGATTCTTTAGCTGAAAAACTCAGGGAGAAACGAGTTAAAGACATCATTGAGCCGATTTTATCAGGACAAGCATTACCCGATACCCCAGCCGACGATCGCCAATATTTAATCGATTTAGGGTTACTGCGACGCGATCCTGCGGGGGGACTAGTTATTGCTAACCCGATTTACCGCGAAGTTATTCCCCGCGTTTTAGTGGAAGGAACCCAGGATAGTTTACCCCATATTAGTCCCAGTTGGTTAACCCCTGAAGGAGAGTTAAATATAGATGCGTTACTAGCAGCATTTCTCAAATTTTGGCGACAGCACGGGGAACCATTATTAGGTAGTACTGGCTACCATGAAATCGCCCCCCACATCGTATTAATGGCTTTCTTGCATCGTGTTGTGAATGGTGGTGGAACTCTGGAAAGGGAATATGCAATTGGTAGTGACAGAATGGATTTATGTCTGCGTTACAAAGATGTCACTTTAGGTATCGAGTTAAAGGTATGGCGGGAGAAAAAGCGTGACCCCCTGACTGAGGGGATTGAGCAATTAGAATCTTATTTAGGGCGTTTGGGGTTGGATTTTGGTTGGTTATTTGTGTTTGACAGGCGTAAAAATGCCCTACCAATGGAAGAACGTTTGTCAACTGAGGTTGTGCTGACGGAAAATCAGCGTGCGATTACTGTGATTCGGGCGTGAGTATTTTGATTGATTTCTTTGTTTGGATATTGAGCGATCGCTTTTTTTCAAAGATGTTTCACGGTGAAGTTAGACGGCTTATATTTATAACTTAGTTCGAGTGCATTGCAAAAGCTATTGAGTATATTTAACAAAGCATTATAATAAACGTAAGCATCGTCTCGTTCATCTTGAAGAAGGGCATATAAGGTTAGCTCTGGCTCTGGGGCTAAGTGATCTTTAGGGATATCTAAACCGGCTTCAGTTAAGCGCGTTGCCGCGATCGCAGCTAACAATGCTCCAATTGTATTGGACTCGCCTCTGTGAAGATCACTGAGTCCAGGCAAGATTATCTCAGATCCCGGCAACTCATTGAGATTCATGATTGATCATCCTCCAGGTTATCTTCACAACGTTCAATAAAGTTATCTACTCTGCTTCTAAGCATATCAGGGTTAAGCGATGGGAATCTGATTAGTTCAGGTGCGATCGCTTCAAAACAATCCCGTAGATTACTCAAAGAGAATAATTTCTGTTTGTACATGGCTTCAATATCTTTAATATCACGGTCAAATCCCCTGGATAGTTTAGAAAGAGCTTGGGCTGTAAAATCATAGTGATAAAAGGAAATTTGACCTTGTTTGCCAATGAATACGCTTCTATCACGCCATCCTGGAAGAGGTGGCAAGAAATCCTGGGGAGATGCCAAAATCAGTAAATAATCATACATAAGGTGCGTTACACTCCGTTAACGCACCCTACAAGATCAGCCTATGCGACTGACCCCATTTATTGATTGATTTTTACCTCGTTAACCTTCGATATCCACCTGCTTCTCTACGAGGTTGATCGTGGAAACACCATTCCATGTCCCTTCAAGCCATTGGATTGATCCATCACCTGCACGTATCTTTGCCCTGTAAGGAACATCGAGATCGCCCTTGGTGACCGACGCGACGCGTTGTATGCGCTTCAAAGGCGGCACCTCGACGTCACTCTCACGGGTATAGCTCTGTGTAGTTGTGTTCTCTTTCCCAAACTGCCAAGTATGGGTTGTGGAGGCATCCAACTTCACGCTTTTCTCAGTCTCAGCCAGCCTAGGAATCCCTGTTTTGACTTTTATCTCCACTCCCACCTCCAACCTTAACCTTTCATTCTCCATCTTCAACGCCAAAATTTCATTCTTCTGCAACTCAATTAACGACTTCTGACTCATCACCTCACCAAAGGCTTTTTTACGGTTTTCAATGCCAAACCAGCGCTGGTAGGTTTTTGTATGTTCATCAACAGTATGACCTAAGTTGTCTGCTGCGGCTTTGATGGGTATTCCCTGAAGATGCGCTCGAATCGCGCAAGCATGACGCAAATCGTAGGGTTGAAACTCAATTCCCACTTTTTTAAACCATCTGGATATATCTCTCCGCATCCAATTAATATTTTGCACAGATGCAATTTTTGTCACCTTTTTTTCTAAAATCCTTAATGATTTGGGATTTTGTAAATCAAATAATTCTATCCATTCTGGTACAAAAGGAATAACTTCTCGATATCCAGTTTTTGTATTTTTATTGACTTTCCAAGTATGGTCGATATTTTGGGGAGATATCCACCAATTAATATCTGGTTGCACAAATAATTCCCTTGGTCTTAACCCAAAGGTTGCTAACATTCCATATACCCAACGCCACATTTCCCATGTGTCGATTTCATCACTAATGTTTGTATTTTTGCGGTTGAGGGCGAATTTTTCAAATAGGTCGAAAGAACGCACTATTTTATCATCGTCGGGGATTTCTCGATGAGCAGGGGTGACATTATCCCGTGTTACATCAAGTGAAAAACCCATTTGAAAGGTTTTAATAAAAACAGAAGTTACCGCAATCAGTTCATTTTTTTTATTTCCCTGAAATGAATTAATAATTTCCTCAAAATTATTTTTTGTTGCCAAAGTGGTTAAAGGAAAGTTTCTTTTAATAACAGATATATAGTTAGCAAAAGTATTTTGACTGGTTATAGTTTTCTGACGAGTTTTATAATATTTTTCCTCAAATGTATCTAATAATTCTCCAATGCTTTTTATTTCTTGCTTCTCTCTAGATTTTATTCCTAAATACTTCTCATTCCACTCGAAAGTATGGCGAGCGATTAATTTACCCAACTCGTAACTTTCCTCGATCGCAGTTTTTAATCCCTCTAAATTAGCTGGTATCCCTAGAGACAAGTCATACTGCTTTTTTTCCTTACCTAAGCTGCAATCGCCTGGTTTTAACGGTAGGGTAGCTCGTAACTGAAGAGAATTGCCAGTTTGTTTAATGCTAACTCTAATTCTATCCCTTTTTAAATTACTATTAGCTTCAACTAACTTCTGCTCAAAAACTGCTTGATACTGTAATTCCGTCGCTTTAATTTTCGCCATTGTTCCCCTATAACTGCCGTCTGTGGTGTTGTGCGGCTCAAAATCTGCAAACATATCGGCGAACAAGTCCCCTGAGTCTGCGTTTGCATCCTCATCTGTAGATAGGGGATATGTCTTTGATATTAAATTTTGGCGATGCCTGGGTTGGGCTGCGCCTACGCAATTACCCTGGTTTTGATTTTGCCCGCTCATTCCCTAAATATTCCCTTATTTATAAGCTGAAATGGTAAAAATAAAATGTTCTTGTTGAGCAAAATAACTTTACACAACAAGTTACTCAGGAACATTTTCACCATACCACCAGTTGCCATAGCAGTTATATGGTGCCTGGTGGCGTGATGTGCGCCCCCACGTTAACAGACATTACCCGCGCTTGGGCGATTCTAGAATTTTTCCGCACCAATTGGTTAGAACCAGTGTGGTTAGGTTGTTCTTTGGAACGTTACGAAGAAATCCAGACATATGATGATTTCATGTCATGGCTAGATGAAGACAGAAATCATCGTGATTCCGATTTGGGTTTTTATTGGCGCATGGGTTTAGATATCGGTCTAGATAGATATGGCGCTGGTGTTGGTAAATACGTCACTTGGGGATATTTAGCCCATGAGGATAAATACCAAAAGCCCACCATTGCAGGACGCAACGCTGCGATGATCATGAAAAGTGGAGTGTACGATAGCTTCACTGATACTCACACCTTAATGGATCAAAGCTTCACCCGTGAGAATACCACCCATTCTTGGTACGATGAAGGCACAGCGGACATGCACCCAAGCGATCGCACCACTAAACCCATCGCCAACAATACCAAAGACTTTGACAACGCTTATTCTTGGGCGAGTGCAGTCCTACACAAAGACTTCGGGCGTTTGGAAGCTGGCCCTTTAGCACGTCAATTGGTGGCTGGTGGTAAACACGGTGAATCTTGGCAACACTACGACGGCTTGATTCTGGATGTGTTCAAGCATATGGGCGGTGCTAACATTCATGTGCGTCAGCTAGCACGAGTTCACGAACTTGTCAAGTTATATCGGCAAGCTGAACATTGTTTGCGGGAGTTCAAATTAAACGACCCTTGGTATATTAAACCCCAAGAAAAGGATGGCAAAGGTTGGGGTGCAACGGAAGCAGCGCGGGGGTCTTTGTGTCACTGGGTAGAAGTTGAGGGCGGTAAGATTAAGAATTACCAAGTGATTGCCCCTGGTACTTGGAATATCGGCCCCCGTGACGGTGAAGGCAAACGCGGCCCCATTGAAGAAGCTTTAGTGGGTACACCCATTTACGATCCTACCGACCCTGTGGAAGTTGGTCATGTGGCGCGATCGTTTGATTCTTGTTTGGTGTGTACAGTTCACGCCCATGATGCGAAAACAGGCGAAGAATTGGCGCGTTTTCGCACTGCGTAAAAATTACTAATAGCTAATGGCTAATTATTATTTAGTTCGCTATTAGCTATTAGCTATATTTTTTACCTTGTTAGATATTGTGCCATCATTATAAATAACAAAGGCATAAGTGAAGAGTTTATGACAATAACTATAGAAGCTGTTTATGAACAGGGAGTACTCAGGCTATTACAGCCTATTCCATTAGCCGAAGGAACTCGTGTTGAAGTCACTGTGATTTCAACAGAGGCTAAACCTAAAACTCCTAGAGAGATTCTAGCCCAAATCGCTGCTATGCCCTTAGAAGTTAGCAATGATCAATTCTCTGGTCGAGATCATGACAACATTCTTTATCCTCCGTCTAGTAGTACATGATCTTTGTAGACACCAGTGCTTGGTTTGCTAGCATCGTTCCCTCCGATACCGATCATCAGGCAGCAACTTTATGGGTTAATCAAAATACTCAGCCATTGATCACAACAGATTACATTGTTGATGAAACTCTGACTCTCTTAAGAAGCCGTGGTGAATCTTTAAGAGCAATTAGTTTAGGAGAGGCATTCTTTTCAGGTGTTTTAACGACTATTTATTATTTGACAGAAGAGGACATTCGAGAAACTTGGCAGATTTTTCGCCAGTTTTCAGATAAAAACTGGAGTTTCACAGATTGTAGCAGTAGAGTTATAATGAACAAACTTCATTTAACTCAAGCATTCACCTTTGATCATCACTTTCGTCAATTTGGTTTTGTGAATATAGTACCTTGACAGGTATGCGATCGCTCTTGCATCACTATGAGAACTAAACTAAACTTAGTTTATAGACTTAGTTTAATTTTATGGAAAGCGTAAATATTCATCAAGCTAAAACGAATCTCTCAAAGCTGTTGTCGCGCGTGGAACTTGGAGAAGAAATTATTATTTCTAACCGAGGCGTTCCCATCGCTAAGTTAGTACCATTTCGGGCTTCATCAAATCGAATCAGTAGTTTAGGGCAAGATAGAGGGCGTTTTGTAGTGCCAGATGATTTCAACGCACCTCTGCCAGAAGAGATTTTGGCAGCATTTGAGGGCAGTGAGGAGTGAAACTGTTGCTAGACACGCAGTGCTGGTTATGGTGGTTTACCAAACCAGAGTATTTGAATGAGGTAGCAATCGCCCATATTGCTGATGAAACAAATGAATTATGGCTATCAGTCGCCAGCGTTTGGGAAATAGGGATAAAAGTAGCGATCGGCAAGTTAGCCTTAGAAGATCCCCTAGACAGTTATATTTCTAGTCGGATGGCGCTATTAGCAATGCGATCGCTGGAAATTACAGCACCTCATGCTTTACGAGCAGCTGCGTTACCGCTGCATCACCGAGATCCTTTTGATAGGATCTTGATAGCGCAGGCTCAGATAGAAGATATGACGCTTGTCAGTGCCGATCCAATGTTCAATAAGTACGAAATTTCCCTACTTTGGGCAGCTAATTAGTCAGACTTAACAGAGATCGCAATTGCTATTTCGGCGATCGCAATTACTTCCTAAAACTACTACCCAGAAACAGACTTATCAAAGCTTTACCAAAAAATAGCCAATCTAACCAAAACACAATATGCAGAGTTACTATCAACCAAAATACAATTTGATAGGAAACTTTGCTACTTTTGTGGTGTAGTTTTCCTTGAGCAACAAACGCACCTAACCAACCACCAAAAAATTCGCATAAATGTAAAGTCTTCTCTGGCACTCTCCATTGGCCTTGTTTTGCACGAGATTTATCATCAGCATATAGCGCAAAGGTAATAAAACTCATAACAGGATAAACGATTAAAGGAATTGGGTTGCCAGTAGTTAGTAAAAAATGAATTGAACCTAAACCAGGTATTAGAGATAAGAGTAACGTATTAAATACTAATGGTGAAGTTTTCCGCACAGCCTTAGATGTAACCTTCGTCGGTGCGACAGAAGATGATATACCTTCTTCGAGTGAAGCATTACATGCACGCGCTTTGCCGTTTTTATCAACCGTGAGTTGATAATGAACGGAATCACCAACTTGGGGACGACGTTTAACTTCTTTGAATGCACTGATGTGAACAAAGACTTCTTGACTACCATCGCTGGGTTGTATGAAACCAAACCCGCGATCGTCTTTCCATGTAGTTAGTCGGCCTTTGCCTAAAACAGGTTTCATGAATAAGTTTTATATTTATACCTGTTTTATAGTGTGCCCTTATATATATGAATGCTAACTGCTTTCAAAGTTACTTTTTACATATACAATGTCAAATTGATGCACAACTAACAGGTTTTTATAGTAATTAATTCATCGTCTAGTGCATTAGCCGTAGCGTAACACACTAAAACTTGCAGAAACGATGCGTTAGGCTTGCCTTAACTCACTCTAAAAATCTCAAATTTATAAGGTAAGCTTGTGTCTGATATAGCCCTACACAAATATCTCCCTCGCCTTCCCGAAACAGCACTGCAAGAATTCATAGAATGGTGTGTTTTAGAGCAGGCAAAAGCAGCAGAATGTAATTTTACTCCAGATACAAGTAAGTTAAATAACTTACCACCAGCAGAATACATTCCTAAACTTGTCGATCAATTTATGAAAGTTAAACCTGACCCGATTAAAGCAGGTTTAGTAGCAGCGATCGCTGGCAAAGAAGCTGACACACATGGATTATCTGGTTTAGCGATCGTCGCTGATTTTGTATCACTTTATGTCAAGTATTTAATCCCTAAAGATGGGAATACTCCAGAACAAGCACAAGCAATATTAACTCAAGCATCACAACATCAGTGTGAGAAACTTGTTGAAATCGCCAAAAAACATGGTGTAGAGTTTTAGTTTCTACTAGATACTGATTTTTCAACAGATGGAGAACTGATAGGGGCGGGTTTAAAAATATTATCAATTATTAATTGATGAGCTTGATGAACCTGCCCCTAGTTTCCCAATCTAAAATCTAAAATCCAAAATAGTAGGAATTATATTTGTCGTAATGAAAAACGTCGTACTTCATTAGCAGTTTGTTTCCGTAAATCTATCGATTCAATATCAGTTATTTCTAGCCAAACTACATTAATTGGCATCATAACACCATCAACACCTGCACTGATGTATGGATATTTTTCAGTCATAGAGTCATTATTAATAGCCCAATATCCGTTTTTTCTCTGTCTTAAAATCTCACCTACATAAGCTACTAAGTTGTCATATAAATGACTTTGTATTTCATTAATTCCATAAGCTTCAACTTTTTTTGATAAAATATCCAAGCTCACATAAGAAAAATTAAGCTGCTGATGATTAATTTGTAGCTGTTCTCTAAGCTCATGAATTAACTCATCAATGTGATTTATAAGTTCTACCTTATATTTTGAGTAATAATACCAATAAGAAACAGAATTACCTCGATTATTAGCACAGTCTTCTCGGACTCGTTGTGTGCGTTGAACCAATTTTAAAAAATATTCTTTTGTATAAATATCACCTTTACCAGGAGTGCTAAGATCATTAGGATCAAAAACAAATAAGAATCTGTCATTAGGTAACTCATAGACTAGAGGCTGATCCTTATATCCAGTTGAATAAGTTACTTCAAAAAACTTTGTGAACTCTTCGTGCAGCTTTCCTTCAGATTCAATCAATTCTTGAACCTGTTTTCTTGTCAAACGCTTTTTATTGAGAGTTCGTTTATGTGCCATGATTGAATAAGTATTATTAAGTTATTACTGAATAAATTTCTCTAGGAATTGAAAAGCGATCGCCTGACACATAACCTAGCAAGCTAAAAGCTTAATAAACCTCGTCATGACTACCAATATCAACAAATACTGCGTTTCCATCTTCGGTAAAATAAAACAATATCCTCACATCATAATCTATGCTAAAACTCCATAAATTATTGAGCTTGCCTGATAATTTGTGAGTTTTCAAGCTTTGATCAAATGGATTTACTATAAACTGCTCTAGCTTTTGCCAAAACCTTGCTTCTAAATCTACATTTCCCTTAATTCGTTTTTTGAATGCACGTCTAAATGACGAACTGAAACTGACTTCTAGCATTACTCTTCTATCAATTGTTTCAGTTCGTTAATATTGGAAGAAAATTTTAGCTCACCGTTGTGTTCTTCTAGCTGTGCTGTTTTGAAGTTTTCATATATTTCCTCTCGGCGTTCTTCTCGTAGATACTGCCGTAGCAGCAATTGAAGTTCTTGTTTTTCTTCAAATGAAAGACCTTTGATTGCCTCTACCACATCATTGAAGCTCATAACTTAAAATACCTGTGTGGTTACATGTTAAATTTAACATGATCATTGTTTTTCTGGTCGAGGTATTGGGCGAATAGAATTCGCCACTACACAAACAAAGTCCGCCTCTGCGGACTAATGAAAAATTAAGGGTTTTTAACCCACGAAGGTGGGTTTTGTATGTGTAGCCAAGCCACTGCGGTCTTGGGGTTTCCCCAAGTGGAGCAAGTGGCGCGCGACTTCCAGTCGCCAAGGCAAGTAATAAATTAGACTTTTCAAACAATCTCTAAGAGTTTCGGGCTTGAAGTGCCTTTACGTATGCTTATATCTCAGTTCTATCAGGTGATTCAGTGATTATGTCAAAAAATTTTTGATCACCATCATAATGAACCTGATGCTCAAGCACACTTACCATAAAAGAAAACTCTTGATTTTCCAGTCCTGTCTCAAAAGGAAACTGCTGATTCAAAAGTCCTGCCTGAGTAGTTATGCCAACTCTTTTTGTAACTTGGAAAGAATCACCCTTTTGATAACCTGGATCTGTTGTGGATTTCTCAATAATTAATTGATAACTACAATAAAATCGATATTTAGCAATCAAAGCATGTTACTTAACCTTGTTGATCGCTAATTTGCTGACGAATAGCTGCTTTAATTTTACTATCAAAGTCAGGATCATCTACTGTAGTAATCACTTTTAGCCTTCGCCCCTGACGACGTTCTAAATAAGCTTGAAGTGCAACTTTATCTTCTCGATGCTTTATGAAATACTCTTTTAACTCTTGGTCAGACATAGCAGTGTAATCAATTTGACTCATTAAATCACCTCTCCATTTGCAGTAATTTCAAACTCGATTTCCTCGTTTTGCCCTGCCAATATATATAAATTTTGAGTGCGATCATCAATGCAAATGAGGTGAATAGGCTGAAATATTAGATATGTTAACTGGTAACAGATTCGATATAAACCCCTCAATTGCGCGTTGGTAGGCATCCAACTTCCTAATTACCTGAATAAGATGTATTTAGTATACAGTTTTATTTCATAAATGTGACTACATTCTATAGTTTAGACAAACCTTAGAATGTCATGCTGACAATTATTGGTTGCGGAAATCTAAACCGCAGTGACGACGCTGTAGGCGTAATTATTGCCCAATGCTTACAACAATATCTAGCTGAAAATCCTCATCATGATGTGCGCGTGTATGACTGTGGTACCGCAGGGATGGAGGTAATGTTTCAAGCTAGAGGTAGTAAACAATTAATAATTATTGATGCCAGTTCAACTAATTCAGAACCAGGTGCTATATTTAAAGTTCCGGGCAAAGAATTAGAAGCTTTGCCGGAACCTAGTTATAACTTGCATGATTTTCGTTGGGATAATGCTTTAGCCGCTGGACGAAAAATATTTCAGGATGACTTTCCCGAAGACGTAACAGTTTATTTAATTGAAGCGGCAAATCTTGATTTCGGACTAGAATTAAGTCCTGTTGTTAAACATTCTGCTGATCTGGTTTTTGAAGAGGTAGCTGCAATCATCAGACAGAATGTTTAAAGTTGATACATCGATACTGTATTTTCATTAATTTGAGATTTTAGATGTCAAAATGTGGGTGACAATTTCTCCCTCATCTTCTCCATCTGACTCATTTCCCTATCCAGCCATATCACGGTAAACAGCGAGTTCATCTACTCTCATCTCAAAGGGTACACCTTGGCTTTCTGGAGGACAAACGCGAATTTTAGCACTGGCGACAATTTTGTTGAGTAACGTCCCCATTGGCACAATTTTTTGTAATATCCGCCAGTTGGTAACTTGGTCGGGACATTCAATTACTAATGTCATTGCGCTAGCGTGGGTTGTGACGTACCACCGACAAGTAGATAAGAGATTTTGAATTGTGCGATCGCAAGCTTCGTAAAAGTACTTACTAATAGAATACTCTAGTTGCTGCCGCAAAATAATATCTGCCGATGTCGGCTGCATTGGATGAAATTCGTTACCATTAAAGGAATACTTTCTTCTAGCCATTGTTCTTTACTTCCTACTTAATTTCCAATTGCCATTGCATAGAGAACATCTTTTGTTGTGTCTAAGAATCTTTGAGTTTCGTCGTCATAATAAGCACCAATTGCACTACATTGAATTGCCATATAGTTGCTACCCAGATAAATTATTTGTCCGAGGAAACCAGCTATTTGCATAGCAGTTTGATAATTTTTATAGTCAGACACAAAAAACAAAGTTACAGCACAATCTCTCGCGATCGCTTGATTTATGCATAAGTAACCTGTCTGTTCGCTGAAATCACCAGCCTTCAGCAGATGCTTACCTTTATATAACCCTGGTGACATCCCCTCTACTCGATGTACAACCGAGTAAATATCTATTTCTTCATAGTTCTCAGTCGGTAATGGCTGCTCAAGTTGCTGCCATATATATAAATATTCTTCTTGAGAAATAAACTTTTTCCGGAAACGTCTACATGAACGTCTGTTTAAAATAGTCTGAGAAAATTTATCTCGATCAAATTTCAACTGGGTCTGCTTTAGTTGCTGTTGGTAACTCTGCTGCAATGCTGTTGTTTTGTAGCTAGTTTCAATAAATTGATTAGCTTCAAAATAATCAGTACCACAGACAAAAGGAACCTTCAGCCTTAAGCGTCTCGTTTGCTTGTCTTGCACTTCTCCCGAAATTGCACAAGCTGTAATAAACTCTTTATTCTCAAAGCCTAAATCAGTATTGAGAGCAAGTTTATCAAAGTCGAAAATTAACTGTATATCCTTGTCATGAAGATATGCTGATGCAGCGATCGCACCTAAATGGTGTCCGCTATCCAAAAAGCAATATCTCATGCTCCTGTCTTGATATTTCCAACTAGACCTATAATAAACGCAACTAATTAAAAAAATGAATCCGCTGATACATTTGGTCGGTATAACGTAACTCTCCAAGCCATCATCAATTAATTCATAGATTAGTGTTAGACAATTATTCTCAACTTCTAGATGATATACACCATCTAATATTCCTTGCATACCTCGAATCTGTACATAAACTTCTGTGGGATAGAGAGCGCCTGCTGAAGGATTTACACGTAGTTTATAAGACACATCCTTATATACCTTCTCAAGGGTGACTGCACTAGTTAACCAGATAAAAGAATGGATAGGATTATTGACATTTAATTGCACGCGTCTATAAAATTTGGGATAAACTTTAAATGCAGATGGTTGAGTTGATGCATCTACATAATTTGGATTCATCTGCACCGATAAGTAAGAATGCTTAGTGGCATCATGATAAGCTTTGCTTAGATTAAGATTTTGTGGCATTTTTCAATATCCTTAAAACTTCTACGTTACTTGCAAAATCTATCGCTTTATAATCATCTAAATTTTGTAAATATAGATTAGGATGATGTTGTAAAAGTAACTTCACTACTTCAGTTTTTCCAGCCGAAGCTGCGTACATTAAAACAGTTGCACCATTATCATTTTGGTTATCAATATTAATTTTTGCCGCCAGCAGCAAGTTAATTAAATCGTAGTGATTCCCAAAACAAGCAAACCACAAAGCATTATTTCGATCATTATTTCTCGCATTTACATCTGCACCGACATCAATCAGTTCTTTAACAACTGTGTAAACTCCTTCTCTTGTAGCTTTCATCAAAGCTGTGTCGCCATTTTCACCATGCTGATTTAAATCTTCAAAACTGTAACCTTTTGCCGCCAACCATTGTTTTGTGACATCCGTCAAATTATTCATATCTCTCGCCTAGTGTAAGTTTGCTCAACAAATAAAATGGTAGGCATTGTCCACCATTTTTAAATAAAATAATACTTATTTATAAAAGTCAACTGCTTAAACAGTAATTATATGAATTGTTGTCAATCAAATATAGCAATCCGATTTGATTTCTGAATCACTCGTAGAGGTAAGGGACTGGGGACTGGGGACTGGGGACTGGGAAGAAGGAATAAAGGTGTACTAAGTTTTGTTCAAAAATCAAATATGAGTCCTATAATTTATTAACTTATTTTATAAAAATGCAACCCTACGACATTTATGTTATCAGTTTCAAATACCACCAACTTCAATCAACTAGGAATTCTATATTACCTACTAAGTAGAGGTAGCTTTGTTGGCTAGCATATTGTATAATGTCTGTCTTTAACAAGAATATTAAGAAATTTTGAATAATTTTATTTACACTATCAAAACTTGCTAACTTGGCAAGTAGAAATAACTAAAAGGAAATTAAAACATGGAAATTAGCGCTCGTAACTCTCTTAAAACCACAGTGAAAAAAGTTGTTGCTGGTTCAGTTAATACCGAAGTGACTTTAGAACTAGCTCCTGGGATAGAATTAGTGTCAATCATCACCAAATCATCAGCAGAAAAGCTTGGACTTGTAGAGGGTAAACAAGCTTATGCTGTAATTAAATCATCAGATGTAATAGTTGCTGTTGATTGACAAATAGGCGACTTGCAAGGAAAAGTAAATCGCCTGTAAACATTAGAGACGCGCTACGGCACGTCTCTAAAACTTAATATTCTTTAACTTATCAGTTATCAATAATGCGGACATAAATAGCGCGAGCAACTTCTCGCTCTATATCCCAGGATATATTTCCAATTTTAATGATTAAAGATGGTAACTGCTGTTCTAAAGTGATGGTAGTACCTGTGGTGACACCCATTGATGTTATTTTATTATGGATTGTCTCATCTTGAATTTTGCAGAAAGTGACGATGCCTCGCTCTCCTGTTCTGAGTAATTCTAATGAGCAACCAATTACGTTAAAAGGGGTAAACATTTTTAAAGTTAAAAGATGAAGTATGAAGTATGAAGTATATGTTTTTTCTTCATACTTCATGCTTCGTTCTTTATTTGATTGCTAAGGATGACAATCAAAGCGATCGCTTACACGAGATATGGTTCTTGATGTGTCTTAATCGTGCAGTTAGAACGGGGTTTGCCAACACAAAGGAGAGCAAAGCCCTTCTCTAGTTGTTCGTCATCTAAGAACATTTGATCTTCTTGATCTACATCACCTTCAACTACTTTACCTACACAACTTGAGCAAGAACCTGAATGGCAAGAGTAAGGTAATTCAATACCAGCTTCTTCTGCTGCATCCACAATGGTTTCATCTTCATCCACTTCAATTGTGGTGTCGAGGTCTTCTTTTTTGTTGATTAGTCTAACTTGGTATTTAGCCATTTTCCGATTCTCCTCAAATATACGATTCGGTTGGTTTCTCGAAGTTTTGAAGTCTTTCCCACTCTTCGAGAAAAAGCGCGGAATGCCTCAAATAATTGGTAATTCGTAATTCGTAATTATTACTAGTTTGAAAAAATTAGTAATTACGTATTATCAATTACGAATCATTTAGCTGCAAGGTACACCTGTAGGCGTGCAGTCACCTGTTTTGAACGACTTTCCGCAGCCGCAGGTATCGCTTGCATTCGGGTTAGTAAACTTAAAGCCGCTTTCTATTACCCCTTCGACAAAATCGATTACCACCCCGTCCAACAAAGGCGCACTTTTGGCATCCACATAAACCAGCACCTTGCCTTGCTCGATAACTAAATCATCTGGTTGTGGTTTGCTAGTAATATCGATCGCATACTCGTACCCACTGCAACCACCATCTTTTACAGAGACGCGGACACCTTTAGTTGTACCATTATCATCGGGAGCGGAACCTCGCAGGAATGCCCGCAGACGAAATTCTGCTTTTTCTGTCAAAGTAACGGTCATTAAGTCTCCTAATTTGTAGCGATTAATTGTTCTGATTTTGGGTGTAGATTTGTCAGTTGTTAGTTGTCAGTTGTAAGTTGTTTAATATCTACTGACCACTGACTAATGTGTGCAATTGCTACTGGTGGGTTCCATCGAATTGGATTGCGCGTATCTCCAGGGTGCAGTGTTACCGCAGACTGGACAAGAGCGATCGCGCCCAGATCGGCGTTTGGCAAATTCCATCCGATTAAAATCGATTGTCAGCAATTGTGACAATAAAGGTTGACTAAACCCAGTGATCAACTTCACCGCTTCCAGTGCTGTTAGACAAGCCAAAGTTCCCGAAACAGCGCCTAGAACTGAAAAGCCGCGCCGATCCCACTCAGGCTTCTCAGGAAACAGACAGGATAAACAAGGAGTTACACCAGGAATAATCGTTGTCAGATAAGCCTCCATCCCATCCATTGCGGCTTCCACCATTGGTTTGCGCCAACGCACACAAGCTGCATTTAACAAATCACGTTCCGTGAAATTGTGCGCGCAGTCCAGCGCCATATCAGCAGATTGCACCAAAGAGTCTACGTTTTCCGGGGTTATATAATCATGAACTGCTTCTATCTGAATATCGGGATTGATAGCTTCCAGAGTTTCCTTAGCTTTGAAAACCCTTGGTTGACCTACCCAATCATCCGTCATCAGCACTTGACGATTCATATCATCCAGTCGCAAGTCACCACCCCGGACAAGGATTAGTCGCCCAACACCCGCCACTGCTAAGTAAAGCGCCGCCGTACCGCCTAATCCCCCCACACCCGTAACCAGAACCGTCGCTGACTTGAGGCGCTTCTGAGCTACTTCGCCAAAATTCGGAAGCATCATTTGGCGACTATAGCGTTCTAACTCTGTAGGCGTTAGGTTTATCACTTTGTAACTCCTAATCAGAAGTGATTTCTGTCAGCGTGACTACATTCTTCGGCTTCTCGTTAAACACTTTGAACAGTTTTTGTTCTTGGGGTGTTGACAAGAGAAAAACCTCATAGGCTTTTTGTAAAGCTAAAGAATATTGATTTAGCTTTTCTTCTGCACTCAGATCAGGATAATTTTCATCAATTTCCCGAATATATTGGGAAAACTTCTTCAAAATATGCAGACGATTTACATTCACAAATTTTTCGTCGTAGGGCAGATTAAAAAACTGCAAAAATTCCTCTGTGTCTACGAGCGTTTTGAATTCTTCAATAGTCCCAGTCATTTAACATTCTCCAATTTTTTCAGCTGTTGCTTAAGTTCATCTAGCTGTCGATAGATTTCATAAGTTGCAGCCGCCACATCCATAAGTTGTTTGTAATCTGTTGGCAGACCTTCTGCTAAATCGTGCAGATCCATCTTCATTTGACCTGCTTTACTATTCAGCTTTCTAATCTGCCCTTGGAGTTCCTCAATACTTGTTTCTCCTGCCTGCACCATCAACTTCTCCAAGATTAATTTTGGATTTTAGATTTTAGATTTTGGTTTGGTTAATATTTTTATTAATTAAAGATTCATAAAACTAGTTAATGAATCTTTAATCCCAAATCCCAAATCCCAAATCTAAAATTGTTACAGTTTGCCAACTTCGGGGAAGCGCTTCGCTAAATCAATTCCTTTTTGGACGAATTTTTCTCCTTCTTCGGCTAGTTTCTCTAGAGAATCAAAGCCGAAACGATGAGCATCTCGTAAAGTTTTCACACCTAGCAAAAGCCGACCAGAAAAAACTAATGCCCAACCAAATCCCTCATGGCTCAAATCAACCACCACTTGAGATATCAAACCAGTTTCTTTTTCAATTCCGGCGGCGATAGCTCGGAAAAACGCCATAATTCGCGCCTGAGTTATCGGATCAACTTCACCCTCGACAGAAATTTCACGTTTTTTCTGTTTAGTCACAACAAAGGGTTTGAGAATTAACTCATCCGACCAATTCCGGTAAACTCCATAATTATCTTGTCCCCGGATTTGGAGAACTAAAGTCTTCAAAAAAGGAGAGTCTAAGACTACGGTTGTAGTGGTTCCGTTAACGCCGTTATTTTCACTCATACTGTTGCTTCATTTTCTACTTCATCTGCAAAGCTTGAGGGTTTTTGCTGTAAGGCTTTACGCAACCAAGGTGGAGGGTTGCCTTTCAGGGTTTGTACTAATTTATTCAGTACTTCATTAATTTCTTCTTCTTCCGATCGCGCCTTAACCGGAGTCACACCTTTCTTGATTAACCGAGCTGCGGCACTACCACCAATTGCTGTAACATAAACAATGGTACAATCATTGATAGCATCAAGTTTTGGTGTGATTTTATCCTCATTACCATCTTCTTTGAGGTCGCCAGAAAATGTCAGAGTTTCTAGAAATTGATATCCCTCATTTGAGATTTCATAAACATCAATTTCTCTTGCCCATCCGAAGTGAGCATTAATGTGAACGTGGTCACTTGTGGTAAAGGCAATTTTCATTGTTAGTTGTTAGTTGTTAGTTGTTAGTTGTCAATGGTCAATGGTCAATAGTTAAAAACTCTTAAACTTTTGACTATTGACTTTTGACTATTACAAAACACCGTGGAAATGTTTAGCTCTTTCTTCTTCTCCCTCTAAAAATAAGTTGCCAATGCCGAATAAAAGCTCCATTGTGCCGCGATAGCCGACTTTGGTAAATTGCCCATTACCCAAACGGTCATAAATGGGAATGCCCAAACGGTACAAAGGAATTGACAGACGTTTAGCGATCGCGTTTACGTTAGAATTACCAATCAGCAGATCAGATCCCACCGCTAATTGCTCAAAGTCTTCTAAATCACCGATGGTTACGCTTTTAATCGGTAATTTTTCCAACAGTGGCGATTTTGTCGTTGTCACTGCTGCATGAATTTGAGTCCCCATCGATTGCAGGAAATTCACTGTTGACCACAACAAGTCTGGTTCCAGCGCCAAGGAAACTCGCTTTGCACCGAAGTAAAAGTGAGTATCCAGCATGGCATCTTGCAATTGGCGACGTTGGCGACGATATTTTTCTGGTACACTATTGCTACTCAGAATTGCCAATGCTTGCAAAAATTCATCCACTGGTTCCAAGCCAGTTAGTTCGCCAAACACCTCATAAGGAATGCCAAAGCGTTCTTCGAGAATTTTGGCTGCACCCCGCATACTTTCACCCAAAGCTATGGTGAAGGCAGAACTACCGACTTCTTGTAACTGTTTAACAGTGGTACCGCTGGCTGTGATAGCGTTATAGCCATCTTCTAAATGTCCATCCAGGGAAGCGCCAAGGTTAGGTACAAAGATGGGTACTAAACCAAAAGCCGTAACCATCTCTTTGATTTCCTGCACATCCCCAGGTGTGAAAGCAGAACCCGCCAAAATCGTCACTTGCTCAGTTTTGATTCCACCTGCTTTCGGAATTTCCCTAACTATGCTTTCAATAGCAGCAGCAAAACCATCTTGCAGCGCACCTTTAAAATCAGGTGTGGGCGCAAAAACAATGGGCAGATGATCCAGTTCGCGGTGGCGTTTGCGGATATCCTTGAGAAAACCGTCGATATCATCGCCCCTGGTTTCTGTCAGTCCTGTGCTGCACAAACCGATAATTTCGGGATTAACCTTTTCCACCAAGGTGAGAATTGCTTGCTCTAAATTCTCTTCACCACCCAAAATGGTAGTGACTTCCGTCATGGCTGTAGTGGCTAGGGGAATAGCTTCCCGAAAATGCCGTACAAGCACAACTTTAGCGAAGGCAGTACAACCTTGGGAACCGTGGAATAAAGGTATCATGCCCTTTAATCCCAAAAAGGCTAGGGATGCACCCAAAGCTTGGCTTTGCTTGAGGGGATTAACTGCAACTGATTTATTGGGAACGGTAACGATCGCCATTTAAATTATCTCCTCCATCGACGCAAACAGAGAACTATCATTGTCTCTCCCTGCTAACGTTCCTTCATCTTCATCCCAAGGAGCAGGCTTACGTATTTGTTCCCAAATCGGGCTATAAAGAGCTTCGTACAGTTCTCTGGCCATTTCAATCATCCCTATATAGCCTGCATAAGGATGGTGGCGTTCTTGGTTAATATCTAAGAAAGGAATCCGCGCTTTCAGGGCTGTATATTGGTTACGACCACCAGCAATCAGCATATCTGCTTTAGTGTCTTTAACCAGTTGTAACAGTTCCTTAGCGTTGCCCTTTTCCAGCATGATGCCATCATTGCCGATTAACTTCTTAATCTTGGCTTTGTCTTCCTCAGTACTTTTTCTCGTACTAGTAGCAACAACTTCGATACCCAAGTCCTTAGCCGCCGAGATAATCGACCAACTCTTAACACCACCAGTATAAAGAACAACCCGTTTACCCTTGAGTCGAGCGCGATAGGGAGCCAGCGCCAAATCTAAAGCAGCAGTTTCTTCAGCGATTAGCTTTTCTGTGCGTTCTTGTAAATCAGCATCACCCAACTTAGCCGCAATGTTCCGCAAACAGCGGTTCATGTCATCAATGCCGTAGAAAGACTCTTCAATATAAGGAATACCGTAGCGTTCCTCCATCTTTCTCGCCATATTCAGCAGCGCCCGCGAGCAGATCATCACATTCAGCTTAGCGCGGTGGGCGTAGCGAATTTCGTGATAGCGAGCATCGCCCGTGACTTTGGACAGAACGCGAATACCTAACTTTTCTAACAGTGGTGTTACTCCCCACATCTCCCCGGCGATATTGTACTCACCGATTAAGTTAATATCATAGGGCGTTGTTTCTTCCGGTTCTGCTGTCCCGACAACATATTCTAATAAAGCTTCGCCGCCAAAGCGGTTGCCTAGATTTTTACTGCCAATAAAACCCGGAGAAATAACAGGGATAACCGGAGTGCCAGTTTTTTCGGCAGCAGTTTTGCAGACTGCATCGATATCATCGCCAATCAAAGCAGTCACACAGGTAGCGTAGACAAATACCGCTGCTGGTTTGTAGCGCTCTTGAACTTCTAGAATTGCCTTATAGAGCTTTTTCTCACCACCGAAAATGACATCATTTTCCGTCATATCGGTGGTAAAACCCATCTTGTACAATTGGGGGCCAGAGGAGAGACTACCACGACTACCCCAAGAATTGCCAGCACAAGCGATCGGCCCGTGGACTAAATGAGCCGCATCGGCGATCGGTACTAAGGCAATCATTGCACCATCAAAAGCACAGCCTCCTTGAGCCGCCCCTGGTTGTGCCTGTTGCGTACAAGACTTGTTTTTCTTTTCTGCCTGCTTATGCTGATTATGTTCGCATCCCGGCTCACTGAGCAACTCGTTGATTTTGCCTTGGGTGATTTTCATCTCTCTTCTCTTGCTGGATGGCAGGTTTTAATTGTCATTAGTCAATGGTCAATGGTCAATAGTCAATGGTCTAAAACTTTTGACTTTTGACTCTTGACTTTTGACTAACAAATATATTTCGTGACATCTTCTTTGCACTCATCAGCAAGGTAAGATAAGGCACGAAAACGCATTCCTACAAACTCGTCATATAACGGATTAAGTTTGCATAAAGGTGGAATATGCAAAGTCCGCCCAAATAAATTAATAGTTCGCTCAAAAGGACAGCAACAAGGAATTACTTGGCAAATTAGATGAGCGAGTCGATAATTTTTAACCTCAAATCCATCTACGACATTACGTAATGGATTGAAGATATTGTTAAACCACCCTGGTTTTTTATAGTTAGGTGGATGGTAATTAACATGACTATGAGTATGAACGTGAGTTTGATTGATAGTTTCCATAAATAGATACCTCAAGGTAAATGCAAGCAAGGAAAGGTAAGGCGGGGATTGGGTATTGGGTACTGGGGATTGGGTATTGGGTATTGGGGATTGGGTATTGGAGATTGGAAAAACTTTTTCCCAGTCCCCAGTCCCTAGTCACCAGTCCCCAGTCCCTAATCCCCAGTCCCTAATCCCCTTACTTACCGTTAATTAGCACGCTACGGGTGAATGAAACTTCTAACGAATCAAGTCGTAGGAAATATCTGTCTTAGAAGGAATGTTGGTGTTGCGATCGATTTCTTCAAAGATTGTGTTAACAATCCAGTTGAGCAAGTTGATTACACCTTGGTAGCCGATGGTGCTGTAGCGGTGGTAGTGGTGACGATCCATGATAGGATAACCGATTCTCACGAGGGGAATCTTGGTGTCGCGCCACAGGTACTTACCGTAGGAATTACCAATCAACAAGTCTACGGGTTCGGTGAACAACAATGAACGCATATGCCATAGGTCTTTACCACCCCAGATGGTTGCGTTCTTGCCAAAAGGACTAGAAGCTAACAACTCTTTGAGTTCTTTCTCAAACACTTCGTTAGAGTTGTGAACCAAGATATGCACAGGTTCAGCACCCAATTCCAGCATGAAGCCGACTACACTGTACACTAAATCTGGTTCGCCGTAGATAGCGAAGCGCTTGCCGTGAACCCATGAATGGGAGTCAGTCATCGCATCAACTGCACGACCGCGTTCAATTTCGAGTTCTTCAGGAATTGGCTTACCACTCAATTCGCTGAGTTTCATCAAGAACTCATCAGTAGCCTTGATACCCCAAGGACGGGAAACTGCAACTTCTTGCTTCCACTCTTTTTCAATGTACTCGCGGGTTTTGACTGTGGAGTGTGATTGCAGGAATACTGTAGCTTTAGCATTAATTGAATCTGCTGCATCTTCCAGCTTTGTACCACCTGGGTACATATCGAACTCACCTGTGTTGGGTGAATCCAAGTAATCGCTGTTATCTGCCAAAATGGTGTAGTCAAAGCCGAACAAAGAAGCAATCCGCTTGATTTCCCGGTTGTTGCCTACATAGGTGTCAAAACCTGGTACAAAGTTGATCTTGCCATTGCTGGTTTCTTTCTTCTGACCTGCTGTCAGGTTAGAAAGAATACCCTTCATCATGTTGTCGTAACCAGTGATGTGGGAACCAACAAAGCTTGGGGTGTGGGCGTAGGGAACTGGGAAATCTTGAGGAACTGAACCTGCTTTCTTAGCGTTGTTGATGAAAGCTTGCAAGTCATCACCAATTACCTCTGCCATACAGGTGGTGCAGACAGCAATCATCTTGGGCTTGTACAGTTGGTAGGAGTTCGCCAAGCCATCGATCATGTTTTGCAGACCACCGAACACCGCTGCATCTTCAGTCATGGAAGAAGACACACCAGAGAATGGTTCTTTGTAGTGACGGGTCAAGTGGGTACGGAAGTAAGCCACGCAACCTTGAGAACCTTGTACGAAGGGAAGAGTGCCTTCAAAACCCACAGCAGCGAAGATTGCACCTAAAGGTTGGCAACCTTTAGCAGGGTTAACGGTCAAAGCTTCACGAGCGAAGTTCTTTTCACGATATTCCCAACCCTTTGTCCATTCTGCAACCCGCGCAACTTCTTCGGGGCTGTGACCGTTTTCAAACTGCTTTTTGTTCTCAAATAATTGTTGATATTCCGGTTGGTGGAATAACTCTACGTGGTCTTGAATCTTGTCTGGATTCTGAGGCATTTCTGGATCTCCAAGCTTACTGAGGTCGTTACTAATCGAAGAATTGGGAATTATTAAGCGGGAATGGGGAGTGGGAATGTACTTCAAAATTCACAATGCAAAATGCAAAACTAAATCTTGAATCTTGAATTTTAAATTTTGAATTCCCGACTCCCCCCTGGGGCTAAAACCCCAGGCTATCCCTACTCTCCCGTTTTTCTAGGCGGTAGCTTTAGCTTTAGCTTTAGCTTCAGCTTTCTTGCTCCAGGGAGCGCCAATTAATCCCCAAGTTGGGCTGTTGAGTGCTAAATCCATGTCACGAGCAAAGATGGCGAAGCCGTCATAACCGTGATAAGGGCCGGAGTAATCCTTTTTATGGTTTCATTGCTCAAAACAGCTTAATGTTTGCAGTAAGCAGTGTTAATCCTAAACATTGTTCATTGATAGCACATTTATTTTTAGCCTAAATCTAGGCTAAATACACAGGGATGCATAATATCAAGTTCGGTTAATTAGTTATGATTCCCACAGTCATTGCACCCCACCCCCAGCCCCTCCCCGTTGACGGGGAGGGGGGACAAAGCGTAGCTTTGGCGGGGTGGGGTTCTTCGGGTTTAACTAATAATCAAAGGGATTTGATATAAAGACAAGTTTCAGCAAGCCTTTGCAGATTTGTAGCCAATTTGATCTACCCGCAACAGTTTTCTTGGCTCAAGTCTGCAAGCACCCCAGCAAAGAGAGGATATGAAAACAAAGGTACTCCTGGAATTAGAAAAGGTAAATCTGCGTTTGAAGTCTGCAAAGACAAAAGTCACAATTAGAGAATCAAATGGAAGTCTGCAATTACGTGCTACTTTACCAATTAAACCGGGAGACAAAGACAAAAACGGAACTGGGAGAAAGCAATACAATCTTAGTTTAAATATTCCTGCTAACTTGGATGGTTTAAAGACGGCTGAAGAAGAAGCTTATGAATTAGGTAAATTAATTGCCCGTAAAACGTTTGAATGGAATGATAAATATTTAGGCAATGAGGCAATTAGAAAAGACTTTAAAAGTATAGGCGAATTACTGGAAAAATTTGAAGAGGAGTATTTTAAAAATCATCACCGCACGACAAAAAGCGAACATACTTTTTTTTATTATTTTTCCAGAACCAAGCGTTTTACTAATCCTCAAGATTTAGCAACTGCTGAAAATCTGATAAATTCAATTGAAAAAATCGATAAAGAATGGGCTAGATATAATGCAGCCAGAGCGATCGCTGCATTTTGCCAAGCTTTCAAAATTGAAATTGATTTATCTCAATATTCCAAAATGCCTGAGAATAATTCTCGGAATATCCCAACCGATGCTGAAATATCCGCAGGATTTAGCAGATTTGAAGATTATTTTGATAACAGAGGTAATCAAGTCAATGAAAATGTTAGAGATAGCTGGCAGCTTTGGCGATGGACGTATGGGATGTTAGCAGTTTTTGGTTTACGACCAAGGGAATTGTTTACTAACCCTGATATTGATTGGTGGTTGAGTCAAGAAAATGTAGATTTGACATGGAAAGTTCATAAAGATTGTAAGACTGGAGAAAGGCAAGCGTTACCATTATATCAACAATGGATTTTGGAGTTTGATTTAAAAAATCCTAAATATTTAGAGATGTTGGCAACGGCAATTAATAAAAAAGATAATAGCAATCATGCAGAAATCACAGCTTTGACACAACGAGTTAGTTGGTGGTTCCGTAAAATTGGACTAGATTTTAAGCCCTATGATTTACGTCACGCTTGGGCAATTCGGGCGCACATTCTGGGAATACCAATTAAAGCAGCAGCAGATAATTTAGGGCATAGTGTACAAGTTCACACGCAAACTTATCAACGTTGGTTCTCGCTTGATATGCGGAAGTTGGCAATTAATCAGGCTTTGAGTAAGAGGGATGAAGTTGAAGTCATTAGGGAGGAGAATGCTAAATTGAGGATGGAAAATGAAAGATTGAAGCTTGAGATTGAAAAATTGAAGATGCAATTGGTATATGAGATGAGTTAAATTTGATAAGGAAATTGGTGTGGTGCGTTGCGCTGCGCGACAACGCACCCTACGACTACTTTGACTTATGATGGTAGAAAACATTCCAAAATATAGGTTGTGTACTGTAAGCTCAGTTAGTATGACTGAAGCTTTAGACTATTTTACAGATTTCATTAAAGAAAAAACCTATTATAAAGATAAGGAAGCATATCTGTGTATTGAAGAATCTTTGTTAATACTCCATTGTTCTGGAATAAAAAACTTAGTCTTCCTTGAAATACATTGCAGTGTGATTGCAAAACCAGGGGAAGGTAAAATTTATTTTTTAGCGATCGCAAAATTTGTCAAGTTTTGTACTTTACAAAAAACAAATATAAAGATTCTAAGAAATAACTCTATCGTTCCTTCTTCTATTGGTGCGATAATGTCAGACTTTTATGGCTCCTTGTCACACAAAAAAGCAATACACTATGCTAATTATCGATACCGTACAAGTAAGTTAAAGCATGAGTAAAGTACTGATTTGTATAAAATCCAATCATTTATCTTATAAAGCGCGATCGCATTCCCAATGTAGGGTGCGTTGTCGCAAAGCGCAACGCACCACCGTTCAAACATTCTAAATACTTCACAAAAGTTAAACTTTACCATTGCCACCCCAATCTAACGGGTAAATCTTTTGCTGAATAAAACGATGAATACTTAAAAAAATCTATTGCTGCGGTAATTGCCGCAATTGGGCATAGTTTTGAAAAATCTTGTTTGTTTTTAAGATAGCCATAATTGATGCGGTGCTTTGTGGCGCAACACACTTACTAGCTAGTTTACTGTAGTAAAAAATGCTAATTATTTATGATATGCTATGAATTTTACTAATTATTAATGGAAATATGGCAATATAATCCTTAAACCAAATTTTAAACCAGTAGAGGCACTGGACAAAAAAGAGCTTGAAAAACTTAATCAGACAATTCAAAGGTATCTGTTAATGTATATCTACAAACTCACCCGGATCGTATTCAACAATGGAGAAGAAGTTAAACCAGGAAACCTTACCGTTATCATTGGGCCGAACAATGCTGGAAAAAGCCGTATTTTAAAGGACATTGCTCAGAAAACCACAACAAGTACACCTCTACCTAATGTTGTTGTTAGCGATGTTGACTGGACAACCCCACAGAATCTACAAGAGCTACGCGAAGCTCATAGTTTAGAACGCTACCAAGACGAATATAATAACTGGGTGTTTCGTACACTAGCTCCTGAGCTTTCCCTGGAACGCCAAGTCGGTGCAAGCTTCTGGTCTGAATCTGAAGATGACCAAATTTATTATTTATCTGATAAATCTTCATTTGCCGGCAATTTTGGTATTGCTATGGTTGCATTCATCACCACAGAACACCGTCTTCAATTAGTAAAACAGGCTGCTAGTGCAGAGCATGAAAGACAAGAAGAAAATCTGCTGCAAACTATGTATAATGCAGGAACTTCTCTAGAGAATGAAATACAAAAGTTAGTTAAGCGTGCCTTTGGCAAAGAAATTAAGCTGGATTTCACTGTACCTCAAAGATTACTTCTTCGAGTTGGAAATGATTTTAGTTCAATTCCTTCAGATCCAAGAGATGCTAGACAGCCGATGCAGCAGTATGACAAATTGGATGATCAAGGGGATGGAATCAGAAGTTTTGTGGGAATTACTACTGCATTGCTGGCGACTAAACGAAATGTATTTCTAATCGATGAACCAGAGGCTTTTCTTCATCCCCCTCAAGCTTTTCGGATAGGTGAATTCATTGCAGAACAAGCAAACAGCAAACGCCAGATAATTTTAGCCACGCACAGCGCCGACTTACTGCGCGGTCTTTTAAGCAAGACAACTGATCTCACTATTATTCGGGTTGACCGTAGAGATAAAATAAATTATTTTAATACACTTGACCCAAATCGCTTACAAGAATTAGTAAACGATCCTCTATTGAGTTCATCTCGTGTTCTCGACGGACTCTTTTACTCCGGCGTAGTTGTAGTAGAAGCAGATAGTGATGGGCGGTTTTACCAAACTGCCTCTAACAAGCGGAAAAATAACATCGATTTATATTTCGTTAATGCAGATAATAAGCAAACTGTTCCACGGATTACCACATTGTATCGGAATATGGGAGTACGCTGTGTAGGAATCGTTGATTTTGATGTGTTGAATGAGCCTGCAGAATTTAAAAAGCAGTTAGAAGCTTTAGAGTTTAGTGAGGAAAGGATCACTCGAATGCTGACTATTCGTGAAGAAATTGCAAAAGCAGCTAAAGAACTTCCTTGTGATGAGAGATTAGAGAAGGTTAAAGAGGAAATAACATCACTATTAACTTCTATCAATAAGGCACAAGGAAAAGCTTTTTCTTCTGAGAGCGAAGCTAAATCTGAAAAAGAGAATTTACTGATCCAAATTGGACGTAAAGCTAGTAAAATTGCAAACTCGACCAAAAACTGGAACGATTTCAAGGAGAAAGGGCGGGCAGCCTTGCCAGCAGAATTGCAATCTAGTTTTGACGAATTATGGAAAACCTGTTCAGAAAAAGGGCTATTTATCAATCCATGTGGTGAGTTAGAGTCAATGCTCACACATGCAGGGCTTGCTTACAACACAACAGATAAACGGCTATGGATTACAAAAGCGTTGTCAATGCTTCCCAGGCTCGAAGTTAATGACAATGAATATCCCTGGAAATTTATCAAAGAGATTCAAGATTATCTAATGGGTTAGGGAGACTAATAGCATCTTGTTAGCAGAGACTTTGCCCAAACTTCAGTGCAAGAATATCAAGTTAAGTTAATAGTTTACGATCCAAAGCTTGAGGTGATTGTGCAATGGCAAAACTAGACCAATACCGTGAATATATTCAAAACTTATTAACCAAGTATGGCAGTTACAAACCTTCAGAGGAAGATGTCGAAATTCAACTGATATTCGATACGGTGCGAGATCATTACCAGATTATAGAAATTGGTTGGGATGGATATGACAGAATTTATAATTGTGTGATGCATCTCGATATTAAAGCTGAAAAAATATGGATTCAGCGTAATATGACGGATATCCAAATAGCTGAAGAGTTGATTGAGATGGGAGTACCAAAACAGAATATTGTTTTGGGATTACAGCCATCTAACCTGCGCCAATACACGCAATATGGCGTGGCGTGAAATCTTCTAACAACTTATGATGGGAAAGCTTTTGTCTTGTTTAGTGGTGCGTTGCGCTTTGCGACAACGCACCCTACTACTGTTTTTTGACTCGTAAACTAACTTTTGCAACTCGTAAACTAATTTTTGCAACTCGTAAACTAACTTTTGCAACTCGTAAACTAACTTTTGCGACTCGTAAACTAACTTTTGCGACTTGTAAACCAACTTTTGCGACTTGTAAACCAATTTTTGCAACTCGTAAACTAGTTTTTGCAACTCGTAAACTAACTTTTCTCAACAAATTTCAGTAAATATACCTGCATTTATCCTATTTTCTAATGCTTTATAGGTTCTGTAGCTTCACTCAGGCTGGCGCATCGGCTGGTTGCGTATTCTGATGATATCTAACGAACTCAGTGTTAAACACCATTAGAGTTCGCTATATTAATCCACAAAGGAAAAGTTTATGGCGCAACGGAAACGAAACTCTACAGCACTCACCAAAGCTGAACGCCGAATTGAAGGAATCCAGACCATTAACTCTGACTTAGACTTTGATAATGGCTTTTCAATCACTAGTTACAACACTAAGATTGTTGAGTTACGAGAAAAGCTAGCCGCCTATAATCAAGCACGAGCAATAGTGGAGAAAACACAAAATGCTTTAGTAGATGCAGAACGTGCAATGAATAGCTATTCTGAGCAGATGTTGCTATGTGTTGCGTCTCGCTATGGCAAAAATAGTGATGAGTATGAGATGGCTGGGGGAACGCGCAAGTCTGACCGAAAAAAAGCACGTTCTGTGGTAAATCAAAAGTTGAAGGTTGCAAACTGATTGTCTAAATAAGCTGTTTGTTAACTGATGAGTGTTGACTGTCAGTGGTCAAGCAGCTTTACGAATGACTTTAAACAGTAATTTGCGTTAAACAAGCAGCGATCGCACGCTGTTATTTTTTTGCCATAATTTAAAGTGCGATCGCATCCTTTCTGTAGAGCAGGTAAACTTTGCTTGCACGAGTTCGATAAGTCAAATATCCCCAATATCTCATGCAAGCTAAAGCTTACGGCTGCTATCCGAATCTTACGAGTAAATATGCTGCTAAATGAATTTGGAGTTTTACCGTAGTTTGTGTAAAAACTAATGTCATCCTATACTACTGCTGCTAGGAGGCATTATGATTGACGAATCAACTACATTGTATACAAGGCTTGGAGGTTACGATGCGATCGCAGCCGTAGCTGATAATCTTCTCTCCCGTCTCGCGTCCGACCCGCAATTAGGTCGTTTTTGGCAACATAGGGGAAATGATGGTCTGCGTCGAGAGAAACAGCTATTGATTGATTTTCTCTGTGCAAAGGCTGGCGGTTCTCTTTATTACACTGGCCGAGATATGTTTACTTCCCACGAAGGAATGCGAATCAGTACGAGTGATTGGGATGCGTTCATCGGTCATCTTAACGCAACCCTTGAGGCATTCCAGCTTCCAGAACGGGAGAAACAAGAAGTTCTTGGTTTTATTGAGAGTACAAAAGCAGATATCGTTGAAGTATAGTTTTACTTAGGGCGATCGCATTAATTATGTAGTATGCATTGTAGCCTACATAATTAATGCGATCGCTTGACTTTTAAGACATGTATTGAATGAATAAACAGAATTATAAAAATGTCGCAAACAACAAACATCGAAATTAAGACTACAAAAGTCAAAATACCTAACAACGGCTTAGAAATTGATGCTTATTTAGCTCAACCAGCTAGTTCAGGTAAATTTGGCGCTGTTATAGTTTTTCAAGAAATTTTTGGAGTTAACAGTAACATTCGAGACATCACCGAATTAATAGCTAAACAAGGATACGTAGCAATAGCACCTGCTATGTATCAACGTATTGCTCCCGGTTTTACGGCTGACTTTAGCCAAGAAGATGTGGGGTTTAGTCAACAAGCATATCAGCTTGGTTTGCAATACTATCAACAAGTAAAGTATCAAGAAATAATCAGCGATATTCAAGCTGCGATCGCCTACTTGAAAACTTTACCTAATGTCAAAGAAGATGCCATTGGCGCAATTGGTTTTTGTTTTGGTGGTCACGTTGCTTACATAGCTGCAACGTTAAGCGATATCAAAGCCACAGCTTCATTTTACGGCGGTGGGATTACTACTTCTAGTTATGGTGAACAGACACCAACCATTAATCGCACTTCTGAAATTAAAGGTACTATTTATGCATTTTTTGGTATAAGAGATACATTAGTTTCTCTAGAAGAAACTGAGCAAATTGAAGCAGAACTCAAGAAACATCAAATCAAGCATCGTGTATTTAGATACGATGCAGGACACGGTTTCTTTGCCGGATTTTTTGTAGACAAGTACCCATTCATGGCACAGCACCCAAGTTACAACCCAGAAGCTGCTCCTGATGCTTGGCAACATGTTCTAGAATTGTTTCAAAACAACTTGTGATATTGATGTAGTGCGTTTAAGTATAGTTTTGCTTCAGGCGATCGCATTAATTATGTAGGTTATATGATTCATGCGATCGCTATAGTCGCAAAGGGTAACGCACCACCATATCAAATATCTCAAATATCAGTTAAGTAAAAGCGATCGCCGTAGGGTGCGTTGTCGCCTAGCGCATCGCCATATCTTAAGTAAAAGCGATCGCTACAGTAGGGTGCGTTGTCGCAAAGCGCAACGCACCGCCATATCAAACATCCCAAACATCAGAAACAAATTGAACCTCACCACTACCCCAATCTAACGGGTAAATATTCTGCTCAATAAAACGATGAAAACTAGAAAAAGCCCATTGTTGTGGTGATTCACAAAGTTGATGCCGTACAGGATTATAGTGAATGTAGTCACAATGGTTCGCAAAATCTACTTCATCCCTAATTAAATGCTCCCAAAAACGACGTTGCCATAAATTTCCTTCTTTTCGCTTTTCTCGTGAACGGGAGATTTCGACATCAAGCCCTAGCTGATTGCCATAGTATTTAGTCACAAAGCGTTTTATCAAAAGCATTCGTATCGATAGATTATTATCTCCCGTAGGCAGAGTCCATAAAGTATGAAAGTGATCCGGCAAAAGAACAAATGCATCAATGGAAAAAGGGTAATTTTTTCGCACATGTCCAAGCGCAGCACGAACAGCAGTACGTCCGATATCAGAGCAAAGCCAGGGTTGTCGTTGGTAGGTAACTTGGGTAATGAAGTAAGTAGCGCCAGAAATATAGAGTCTGCGGTAGTTGGGCATGGACATGAGGAGATGACATTTGTTTTTAGGATGCCCATAATTGATGTGGTGCGTTGCGCGAGCGACAACGCACCCTACAATTTTTAATTTCAAGCCTAAATATGTTTTGGCATATAGATTTGAAGAGACATGTTTAAGGTTCAATTAGGGAACACTCTATACAAGAGTATTGAATTTATCATAATGAATCCTAGACAACTTGAGCAAGCTCTCGAATTATCAAATATTAAAGCATCATTAGTTGCTTATCGTGATGCTGCACAGAAGAGTAAGTGGTATATTCGCTTTTTTGTTCCAGGCCCTGATGGAAGATATAATCCTGGAGTAGCTGTTGTATCTGGTTCTAGGGTTAATAAACTCATAGATGCTCTTAACAAGGCGCATAAAAAAATGGAGCTTTTGGAAAAAGAAACATATACAGGAGAATATTCAGAAGATTTCGTATTGCGTGGTGAGGTTAGTGAGAATTTATCTGTGACAGTTTCTAGTAAAAAGTCATATTTATTATTCTGGAGTTATAAAAAAATTAGATTATATTTTATAGTCTCAAGTAAGACTAACACCTTCAGTAGATCCTTTTGTTTACATGATGTTAAGACTGTCATAAACATACTGTCTTCAGCAGAAAATTTAGCAGCCAAACTCATTAGCCAACTATAAATCGACATTGATGTAGTGCGTTGCGCTTTGCGACAACGCACCCTACTAAACTTGTTTGTAAATTTACAGAGATATAGAGGTATTACGGAAGTCTTATTACAAAAACTTGAGATAGAAAAGATGAAATAATTTATAAAACTTAACTTGTATGGTTTCAGCTAACACAGGCGATGATAATAACAATCCAATAAAAGCAACTCTTGAGTGGATAGCTGATGCTGGGATTAACGGGTTAGGGATTCTGCCATCTGCGGAGCAAGTTGCAGCAGATCACTTGAGCAAAGCAGCTAGTATTGAAGATGCTATTAATTCAGTTATTGCATGGAGAACTACTTATGCTGCTGGTACAGGTTTTCTCACTGGACTAGGCGGTATTGCAGCAATGCCTATTACTATTCCAGTGGGTTTAGCTGCGTCTTATGCCCTTGGAGCAAACACGGCGGCCGCAATAGCTCACCTTCGAGGATATGATATCTACTCTGAACAAGTTAGAACAATGGTTCTTTTATGTCTAATCGGTGAAGCTGGCGAGGAAATTCTGAAAACCGCAGGTATTACAATCGGCACAAAGGTATGTCAAAATCTGATCAAACAGATACCTGGTAAAGTTCTGATTGAAATCAATAAAAAGGTCGGTTTCCGACTAATCACTAAGGCTGGTGAAAAGGGCGTAATCAATATTATGAAAATGCTGCCTCTAGTCGGAGGTGTCGTTGGAGGCACTTTTGATGGCATATTTGTGAATAGCTGTGGAAAAACTGCAAAAAAAGTATTTGTCCAAGCCTCAGACAGATAACAGAACAGTGAGAGCGATCGCATCTTTTCTCTAAGGATGTACCGTTATCTCAAATAACCCAAACAATTATTTTGTGTGGAGTCGAAGCGATCGCCCACATTTAATCTAAAAAATCGTTATCGAAAATAGTCTTTTGCTTTACAGTTTTTCTTGGGGCAAAATGCTTTTTAAACCTAAAAACCAGACAGAATAAGAGTTATATTATCTAAAGCATCAAAACAGATTGTTCCTCAATTGCCCTGCAAGTTGCATTTAGGCTAAAAATAGAATATTTTTCATTTACCAGCGAAAAAACCTTGCATTACTTGAATTGTAAGAGCGATCGCTAGGTTCGGAGTAATCCCAAGAGTGCATTTGACGGAAAGGAAGACCCATCTTTTGGAAGACATACTTCTCTTTCACACCAGAAGCAATCAAGTCAGGCTTGAGTGCCTTAACAAACTCCTCGAATTCGTAAGCGGTAACGTCGTCGTAAACGATAGTACCATTTTCGATGTAGTGAGTGGTACGTTTGTAGTCGTCGTTATGAGCAAACTCATAACCAGTACCAATCATCTTCATACCCAAGTCTTGGAAAGCTGGGACAACGTGGCGAGGACGTAGACCACCAACCATGATGGCGACAGTCTTACCTTCCAAACGGGGGCGATACTTAGCAACGATCGCATCCATTGTCGATTGATACTTAGCAATCACCTTTTCAGCATTTGCTTGGATCTTCTCGTCAAACTTAGAAGCGATTTCCCGTAAGGATTCAGCAATCTTGGTGGGGCCGAAGAAGTTGTATTCTAACCAGGGAATACGCTTGCTTTCAGCCTATAAACCCTGTATATCAAGCATTTCACTCAGCCCAGCCTTGTGTGGCTTACTTTTGTCTTAATGCCTCCCGCTTAAACGCCTAAAACCTTGGTGAAATGGTAAATCAACTTGTGGATTGTGGCTTATTCCTTTTGGAATAAATCAAATATAGCGCTTGTCCCCAGTTTTTCTGGAGCAGCCTGCACCATTGCCCTAAATATCCGTAATTCATCCCATGTGCGAGCGCTGATATCAAATTCTTTATCTTTAGTGTGCTGATTCGCGTGGCGACTACCCCGGCGTAACTCAATGTAAGCCGCGATCGCACCCAAAATAATTTCCCATTCATTGGCTGTATTGCCGTGTAACACGACATTCCCAGCATCTATCAGCCGAGCGCAGCGCATAACTTCATCCGCGATCGCCACCGGAACACGGATAACTTTCGTGTCTCCACTTTGCCAACTGCTACCACTAGTCCAGGTTGTTGAAGTTGTGCCACCCTTGCTCATAAAAACCTCGTATTGCCTTGTTACACGGCAATATAGCAGTTTTGGAGGTGAAAGGCGATCGCGTCAAATCGCTAAGTAAACGTAAAATGTAACAAAAAAAGGAATTTTGGCTCATGGGCGAATTATCGGCGGTTAGTGATTGCGTACAAAATCAAGCAGTAACCGCTGACCGATTTCGTACAGAATCATCCCCCGGTGTACCCCTATTTTTTATTGGCAGCAGCCCAAGTCAAGCCGCCAAGATTATCAGCCCTGATTATCCCGCTGCTGGGTGTATGGTGAGCATTAATCAACTTCGCGATCGCATTTCTGATTTTGAGGTGGAGGATTGGATTCTCGATTGTGGGGCATTCACAGAAATTTCAACCTATGGCTATTACCGTTACCCAGTCGAAGAACACTTTGGGCAAATATGCCGATGGGTTAAATGTGGTAATTTGCTGATTGCAGTAGCCCAAGACTGGATGTGTGAGCCATTCATATTAAAACGAACAGGGTTAGACGTAGCAACGCACCAACGTTTAACTATTGAGCGTTTTGAACATCTCTTAAGCCTCAATCCTCCAGTTGCAATCATGCCTACATTGCAAGGATATCGAAGCAGCGACTACATAAGTCATTTGCAGCAGTACGGTGAGCGATTACGGATTGGATCATGGGTAGGAGTTGGAAGTGTATGTAGAAGGAATGGCAAGCCGGATGAGGTGGCAGATTTGCTAAGGGGAATTAAACTGCTAAGACCAGATTTAAAACTTCATGGCTTTGGTTTAAAAATGCTAGCCCTAGAAAGTGCTGAAATCAGGTCTATGCTTTACTCCTGTGACTCAATGGCATGGAGTTACCCGCGTAGATTTCAGATTAACCCTGAGCCAGAGATGCCAATGGCTCACCAGTACCAGCAGCGCATCTATGCGGCTGTAACCGATTCTGTACAAAAACGAGTACCGCCGACAGCAGGCGCGGGAAACGGGCAGGGCAGGAAGCCCAAATGGAAATCACAAACTCAGTCAGTAAGGCTCCCTGAAAAATATATCCCGCGCATCATTCAACTTGCTAGAGAATGGGAAGCTCAGGAAGACTTGCTAGAGTGAATCCCCGCAGGGTAATACGGCTGTAAAGTCGATGTAGTAGTCCTGTCCTGGTATAAAAAATGTTAGGGCATTGGGGTTGTTAATGTACATTTCTAGGTTTCCACTTGGTGTGTACTTGCAAAAATTCTTATTCTCCTCACTGCTTCCGTGAACCGGGCGCATCTTAACGGTGTTGCCACCGTCTGCATGGTTGGTTACACTTTCTACTAAGAATTTGGCTCTCATGATGAATTCTCCTATCGCTACTATGTACATGGGGATAAGCTCAATGTGGTTAGCGATCGTGAAACAGCGATCGCGTATTCGTTAGCTTGTTAGTAGTTTTCCAAAAATCGATAAAATCAGCACAATCAACAGTTAACTTATGAAAATTTATATTGACCCCAAGAACACGAATGAAATTCTATTAACAATAACTAATTTTGAGTTGCAAATCCTCAACCTAGCTGTTGATTCCGCTACAACCACCTCAGTACAAACCAGTGGGGCACACACGCAACCTTTGCAGGCTTTGCAAGAACAGATGAGAACTTTGGTTCAAGGGCAAGAAGCACTGATTACCAAATTGCAGTCAAGCCCTAATTGAAGCACACAACCAAAAATAACTATTCCCTAATTGTAAAATTCTGTTGTTTTTGCAAAAAACCTTGAATTTCTTTGATATCAACTTGTTGTGCATCTTGCTGTTTCTGTAAAATGCTCAAAAGCTCTTTTATCTCAGCTTTTTGTGAATCACATATTTTTTCTGTTTTATTCCATACATGGTCAATTCTCTCCTTCAAATTATTAAAGTGCAATACACTATGGTCTTTGTAATTAACATAGTCTTGAGTGTTTAAATCAAGCCTCTTGTCCAAATCTCTGATTTTTTCGGTGTTAAATGAATGTGTCTTCAAATCTTCTTTGATTGAATCAATCGAAGAAGAAATAGCATTTATCTTACTGGCAATTTTGAATGACCAAGTAGCTAATACTGAAAGACTGACTAATACTCCTAAAAAAATTCCAGCACTTTCAAGGGTGACAATAACTCCCGGTGTATGATTGACAGAGTTGGCGGCAGCTATTTGTGTTGTTGTATTCTTCATTTAAAAGTACATAAAATCTAATTGTCAGAAGCGCCCATCAAATCATTATTTAGCGGTTGAAAAGGTCTTTAAAATTATTTACAATGCTTTATTTTACCCAATTCAAACAAGACAGTCTTTTGTAATAAATCGGGAGGACAAACCAAGGTACTACCGTTAAAACAGATTTCCCAATTGTCTGTATTTCGTTTTAAAAGAAACTCGTTGTCTGAAAACTTAAAAACAGCGTAAACAGATAAAGCATTTATTTGTGTCGGTGGAATAACTTTCAAATCTAAAGATTTTTGAATATTACTATCTAAATAAGTATCTAGCTCTCTTTGGAATTGCAACATTAAACCATTTACTGCTGATGATTCCGCTTCTTCTCGGTCACGTTGAATTGTTTCAATTTTTAGCTGTGATGCTTGCCAATGAGAATTTATGGTATCGTCAATATTGAATCCAGATAATACTATTTGCATAAAAAATCCTTATTAATAATGTTTAACCCCATAATTCCTCTAAACGCACTTGTAAATTAGCATCTGGAGTGATGCCTATTAATCTGGTGCGTCGCCATCCGACTTTGTAAACTTCAAAATTACGGAAGTAGACTGAACGCTCTTGAAAATCGGCGGGGATAGGCGATTGAAAAACGACAGGAGTAGCAGCAGGGTAAATTCTTACGGCTTCCCCAGTCTGGTCGCTGTTGGCTGTACTGTACCTTGGGCGAATGAGGATATAGCTTGAAAACTTTGTCCAATTGTCACAGAGGAAAGAAGCTCTCAACGTGGCATTTGCACCAGTGGCTGTTACTGGAAACTTTACCCAAAGTTTTTTAACAGCTTGGACTGTACCAAGGTCATTCCACACCCCGATATCATCAGTCCTCGTTGTCATTCTCACCGCACTCCTCTAACCATTGGTCATACTCTCCCCCCTCAATGTAATCTTGCATTTCATTATGGGTAACAGCTTCCAAAATGCCAGTTCCGGAACGTGCAACAAAACAAAAGTCTGGGTTGTGGTAAGCGAAATTTTGCCAACCTGGGGGGAAAGTTGAGTATAGGTAATCGTCAAAAAAAGGATGTCCGGGCAGAATCAGCCCGGCTTCGGTTTCAATTTGCATAACTAAGGACTGGAACTAGCAGAAAGTAATACAATTTCTTCACTAAGAATGTCGTAGCCAGCAGTTATAATTTCTTGTATCTTGCCAGTTGAGTAAAAACTAGAAAAAGTAGAACCGTCAGTTAACATTTTGCTAGCTTTTCCTGGGTGTGGTTTTGAAGAACCAGAAACAAGCTTTTGTTGTTCAGTGCCAGAAATTTTTGAAGCATCTTGTAATCCTAGTTCTGCTCCGTAAGCCTCGAAGTCTGCTTTATTGAGAGGGAAGCAGTAGAGACTGGTATCAGACAAAGTAGCGATTGCTGTCAAACTGCTGCGAGCGGCATTGGATGCCCGTAATGTTACACTACGGCGGTTGTCAGATAGATTCCATCCTTTACCTAATGCTGTAGCTAATTTGTCATAAGCACAAAAAGTCGAAACTGATTTTTGCTGTCCAACGCTAGCATTTGGTATTTTTTTGCTGACTCTAGCAGGTTTAGGAGATTGAGCGCCTATTACTAAAATTAAACCAGATCCAGTTATATTTGATTGAGAAATATGTCCTAAGTCATTGAGCAAATCTGCGCTAGAAATGCCGGAAATGCTACTTAAATCTTTGCTTTTCCATCCATACCTGATTAAAGGATTTGTAGCAACAAAAAAAACTTGTTCCTTCTTTTTTCCACGAGTATAGTTTGGCATAAATTTTTAAACAGCGAATACAATGTGTTACTGCCAAAACATCTTTGCGTTCTATTCAAAATAATTGAAGCGAATTACATAAGCAATGAATGTTTTACTATCGATAGCATAATAGCTAACTATCGCTACAGAAATCAGAAAAAACACTGATAACAAGCTTCTTTTTTTACCGGGTTGTACCTTAGTAACTGTTGAAATCAATCGTCATCTGTTAAAGGACGAAGCGCCCGTTGGATCATGGTTTTAGCGTCAGGTGGTGCATTGGACTTCCATAAGTCAACTTTCCCAGAACCATACTCAATAAAATCTCCTGACAACGTAGACTTACGTTTTTGATTCCCTTTTTTCTCTAATAACTTCAAGCTTTCCTTAACAATTCTCTGCGAATTAATAATATTAAAATAAGCAGGATAAATCCTAGTTGGTTCTTTATACAAAAATTGATCAGCAGCTCTTCTTCCCTCTTTCTTTTGTTCAGTAGTAGAGCAACTTACTAGGTCAGCCTTGCTTAAGGAGAGCAAAGCCTTGGCCCTTTCCTCTGCATCTGGCTCTGTTGCACCATAAGCCTGTATCTGCCGACCATTAGAAAGCCCGATGGTAGTCAGGAAGCGCCCCCACATATAGCCGTTGTCTCCGCCACAGGCAGCTTTAATGGTTTGCCAAGTCATTTTTCTTTTGTCAACATCTGGAACTTTATAAGTAGCTCGTATTAATCTCTTCTCTGAAGAAATGCTTTTCCAAGGAGGATTTTGAACTGAATAGAAAGTAATAATCAACCTAGTAGTATGAGGTGATGCCCGTACCGCTTCCTCAATTGGTTGTCCAATGAATTGTCCAATATCCTTGCCATCTAGCATCTGTTTTAATGCTATCAACGCCGTGATAATTGGTTTCAGCGTCTCTTCGTTGCCTGAAAGAATAATATCGTCACTCATCTGCTAGATTCTTGCCTTGCTTTTTCGTTGAGCCAACTAGACCTATTGAAAGAAATTTAGATGCAAACTGTGCATAGTATTTCCCCTGTAATTCCAGTACAAACCCTATAGGGTTTACATAAAATTTTTTGGCTGTTATACAAGAAGCACAAGGTAACAGAGTACTATTCCTTCAATCCTGCTTTAAGCACAAATACTTATCTAATATGGTTCAAGTAACTCCAGGCACTGGTGGCACCCTGGTTAAAGAAACCGCCGAAGGGCAGCTACTAGAAGTAATCACTTACTTACAGAAGGCAGAAGCAAATATCACATTCAACCCGTCCAAAAGCGACTATGTACAGGGAAGCTGCAATTTAAACAATTTAATTTTCAGCGGCTCTTATAACATCCCTGTAATCCAATCATTGAGTACTACAGGGCAAATAATTATTGTGGCGAAAGAATACCTTACAGGCATCACCTTCGCCGCTGGCAGTGGTGGCACCTTCAAAAGCAATAACCCAGCCCAATACCTGCTTGAAATTGTGACCTTTTTACAAGCTAAAGAGGCAACCTCAACCTCAGTAGACACCACCGACAGTGTTGCAGGAACCTTTGACATAGACACCATGACCTTCTCTGGCTCAATAACACTTCCATTAGAAATGTCTATTGAAAGTGGTAATACAGTATTTTCTGCTAAGGAGTACGTATGAAAAAACAACTAGCAATACCGTTTTTAATCTTATTTATGCCAGTTTTGTACATTTATCTTTTACTGAAAGTAATAATCCCTAATTTATTAAAAGTTTATTGCTCAGCTTACTCAACAATCCTGATTACTTTACTCCCAAAAACATCAACCCCATCCGTTAAACAAGACAACAAACACTAACTTCTATTCACTCGTCTTTCAGGTGTCCTTGTTCCTGACGTTGGCGAGTCATCATCAAACCGGATCACAACATCTACCGGTCTGCCAATAATATTCCTTTGCATTAATGCATAAGCTGCTAATTGCGAATCAAAATTATTTGCAATGATGAAACCTGACTCCATACAAGTATCACTAAACTCCTCCAAAGCATTCTCTAAAAACTGTCTTTGACCAGGGTCGGGAACTTGTTCAATTCTCTTCTCAATTACATCCTGACTAATTGTAAATGAATTCCTATTACTCTCGCCCCACTTCTTCCAATTCTCCTCACCTAACATTTTTCTCATGAATTGAGCAAACTTGTTATCAGGATTCTTTTTCAAAAACCGTCTAGTTGACTTAAACTTATTCCTTAATTCATTGTTAATAAGTGTTTGAAACGCACGTTTAGCAATTATGCTAACATGCCCTAAAACCTCAGCCCTAGCATCATCATCTAAATCTCTCATAATGGCAGCTGCCACACCTGGGTTAAACGCAAACGAAAGAGAACCAGGTATAGCACCACAGACCAAGTAACCAGTAGCGCTACCCACAGCCGACCCTAACAACCCATAAAAACTATTAATTTCATTTTGTAGCTGCTGGTCTAGTTCTTCATCGCTAGTATTCAAGTTGAAATTGACAACAAATTGAGTCGTGTTCACAACCGTACTCCAGATAGTGGACAGCACCCCCCCTGCTAGCTGAGCCAGCATCAGCCCCCCAGTGAGCAGCCCAATAGTCCTAAGAGAGCCAAACGCCCTTCCCCCCAACTTAAACCCAGACTTGATGACAGTAACCGCTATCCGCCCCACATTACGAATTGCTAACCTTGCCCCTACACGAACCAGCGCCCCACCCACTCCACGAACAAACACAGCCGCAGCAGCACGAGCCACAATTCTTACTCCCACAGCTACCGCGACTCTTGCCCCTAATAATAAAGCTGCTCCTACAACAATTGGTAACGGCATATCTTCCTTAAATAGTTTTATTCGGCTCATCGCCCTTGACAATAAGCGCTCGTTTGACCTTAATTTGCTTACTACCTGTAGGGTTAATAATCTCTTCTAAGCGGTCACACCAATCATCAAAATTTTTAAATTTCTTGCCTCTTGTTTCTTTACCTTTACTAACGTTTGTTTCGTCAACTTCTTTTTTCTTAAGCTTCGCTCCTAACTTTCCTCCTAGTGGTTTTCTCCCTGACATAACATCAGAGACTTCTAAGGTTTTGTTGATTTGATTTTGAATACGTTTACCTGATTCTTCCTCGGACGGAGTAGGCATTTGTTATACATCCTTGTCGGTACGTTGATACAAAACTGCTCGCATCATAGATGCTACTTGTAATAAATCCATCAATTGATCGTGGAACGAGTTCTTACCCGTCCAATCTTCATAAGTGAATTTAGCCTCACCTGATTTTAAAAATTCCTCGTAATCTTCGTTTTTGAATTCATCACCTCCTGGCTTAATTTGCTTCAAGGTTTGCTCATTATCTTTAGGTATATTGATAGCGACCTTGACTGTTTCAATTATTCTATTGGTCGGGTAGTCTAGGTAATCTTGTATATCTTGAGAGATTGATACATTCCGACATACTTGTACTTTTGTAGCGACTAATTCAGTTATTATTTTAAATAAAACATCTATTGCTACATTCATCTGTTTAGCCATTTGGCTACCAAGGATTATTGTTTCCTTTAGCCCTTCAGCCATGTTAGGGATAACGACTGTTTCTTTTTCCCCTGCTTTCGTCTCAACTTCATAGACTTGATGAAACTGTCCGATTGTCGCTGAGTCTTGCTCCATCATCCAAACTAAAAACTCAGTCAAAGTGTTAATCTTACGTTCTTTATTTTTGGGAATAAAATCGAAGATTTCTAAAGCTTCACCTTCTGTATAAGGTTCTAATACCGTTTCAGGTAAAGTTACTGGATAATTCTCTATACCAATTAATCTGTTAGCTATTTCTAAACGCTCAACTGCCAATTTCAGATATTCATTTAGTGATTGTGGAGTTTTATTGGCTTTTTGCGCTCCCTTGCGCTCCATATTCTCATCGAAAATAGTTACCTGTTGAGGTGTACCTCTTCTTTTGAGGATGAGTCTCAGCAATTGATTTGTTTCTGGACAGCAACCCATATTTTTTTCTTCTTCTTTCTTTTTCGGTGGAGGAGGTGGAGGAGGTGGTGGATATATGTCTGGTTTCCAATCATCACAAATTTGCTCAATTCTATAAAATGAGCAATTTCTTACATATTCCCAAGAATCACTAGAAGCTCCAGAAGGATAAATACTACAGCCTTGATATCGATTTGAGGCTGTATACTCCTCATACGAGATTTTCGTGGCAAGCGCTATCAAGTGCCACTTAAATGCGATTAATCCGCTAGAAGCTTCTGTCCTAGCACCTACAGGATTTCCCTTCAGCACAATTGCTTGTTCTGTGTGCTTTTTGCCTCCTGAAGCCTTCGGATCGGTTGTCACGAGATAAGCAACCAATCCTGTTAGTTCATAGGTTCTATTCTCTGGCACAGATATAGGGTTGTCAGGGTAGGGAGAGTAAATTGCAACATCTTTGTAAGACATTTCAATTTCTGCATAAAATTCTGGTTTGAATTTACCTGCAATTTTTAAATCACCTTCGTAATTCAAAGTGGCACGTTTGAGCTTATAAGTTACTGTTTGCTCATAATCTAATTGCGCTGTCCCTACGAAAAACATACCTGAAGCTGACCAAACATCTCTCCAGGTTCTGCCTTTGCGAGTAACTTCAGTTGCGAATTGCAGCATCCATCCAACATCACATTTTTTTTGTGGATAAGGTATTAAACTGAAGCTATTAGATTCTCTATTTGGCTCTGGCGGTGGCGGCGGTGGCTGACATGCTGGACTACGATAAACAATTTGAAATTTTGGTAATCTCACAAATAAAAAACTGGCACCAAGCTGTATACCTAGATTGCATTCATCTTGAACGATATCAACATCAATCCCAGCAGCACGCCAATCAAAGGGGAAGCCGCCACAGTACGGGCTATCAGGATATCTGTCGCAATCCATTGGGTCTGCGGGGTCGCTAGGAGTGGCGTAAAATGGTGAATTAGCAATAGGCTCTAACCCTGATTGAGGTGGTAAAATCCTGTAACCGAAGTAAATTTGTTGATTCCTTCTAGATATTTCTCGTACCATTGAATCTCACATTTAATCCTTTGGATAAGTTATCTAACTTTTGATATTTGGCTTGCATGTTCTCTAAGTCGCACTTACCATGAATTTGGTAAGGCATTTTGAAGTCTTCAAGGTCATTATTCATATGGCTACGTTTTCAGCTAGCAGACAAAGTAATGGAATCGTCAAGTCTGGATTAATTAAGAAAGGCAGTGTTGGCTTTGTCTTGTGTTCAAAAACTACTTTGGGAGAACCCAGACAATGCACAATTAAAAAATCCGTTTTTGGTATGGTGACAGCAAATAAAGTTACCGTTACAACATCGACACCATCATCTGGAACATCTGGGGGAACTTCTCCAACAGTGCCAACTTTGGGGCAAATATTTCCTTCCCTCACAAGGTTCTGACCATAAAGCCAGGTGTGCCGCCACTGGATAACATTGTGTATTCTTCTTGCCCTGGTGTTACTTGAAAAACGTCGAACATATTCAAAGCCCCACAGCAACCTAATGCTAAATCATCAGAGGTTCTGCCAACACTACCTGCTAACATTCCCGCCGCAGTGGGGAAACACAGAATTAATCCGTTAACTGTGTCGCGTTTGTTCAAGTTGTTTGTGTTGGCGTTGACAAAAGCGGGGCTAGTCATAAATGTACAGATGTTGGTGATATTGCTAGTAACTCCCATAGGATTTAAATTACTGGGCATCCAGCTGTTGAAGCTGACACTATTGGTTGAGACGAAAGCATAAAGCCATTGATTCTCATCCCACCAACTGGGTTTATTTGTTGGTCGGATAACGGCAATATTTGTATTAACTGACCCTTGCTGAAATATGTTAACCATCTTGATTTCAGGATGATTGCAAGCAGTAAATACTATCTGATTAGAATAAAAGAGAGGGAAAACTTCCTGAAATGCACTGCCGTTACTGCCTGTTTTTGTTGTGGTGTTCCAGGAATCGTACATTACCCATCTGATTCTAGGCCCGCCTGCAACCCAAACGTCAATATAAGCAGTACCTTTGGATTTGGAGTTATCAAATACTAATTGGAAAACATTATGATTTTCTGAATTAACTACAAAAGTATCTATTGGAGAACCAAAGCCAGCATTTTGCATGGCTGTTACTATAGCGCTAGCTGTTCCTGCTTGAGTTTGTGTTGCAGGATAAATGGTTTGAATTAAGTTAGCATTAGCCATGTTTAGGTTTCTATGGGGATGTAGAAGAAATCACAACTTAAGTTTTCCAGATTCGAGTTGCTTAAGTTGTTGATGGTGGCATAATATGTTTCTTGTTCACTATGCCCAATGGCTACAGGGTTTAGTTGAATTGCTGGTAATTGATTGCTGAATATTCCTTCAAAGATTAAACCACTGTCAACATTAGGTAATGTACCTGTGCTTCTGTTTAAATCATTAGTTTGAGAATTCTGGGATGGGTAAAGTCTCAGTCTTAAATGGTAGGGTTGAAATTGTACTCTTAAAAGTATGAAGCTTTTAGACAATGTAACAGGAGTAGTAATCAGACTATTGGCATTAATGCTAATAGTGGAATTTACTTGTAGTCTAGACAGTACAAACGATGAAGGATTTGATAAAGGCATAATCAGTTATACAGATTCAACGCCTGTAATTGTAGTATTCCCGCTGGAGATGGCGGATATAACACCAAAGTAAGGAACATCTACAACTGAAAAGTCAAAACTCCCGCCTTTACCAGCAAGATAAATGCCTTGATTGAGAGTGGCTATACTCCCTAAGTTTATCCAAGCTGGGTTGTCTCCAGGGTTGGTTAATGCAACATACTTTCTGTTATTATTGGCTGTTAAAATCGCTGTAGCGGTGTTATTAACTGCCACTGCAAGTGGAGTAGTTGAACTGATTATTGCTGGAGATTGTAGGACAATTTCTTTGATGTAGGTTCCACAAATGGTGACAATATCACTACCCGCTAAAAGTCCGTACCCAACATCTTGTATTTGTACGCCAATTTGACCGTTTGAGCCTAATTCAATGGCTAGGTTGTCGGTGAAGATGTCTTGTAAAGAATACATGCGGTAAGGATAGCCGCTGGGGTTGAGCAGGGAGACGGAGCCGAACGGGTTCCACTGTCCAGCTGTTTCTCTAAAAAACAAGTTGATCTGTTTTCTGGGACTTGTCCATTCAACGTTACGGATTTTGACGTTGCGCTGAAAGTCAGAGTCTTCTAATCCAATGTCCGGCAGTTGTATTTGTTCTAGGCTTGATATTTTGGCGTAGGCTTTGAGGTTTTTGATGAATATGTTTTCTGCGATTACGTTTCCTGAATTGCTGGTGTAGGGGGAGATGTCAAATAGCTGAATGATGTTACTGCCGCTTGTGGAATCAAGTTTAATTGTGAAGGCTTGGCTTTGATTAAAGGTGGTTATGCTCACTGATGATGACTGTTTTAGTTGCTGTTTTGAGTTTTGTGTAAAACAGTTTTTGATGCCTGAGTAACTGTACTGAAAAAAACGTGTAAGCTCACTGATGAGGATTTGAAGGGGGCGATCGCAACCCTTTAGCAGGGAATACTAAAAGCACTTGACATACTACTGTCGGGCTGTCACAGGTCAATGAGTGACGAAATCGCTCGGCAAGAGCCTTAGTACCAGTTTGTGATGTTTCCATTTTTCTCTACAATCTGACGAGCAAATTTAGAGGCCCTGCGAGTCAAGGCAAGGTTTGAGGGCAATTGTTCGCACTTGCCCGATGTTTCGTAATAGTATCCATTCCAGATAAACTCAAGCATCCACAAATCTCTCTGGGCATAAACTCTGACAAATCCGAAAAGTGTAGCCACGTTTCCGCTAACGTAAACTCCACCTGCCCCGCTGCCGCGTGAAGACAAACCGCCCCCAGAAGTTCCGGGAAGCTTCGTTTTATTAATGTCAGGCATGACTCTCTCCTATTGACCCCCAGCCTCTAAGACGCTACTTGTCATAAGTAAAATCGCGGGTTAAAATTGAGCGCCTTTTAAGCTGGCTTGGCTTGGCTTTTTGAGCCAAATTCCATTAGCATCTAGGCACTAATCATCACCCCACGGTTTCACCGGGACTATCAAGCTTAAACTCGTCGTCTGCTCGAACACGAAGATGTTCACCCGTGGGAGTTTCAAACTCGTACCAACATTGAATAGGTGGATTTTGTACCTGGACGATTTTGCAGTTGTTGATCCAAATGTAACCATCATCAGCTAGTTGTCTGACTTGGTAGCGCCGCGTCGGTAAGAGCAGCGCCTTATCTTGCCAGCGGGTGATTTCCTCGCGGGCGATCGCCTCAACTTCGGGCTTACCTTTACCGACATGTCCCTGCTTCGTGCGTTTCTTACCGTCTGCAAATTCGTAGTCAAACTGAATTTGCAGCCGATTATCTTCTCGATATCTCAAAGAAGTGGCTGTGGCAACGGAGCGTCCTAATGGGCCATCAACAGTTATGTCAAGTGGTGGAGGTAGAGGTAGACCTGTCCGCGGACATTCTGGCTTAGGGGTGATAGTTCCCCTAATATCACCTCGCTGATCAGGTTTTTTTATACTTTCTTCCTGTTTTGCTTCAAGTTCATTATTATCAAAGGTTTCGGGGTCGTCTTGACGCTGATCACTGAGCATCAAACGCTGATCACTTAATTGAGCGTGATTTTGATTACATGAATCGGTATTGTTATCGCTATTTTCGTAGCTAAGATAGAAAAGATTGGCTTTCCCAGGTCGCCGCTGTACGCTGACAAGTCCATCTATACCCAAGTTAGTTAAAACTCTCCGGCAACTGTTCTGATTGATGCCTAACTCGTGAGCGACTTCGACAGCCTCGTATTTGATGTTTCGGTGATGGCAGAAGAAATCCAGGATTTTACCCACGTGAGAAAATTCGGCTGAGTTATCTTGAATAATGTCATCTTCACCCAGAAACGTAAAGCTGAGGTCTTCTTGGTTGAAAAAAAGGCGATATTTTTTTCCTGATGAACGTGACCGCGATTTATCAATTTCTAAAATTCTGTCGTTGGGTGTGGCAGTGTTGCTGTTATCCTTGGTGAGCTTCCATACTTCACTGACTGAGTTCCTAATTGCGGTTGTGCCTCTGCTTTCTCCTGATTTGTTGGCGTGGTGAATCAAAACAAAAGTTGTATCATGATGTGTCGCCAGTCCAGTTAGTTCTAGAATGGGTCTAGCGTATTCCATGTCACCTTCTTTGTGTAAAGAAAAGCGATTCAAAAATGTCAAAGAATCCATAACGACAAGATGCGGTTTGAATTCATTTAAGTCACTAATTAAAATTGGTAATTGCTCAAAGTTCCAACGAAATCTAACTCGCACATGTGACTGTAATTCATCTTGTGTATAGCCCATAGTTTCTAGAGCTTCATACATGTCTGATTCTTGTTCATCTCCCTGGTAGTAAAGTATTCTTCTCTTCTCTCCTGTACTGGCAAAAGCTCCCCAGCTACTACCTTGGATGATATTTTTAGCCAATCTGTAGACTAATTTTGTTTTACCAAGCCCGCCATCAGCATAGAGCAATACTGTTGTTCGTTTGGGTAATAAGCCATTCATTAACCATTCGCGGACTGAGGTTTTAGCGGCTTGTTGTAGCTCCTCGTAAGTCATCAATTTGCTACATTCATCAGTCAGTGACTTGGTGTAAATTCTTTCAAGTGCCCTAGATGAAAACGCGCTTTCTTGAGCAAGTCCTAGTAACAGATATTCTCTATATGCTGGGTCTGGTACTGTTGTATGAATTAATTTTAGATGTGTTAGGAGCCTATCATACTTGGCTTTTTGTAGTTCTTCTTTGGTTTTTACTGATATCAGGCTAGTAATTGATTGAACTTTCTCTGTGAGTCTTAGAACTATTTCAGGCAGTTCTGCTTCTGTTTCATGACCAAGATGCTTAATATCTTCGCCAGTTTTTATTATGTCTCGCCTTACCGCTTTTTCGATTACTAAGGTTGCTAGTGAATCAACGTTGATGCTGCTAACGGTTCTATCGACAACAGTAGCTAGTTTGTTTCTGCCTCCAATCCGTGCAAGAATATCATGGTCTGATAGCCAGCTAGTAACTCTTAATAGGTTGGTTGATTCATTCTTTTTGCAAAGTCTAAGGCAAGCTTGATAAATGTCTCTGTGTGCGCTGACATAGAAATGCTCTGGCTTTAATCTGTCTTTAATTCGATAGATGGCCTCAGGATCTAATAAAATAGCGCCTAATATTGCTTCCTCTGCTTCTATGTTGCACGGCGGCAATTTGTCCTCAGTGGAATTGAATTTCACATTATCTGAGGGGAAAGTATAGATACCTTGTGTCATGATTCCCCCTCAGTTAGTTGTGTTAAAGACAGATTACAAGTGTTAGAATCAGTACATGGGAGGCACAGTTTTAAAAGCCTCCTGTAAAGGTTATTATTCATAATTAAAGTTTTCCTTTCCAGTTCCTCAACTGGATTTTTTTTGTGCAAGGTTAAGACTAGGTTATTTGCTAGAAAAATGTTCCGTTGGTTGAGTTGTCTTCCTCCTCGTCTTTTCTCAGCAAGTTGAGCATTTGGGATGCAAGAAAAGAACGGTCATAGTGGGCAAGTCCACCTGTCGAGAGAGACGCTAGCAGAAGATTTATTTGTGCTTTTATGCCAGAAGAGATTCTAAGTTCACAAAGAACTGCCAGGAGGCATCGGGCATAAGCTCGAACTTCTTTGTGGGTAAGGTATTCCCCTTTCCCAGTGGTAAACGCATTTTCTTTGATGTGATACAAAATGAGTTTAAAACCTTCGGTTTGTCCGTCGAATTTAAACATTGGGGTCAGGGACTGCGTAGTAGGAACATTCCCAGTACTCGCTGCTGTAGATGCGGCTAAAAACTCGATTGCCCCAAATGATGACTTCGGGGTATTCATCATTTGAAGGCGGAATTGTTAGCTGCTGCATAAATTCCCCCTCATCGGTTTTTAAGGTGATTTCTATTGGTTGCTCTGGGTTTTCTCGGAAGAGTTTGTAGTAAGAAGCGGTTTCTCTGTAGCCGTCACTATGTTCTATTTCGTACCAACCAAGTTCAGTACTGTACTGGGTGCATCTGCGAACAACTCTTACTTTTTCGGCTTTCGCTTCGGGGTAGTCTTTAAACCACGGTTCGTCCCCGTATTCAAACCACCAGTAGGTATGTTTGGGTAGCGGTTCTAGGGGCGGTTGTACGTCAGGGATGTTGACGACTATTTTTTTTGGGTTTACCCAAGGGGTGAAATACGGTCGGTTGTACATGGTCTGTTAGTGGGAGTAGGTAGGGGTAGGGGTTAGGGGTAATCAAACACGACTCGCGCTCCTGGGCGGCAGTCGATGTGAACAAAGCCGCGATGCATTCCGCGCCCTAATCCTGTAACTTTGGGTGTTTCGCGGCAAATTTGGTAAAGTTTTTGTAAGTTGCTATCCCAAGGACAAATGTCTAATGCAGCGCCACGGATGTGCTGAGAAAATCTCGCGCCGCCAACTTGCCTGTTGATTTCAGGGGTACGGTAGCCAGAATTGACCGCGATAGATGAGCCGTATTTCTCTCTAATGATGCCGAAGATGCTGGCGATTTCAACAATGTTTGATACCACGTCGCTATCTTGAGGAATTCGGCTACAGCCTTTGGTTACTTCACCCCAGGTCAGGGGTATCTTGTGCAAGATGTACTGATTCTCAAAGACTATTACTCCATTTGGCAGCCGAAGCGAATTTCCTTTGTTTTTTGGTTCTGGGGCAGGAGAAGTTTCTTGTTCACTTACCTTGTGTTCTTCTGTGATTTCCAACAGACTGGCAGCCGTGGTTGGGCCGAGTAGTTTGGGGTGTGACAACTCCAAGGCTTGTTTGAACTGGGCGAATGCTGAGGTTGTTTGGGGGCCGATGATGCCGTCAATTTCTCCGGCGTAAAGGTTTTTGATTGAAAGCAATTTCTGTATGTCTTTGATGAGTGCTGGGTCTGAGAGATGCGAAAATTCAAGCGTTTCGCCGGATTTGATGAGTTTTTCTAAGTGTTGGTAGTAGGTCATTGGTTATTAGGTGTTGGGTATTGGTCAGCGCGATCGCACTCCGAACTAGTCGATCGCTTGTTCTCGGTCTGCGGGAATTCTAGGAGAAGCTGGGGGTAAGTTGCACCTTGCCCCAGCTTGTTGGCTTTAGGTGTTGGGTATTGAGCATGAGTTGTTAGTTACTAGTCATTTGTTTGGCGTTTCAGGGCTGCGATTAACTTGTCGAGAAATTCTTCGATGCCTGTCACCCTGTAGTGCAATTGCTTTATATCGTCTTCTATGTCTGTTAGACTCCGTGCCACGATGTCAGCAGACTCCTGTAAAAATTCTTTCTCGTGCATAGGTTAGGGGTTAGTAGTTGGTTGTCAGGGGCGATCGCTCTGGTCACTAGTCGATCGCTTGCCCTCAGTGGGCGGGAATTCTAGGAAAAGCTGGGGGAAGTTGGCGCTTGCCCCAGCTTGTTGGTTAACAAGAGAGAAATTGAATGAGTAACGAAATTGTTCTCCGAGACGATGATGTCGTGTCTATTACCGGAAATGCCGACAGCATTCCTATGTTGAATTTTGGATTGAAAGCAACATTTAAATCGAGTGAGTTAATTAACGCTGCTAGAGCTTGGATTGCCACGACAGGTCATGAAACTTGCTCTTACTCAACCTGGCTTAAGAAAGAGGGACTTAGATGCCAGGTTTTGCTTACCAATGGGATGGGATGGAAATCGGGTAAGGTTCGGTTCCGGATTGAATTTATCCCTGATGAACCAGAAGTTTCTGCAAATCCTACTGTCCCAAGTTCACCACTCGATGATTTGCGCTCTAGCCTGAATATTTAACAATTCACCTCCTTTTAGTATTCCCGTCTGCTATCAGCCGGGATTTTTTTGCCAGTGTGGCAGTTACCTGCTTGCCCTGAATGCATTTCGGCACAAGGTTTTACCGTCTCTGATTTTGTTGTGGGATTCTAGAAAATGAGCGGTGATATCGACCGCTCATGTTGTTTATAGGAATGGCACTTGTCTCAACAGGTTTTTAAAACCGCTTGATTTAAGCGCCCATTATGATATTATGACTCTAGAATCAAAAAAGCAACAACTAGCACCTAAATCAGTGTTAAAAGCGCTTAGAGAAAACGCAGGTTTGTCACAAGAGCAACTCGCTGTCTACTTAGGCATCGCAGTCTCTACTCTCAGGCGATGGGAGAACGAAGGGATGGAACCTTCAATGACTAGATCTCAATGGCAAATTTTCTGCCAAAACGTTGGCATACCATTTGACTCACTGCCTGAGAGCTTATCATCTCCCACTGAAGCAACGGCTTAGGCACAAGGAAGGAAGAAAGCTGACGGCAGACCGATGCAAGGCAATCAAAATGCATAAAGCCTTGGTCTGTTGTCATGCAAACATTCCTTGTGAAACTTGTGCCTGAGTCTTTCTAGTTCAGTCCTGTCAGCGCTGACTAAAACTGCTCCCTCCCGCCTACCTTTTGCGGGACACCCCAGTAACCACGGAGCAAACACCCTCACATTTGCCGCACGTGCCGTGAGGACACACCCTACAACTAAAAACCTGTTTTCTCGTAGTCCTTTAATACCGGAGGCTTCCTAGACGAAAATCACAATTCTGCTTTTATTTCTTTCTAGAACTTGCTTGTATACCGCTGGTCATGCAGTCACAACCCATGACCAGCTTCTCTAAACAATCATTTCGCCCTGCGTTGCCTAGCGCAGACATATATCTATTTGCATGGAGTGTAGCCAACTTAAACGGTAAAGCACCCGACTACACAGCTTGACATTTGGAGAGACAAACGTAGATGCACCTTGGCTGACAGCTTCTGCCGTCAGCTTTCCCTAACAACTAACACCCCAAAACATGCAGAGATAGCAGCCTGCAAGCACTGAGCAAATACCAAAGACCTGCTAGGGGAGAACTAACAACCAACAACAAAGGAAAACACCAAAATGTCAAAACCATTGACAGCGTTTCAATTACTAACCCAAATCAGAAAACTCATACCTCAAAAGCGCAAAGACAGCGCGGCAATTATTTCGTACCTCAAACAGCAGGGTTACATCGAAGAACTTACCCCTTGCAAATTCTCCATCAAGCCGGGAGTAACCTTAACCAGCGAAGACGTTTCTAAAATAGCTAGCGTTTTTTAAACAGAAAAACTGCCAGCGCTGAACAACTGACTACTGACAAAGGAACATTCTGAATGCAAGAACTAACACTACAAACCGAAATCGGTGGCGAACGCCCCTATTTGATGAATAAGCCTATCCATGCGGGTGATTGTCTGCAAGTTTTTATATCAGGCGAATGGTGTCCGGCTTCTTGCGAATGCTACAGAGAAAAAGGAAGTCTTCACTGGTATCTAATTGTGTATCAGCCAGGAAACGAACATGTTATTGAAGATTTTTGTAACACCTTGTGTCGATTCTAATGAGAATTATGACTGCCAAACACAATGATGACTTCGCCATTAAATGGACTGACGGCTTAACCAAACGCGAATACTTCGCCGCGCTGGCATTACAGGGATTACTGGCAAACCCCAACAATACAATCACTCGAATTCAGGCATTTGAAGCCGTTAAAGCTGCCGATGCTTTAATCGCAGCATTAGAAATGCCACCCAAAAAATAATGTATGTCTACAAATCAATAGCCAAAAACATGGAACTACTAAATACTGCAACTGAGGAGATAAAACGTCTAACTCCTCATCAGCTAATAGCCTTAAACAGCATCATTTGTCTTGCAGCCGCTAAGGATGTGACAGTAAAATACGCTGCCAATACAGTGAATGTTGTTATCCCTCAAAGATGTTTAGATAGCATCGAAGCTTTTTTAAAGTCAACCGAAGCGGACTATCTAGTTTTATCAGCCATCGTATCTGATTTGATAATTAAAAGCTTCAATTTCCTGGGGCTGCTAGCGGCAGCAAAAGATTTCATGTCTTTAGCGGAAGAAAACGATATTTATCAACAATTCTTGAAATCAGAAAATATAGATTACGACTTCACCTTGGCTGAAGCCCGATCTGCCTGTAACCAATGGTCTGATACTTTTCATAGTTGGCTAACTGGTGAGTAGTAAATGCCAATTGCAATAGGACTATTGAGAGCCGTAACCCCTTTTAATTACATCTTCCCTAGTGGTCAAATACCACTAATCAGCATTTACCCTTGTCGCCCAAACGAGGGTGAACCGTTATCTTTTTACATTGACGGTGAACTCTTAACTGATATCGAGATTGAAGCCTTATCTGTAATCTGGCTCAAACACAATCCTGATAAATCCTATGAGGATGCTTACACTTTGATCCGCATGGGGTATCCAATTGCCGAGGAGTTTATTCGAGCAAGATTTACCTTAATTGATGGGTGGTATAGCAAATAAAAATAGCCGCACCTGTCAGCGGCTATTTATCACTGAAACTTCAGTTTGAGGAGATTGTAGCATGAAAAGTCATCAAGAACATCGTAACTGGTTAGTGTGCCGTAATGGTGAAGTCATCGTTCAATATCACCATCGAGCAGATGCAGAAATGGATGTACAGCGATTAAACCGTTTTACCCAAAAACTATTTTATGTCCAAAACAAAACAGCTTTATCAGTATCTAAATAACAAACTTGAGCAGCTTCAAACTCTCCTAGCTCACTTACGTTTTTTGCGGTGGGCTGCAATGCACAGTGAGCTTTTTCAAGAAGTCCAATTTAGGTTTATAGACTTTTACCTAATCTATCATCAGTATGGTGTCGGCTTTAGCTTTACACTCCACTGGACAAGGTATTGGTGTCCTTATCGGCTAACAAAGCAGTATGTAATTGCAAATCAAGCAAGCTTTTTTGAGTGGTGATGTTATCACAAAGCACCGTATTTCAATTACCGAATAACTAACATGAAATCGAAAACTATCACTTACAAACGGATACTTAATATCAAGAATTTCAACAGCAAGCAGCTAGAAGAAGTTGCCGAAGTTGAGGATGGAGAAGACCCGGAGGTTGCCATCTCTAAGTTAATGGAGAGAGTAGAGAGAAAACTTAGGGAGGAACTAGGAAAATCTATCTGTCAAGAAATTGAGCGATTGCAATTAGTAGCTCAAAAGTACAGAAAGGAAGTTGTTGAACTTGAAGAGTCACTCAGAAAACTTCGGAGTGAAAAAGACAATTTAACTGGAGTAGAGGCAGAACTGTATGATGTCACACAAACACCTCAAACTAATAGTACTCCTGATGCTTTCTAGTTGAAAAATTAAGGCGATCGCGTTTGTGGCAGGCGCGATCCTTTATTTAGAACATTGATGACTTATTTAAGAAAAATGAAAGAAATAGCTGTCATTGCTGATAGTAGAAAATCACAAATTGAGGCATTTATTCAAATTGGAGGTAATGAACTATACCAAGTACTGCTCAGACGCAAAAATTACCGAATCCCCAAAAATTATATACAATGGCGAGAATTAGCAGCTTTAATTAGCATAAACGCGCCGTTATTTGATTATCCAGCGCTAGATCTAGCTCAAAAGTTTACAGCGCATCGAATAGCTTTATGGGTTGTTCAGGATGCACCAATATATTGTTTAGATAATCACCTACTTCAGCAATTTAAAGAAACAGATATTGGAGATGAAAATCTGATATTTAGAGACTTAGTTTCTCAAATCCCTGTCCACTCGATGATGCTTTTATTGCCAAGTAAAACTCTTGTATCTCCAGATGGTGGCTATGTTGATTTTTTGAATATTCATTGCTCAGATATTCGCCATCCTGAATGGTCTGAAGGCAATAAGTATGGAATCAAACCACATTTTATCAAACATGAATATGACATCTGTCTTCATTTTGGTTGTGTGGATACTAAAGGTACGATTTGGTTTAACGGATGGGCGATTAATGAAAATGATGGTGCTATTTTACAAAGACCCATCTCTCTGGGAACGGCTAAGGTAGGGCCTAACGACGACAGCTTTATTAGGGAATTGCGATCGCTAGTCATGCAGTGTTTAATGTTTCTGTGTTTTGAAAAACCAGAAACGGACAATGTAAATTTCAAGGAAACCGTTAATCAAACGGGGTTTGCTCCTTTAAAAGAACCCAAAGAAAAATGTCTTTATCCCCGATGGTTACGTGAAACTAAACACGAAAAGCCGCAAATTAGAAATGTGAAAGAAAATAGTTCTCATTCCTCACCTTCTCCCCACTGGCGGCGCGGACATTGGCGCAGAAGTGCCGTAGGTAAGGGAAAAGTAGATCGTCGATGGAACTGGATAAAACCGGGGTTTGTTGCAGGAGATTATTGGAAATCCCAAAGACAAAATGAACCTATTTGACAAGCCAAGGATTGACAATGATTAGTTATTCTCAGCTTTACAGTTGGCGAAACTTATGTGAGTTTCTAGATTCTTGCTGGTACAATTTTGCAGAACCTTACGAAATTAAAAAGGGCTGTAAATGCTTGCCAAACCTTTACAATCCTACAGTTCGATTTCACAGGGAATACCTGTTTGATAATCACTTAATTCAATTCATTCACTGGACACGACACCCAGTATTGAGATACCACAGTTCCAGAAGCTATACACGTGAATTTAAAAAAACTTGGGGGTGGCAATTGTGTAGAGAATGGGAGCATAAAATTAACTACCTTGAAAATCTCCTATTATTTGGCACACAGACAGCTAAACCTTGGGAAACAGACTTAATGCAAAGAATGCAAGCACGGGAGCAGCGCAAACAAAAGCTGATACTTAAAGCAGAATTATTAGCACTTCCAAAGATAGAAAGGATGCAGAAAATAGCATTATTAAATATTTGCTGGCGGTGCTATGAGCCAATTCTACCTTTGATGGTGGACTGCGTAAGCTGTGGAGCAACCGCTTGTTAACTTATTTTGACTATTCGTATACAACAGGATGAAGCAAACACAAAAATATACCAAAGCCTGTGAAACTTTGACGTTTCCTCATCAAACACAGGATGAACTTTACGCTGAATTAAATCGGCTGGGCTATTACTGGGATTCTAAAACTAAGGAATGGATTAGAGATAAAACTTTACCTGATGAGGCAACCAAACTGATTAAAGTTCGTGTTTGGGCTGCGACCAACAAAGTAGAAGACGCAGCCGCACTGTTTGTTGAGAAGGCGGAAGAGATGGGATTGAAACTTTTAGAGAAGTCTAAACTTTGTCAAAACCGACCTCCTAATCAATTAGAGAGTCGAATTTATTTATATTTTGAGGAAATTGATAATTAATTGTGACTTTTGCAGTGCATTAAGGTCAACTTCCGCCTGCTTAAACTAGTTTCTGGAAGTTGTAAGAAAGAATTGAAATTCTGACCCTAATGCAACGACTAAAATAATAGCTATCACACAAAGAGAGCGTAGATATGGTTCAAGTTTTGCCAGCACCAGTAACCTTTGAACAATTCGCGGAATGGTATCCCGACACAGGGGTACGCTATGAACTGCACAACGGAACAATTGTAGAAATGAATCAGCCCGCAGGTGAACATGAACTCATCATTGCGTTACTAAGTCGCAACTTAACAGTAGAGATAGTTAGGAGAAACCTGCCCTACGTCATCTCTAAAAATGCTTTTGTTAAACCCTTAACGGTAGACTCTGGCTACTGCCCTGATATCCTGCTGTTAAATGTAGACAACCTAGCCAATGAACCGCTATGGCAGAAACAATCGACTGTGACCCAAGCCGCATCGGTTCCTTTTGTCGCAGAGGTCGTTAGCAGTAACTGGGGTGTTGATTACGGAAATAAAGTTAGTGACTACGAAGCCATAGGAATTCCTGAGTATTGGATCATAGATTACTTAGGAGTAGGCGGTAGGAGATTTATCGGCAATCCCAAGTTACCAACCTTATCAATTTATTCCCTGATTGAAGGTGAATATCAAGTAGCCCAGTTTAGGGGAGATGAGTTGATATCCTCTCCCACTTTCCCAGAATTACGCCTGACTGCTAAAGAAGTTTTAATGACCGCGCAGTAAAAAAGTGGACAGCATTTTTACAACGGTGATAGCCCCCGGCTGTGATCAGCGTTTGATGCTCAGTGATCAGCGTCAATATGACATTGAAAGCTTTGCTGTAACTAAATTCCATTCAATTTCATAAAAAAGTATAAAAAAACGTGATCAGCAGGTGATCACCTTAAGTGATCAGCGCCAGAATCCCTGTGTGGCAAATCGTTCGGGCGAAGCTGATCAGATGATCACCATTTTCACTAATTTTTTTTTTTGGCACTGCTGATTTTTTTTTGAATCGTTTTTCGTGATCACCTGATCAGCTTTGGCTGTATTGCTTTCAGGGTAAGCGTCCTGACGCTGATCACCTAACTTCCTAATGTTGCTAAAATTACACAGTCAAATCCTGACACCCTAAAAAATTAGTCAGTCAACTCCTGAAGTTGACAACGCCTCACTAATTTGATGTCGTGCCAGCGCTTGCCTGAGACGCTCCACCTCAGCCCTTAGCCGTGCATTCTCCTCCTTCAATGCCTCCATGTCATCCTTTTTATCCACAGCCTGCCTAATTACCTTCTTCCGGTTCTCCAAACTGAACCACTTCTGATAAATCTCAGTGTGAATCTCTACCGAATGCCCCAAATTATCAGCAGCAGCTTTAATTGGAATGCCCATCATATGCGCTCGAATTGCCCAAGCATGGCGTAAATCATAGGGCGTAAACGGAATTTTTACACGCCTAAACCATGACGAGCAATTAACCCTAATAGTGTTGATATCTGTAAAAGCAGTTCTGCCATCAGTTTGAGCTTTCAAAAGTTCCAAAGCTTCAGCATTCTTCAAATCAAATAAATTAACCCATTCAGGATGTAAAGGTAAAGTTTCCCTATAACCAGTCTTAGTATCTGGGTGAACCTTCCATGTATTATCTTTATTTTCAGGACTCAACCACCAGTCAATTTCAGGACTTACAAATAATTCTCTTGGGCGTAATCCATAAGTTGCAAGCATACCATAAACCCACTCCCACATCTTCCAACTGTCTAAGCAATTCTTTTTAATAGTTAAGCTTCTAGTCAACGAATATCGATGAAAATATTCATAATATTTAGTTATATCTTCATCACTAGGAATATCTCTCGCCTGGCTCTTAGGTTGTGTAACTTTCAACTTTTCAAGATTAAAACTAGTTAGATTCAAAGTTGCTTTTAAGACTTTTAACGATTTAACAGCGCTGTATTTAGCACTGTCATTTGTAATTTTTGCAAGTTTTTGTTCAATCTCCGATTGAGTCAGCAAGGTATCCAGCCCAATCAGTCGCCGTAAATAATCTTTGTAATAGGAAAAAGTGTGTTTACTTTTCTCTGTTAACTTGCGTGTTTTGAAATACTCAATTTCCAAATCTTCTAATGCTTCACCAACAGTTTGGGGGCTGTTGTTGACCCTAGCTGTCTTCCCCAAATATTTTTCAGTCCACTCAAACTGTTTACGGGCCATCAGCTTGCCAAGCTCGTGTGCCTCCTCCTCTGCCGTCTTCAACCCGTCCAAACTTGCAGGGATGTTTAGTGAAATCTTGTACTGCTTAAAACCAGTTCCATTAGTGTCGCGATCGCCTGGCTTGATAGGTAGGGATGCTTGCAATTGAATGGTATCCCGTGCCACGACCAAACCCACTTTCACCTTAGCTGCTTTCAACCGAGCCTTAGTGTCTGCCAAGCCCTTCTCAAATTTGCGCTCCAAATGCTGCCGAGTAGCTTTCATGTGTCTGTGCGTTCCTAGATAGCTGCCATCGGTAGATGCAGGCGGAGTGAAATCCTCAAAAACGTCCTGTGCCTTGCTTTCCATTGTGTCTTAAATGTGTCTTAAAATTTAGTCCATTTAGAACAATGTTTAAGTTGAGCAAAGTTAGACGTGGACTAAATCTTGGGTTCACAATAGATTAAATCATAGTTCGTACAGGGAATACCATAAGCTTCTTCCATGTGACGGCTGATGTAGTTCATCGAACGGTAGCAGTGAATCAAGTTCATCTTTACGTTCGGTGTCATCAACATTTCGTTGATGGTGCCATCACCTGACCACTGAGCGACCACGCGCAAGCCGATTTCTTCTAACAGGATGCGGCTAGCCCAAGCATCACCACCGATGTTGTAGTCACCGATAATAGCTACGTCATAAGGAGTACCTTCAAACTGAAGTGTACCGTCTTTCTTCGCTTGGTCAGCTCTGGTAAACACCCAGTCGCGCACCATGTCGTTAGCAATGTGGTGTCCCAAAGACTGAGAAACACCCCGGAAGCCTTCGCAACGTACAGGAACAACTGGCTTGCCAATTTCTTTTGATGTGTTCCGAGCAACAGCTTCGATGTCATCCCCAATTAGACCGATGGGACATTCAGATTGAATGGAAACACCACGGTTGAGGGGGAAGAGTGCATCGAGTTCTTGGATCAGCTTGGTGAGTTTTTTGTCACCACCGAAAACGATGTCCCGTTCTTGGAAGTCAGAGGTGAAGTGCATTGTACCAAAGGTATCAACACCTGTGGTACCAATGTAGTAGTTACGACGACCAGACCAAGACCAGTAACCGCAACCTACAGGGCCGTGGCTGATGTGGATCATGTCCTTAATAGGACCCCAAACCACACCCTTGGAACCTGCATAAGCACAACCACGAGCGGTCATTACACCAGGAAGAGATTTGATATTCGACTTAACGCCGCAATCGCTCTTACCTTCTTCGTATACATTTAGGTGCTTTTCCCGTTTTTTCGCTGCTTTTTCGGGATAAGCGCTTAGGACTTCCTTAATTAGTTCTTTTCTTTCTTCGATGATGTTCTGGTTTTCTGGAGGTGTCATTTTTGCCTCTCTAGCTCCTAAGGAACGGGGTAGGGAAGGGGAGGGCTAGGTGATAGCCCATCATCCCCTTTGGGGTTGGGGACTTGCAGTCCCCGTGGGGATACAGGTAATCGGTAGAAACAAGGTAAAAGGTGAATTATGCAATTGTTTCCTTTTCCTTTTCCTACATCAAAGCTTACTTAACAGGTGCTTCAGCAGCAGTCTTACCGATGATTTCTGCGTGCTTGGTATCGTCATCAAGGATACCGAATTCAACCAACAATGCTTCTAGCTCGTCCATTTCGATTGGTGTGGGGATTGTGAGCTTGTCATTGTTGATGATCTTCTTAGCTAGCGCACGGTATTCGTTACCTTGATCGCTGTCGGGTGCGTACTCGTTAACGGTCATCCGGCGCAATTCTGCGTGTTGCACAATGTTGTCGCGGGGTACGAAGTGAATCATTTGAGTGTTCAAACGTTCAGCCAAGGTTTCGATCAATTCGATTTCCCGGTCAACTTTACGGCTGTTACAAATCAAACCGCCCAAACGCACGCCGCCGGAGTGAGCATATTTCAGAATACCGCGAGCGATGTTGTTAGCAGCATACATCGCCATCATTTCACCAGAGGTAACGATGTAGATTTCTTGTGCTTTACCTTCACGGGTAAGAGCAATGATATTATCCTAATAGCCGAAAAATGTTCATTTTTCACAATGTTTACCGCAATCATTGTGATGAGTTAACAGTTTTTTTATTAGGGTAAATCTAGGGTATGAACAGAACACAGGAAGCATTTGCCGATTTTCAACAAACAGCCATCACTGATGGAGGATATATAGGCAGAATGCAAGCAGTCGCAAATCAAGAAAATCACCTGACGGCAAAATTGGAAACGGAATTAAAAGCGGTAAATGCTAGACTTAAAGCTGCTAGGGTGAGTGTTTCTGTTAGGAAATCTGGAAACTCATTACAACTAAGAAGCACTTTACCCATTAAACCAGGGGATATTGATAAAAACGGTATAGGAACGAAACAATATGATATTTCTTTGGGAGTACCATTTAATTTTGATGGATTAAGTACTGCGGAAGAAGAGGCTTATGAGTTAGGTAAATTGATAGCGCGAAAACAATTTCAATGGACTGATAAATATTTAGGCAAAACTAGAATTAAAGTTCAATCACAAACAATTAGTGATTTGATTGCAGATTTCGATAGAAACTATTTTCAAACGAGAAAGCGTACTCTTAAAAGTGAAAATACTTTTAATAGTTATCTCTATATAGCTCAAACTCACTTACCCAAGCATAAGCCAGCAATCAACGCCAATTTTATTGAGGCTGTGCAAAATTGTGCTTCATCAGATAGTGTAAAAAATGAGTTAATTAAAGTAATTAGAGTATTATGTAAATGTTCGGGGTTAGAAGTTCCAGAGTTAAGTAATTTAAAAATTAAACAAAGTGCCAAACGCAAGCGTGAGCTACCTAATGATGCAGAAATAGAACAAAGCTATCTGAAATTTGAAACCTACGCATTGAACCGTCCGAGTAAATTGATCAGCAGGGAAGATAAAAATAATTGGAAACTGTGGCGTTGGGTATATGGCATGTTAGCTACCTATGGATTAAGACCAATAGAAATTTTTGTTAATCCTGATATTGATTGGTGGTTATCATCAGAAAATATAATGGATACATGGCGTGTCAATGAAGAATGTAAAACTGGAGAACGGGAAGCTCTACCATTATATCCGCGTTGGGTGGAAACTTTTAACTTAAAAACAGATACAGAGGCTATTGAATTATTAAAGGCGAAAATTGCAGGAAAAATTACCAGTAAACAACTTAATTCGGCTCGACATGGTACAGACAGATGGTTTAGATTTGTGGGGATTCCTTTTCAACCCTATGATTTACGCCATGCTTGGGCAATTAGAGCGCATTTAATGGGGATTCCGATTAAAGCTGCTGCTGATAATTTGGGTCATTCGGTGAATATGCATACATCCATTTATCAAAAGTGGTTTAGTCTGGAAAATCGCAAGGTTGCCATTGAACAAGCAATTAAGAAAAAGTCTAAGGTACAAGAGTTGCAAGATATGGTTATTGAGCTTCAGCAGGAAAATGAGAAGTTGAGAATAGAAAATGAGAGATTGCGGTTACAGACAGAAAATTAAGAGTTAATGCGGATAATGAATTAAATATGTATAGGTCAAGCCGATATCCGATATAATTTGTGATATAGGAATTGATTTTTACTGGCAAATATCCAAAGGTACAAAGCAAGAAAAATTTCAGATAAGGAATTTTATAAATTATGCCTTATAGTCAATTTACTAATATTAGTAAGGTTAAAGAAGCTTTTGGGCTAAAGACACAGGAAGGTGGACGATTTCTTCCTGATATCCAAAAAATTGAAGTATCTGCCACACTAAAGGCATATTTGGAAGAAAGTATACCACTTGCTTCTTCTGCTAGTGAAAAAGCCCGTTCAGAAGGTATTATTTACCCAGTTTTATTAGAAGTGAGAAGGATATTAAATCGGCAAGTTAGCTTATTTTCTGGAGAAGATTTTACAGTTGATGAATCAGTTGGACTGAATGGAATGTGTGATTTTCTGTTAAGTCGTTCCACTGAAGTATTAGAAATAGAAGCACCTGTACTTGTACTTGTTGAGGCAAAAAAGGCTGATTTAAGAACTGGATTTGGACAATGTATTGCAGAGATGGTAGCTGCACAAAGATTTAATGCGGCAAAAAATCGCCCAATTTCGATTATTTATGGTTCAATTAGCAGTGGTACACAGTGGCGATTTCTCAAGTTAGAAAATGATATCGTGACTATTGATTTGCTAGATTATCCTCTCCCACCAGTGGAAGAAATTGTGGCTATGTTAGTTTGGATGCTGCAAAATGGATGATAAATGTTAGCTTAAGAAAAATCTGTAAACCGAACTGAATTTATGAGCATACAAATTAGCATCGAACTTCCCAATGGTGTGTTTTCAGCACTCCGCAGTAACCCAGAAACGTTTGTTCAGGAAATGCGTTTAGCGGCGACTGTGAAATGGTATGAGGTTGGTATGGTTTCTCAATCTAAAGCTGCGGAAGTTGCTGGAGTGAGTCGTCACCAATTTCTAGAAGTACTCAATCGCTATAATGTTTCACCTTTTCAAGTGACTTCCGAAGAATTAGCCCAGGAGTTAGAGCGTGACTAGACGATTTGATCCCTGTAATAACCCACATTTCTATTAACACAATCGTACTCACTTTCAAAAACATTAAATTCAAATTACAACTACAAAGGATTGACTACAACACGCACTTTTAGCTGATCACTACTATAATTACTTAAATCACTAATCAATCCTTCAGGATTTTTAAGATGACGGTCAGGATCATAAATAAAACATAATAGGTATTCACAATTTGGATGATTTTTATATTTAGCAATATCTATAAGTAATTCTTCACCAATTTTTTCGTCTTTTAGAGTTTTACTAGTATACTTGACTTCTACAGCTATTTTTTCTGCTTTTAGTAAGAAATCTATTCTGGATGAACTACCAGCAAAACTAGGAACTACTTCTTCTCTTATTACGTCTTCAAAATCAATTGTTAAAAGGGCATGTAATAAGTCTTGTGTATCATATTCATCATTAATTCTTAAAGTATCTCTAATTTTTCCCCTATCTAAATGCCTTCTTTCCAACTGTTTGGCAATCAAATGAAACCGCTGGCAAATAATAATAAGCCTATCTATAGCTTTATCTATAGTTGTTTTTTCATAAATTTTTTCAGATAAGTAAATTTCTACTTCCTTTAAAGATAGAGCATGATTGACAGCATTAAGAACCTCATTATTAATTCTACCTATTTCAAATACGGGGTCTGGAGGATCTTTACCCTCTACTTCATAGTGATAAAATATATCCGCAAAAATCATATTTTGTTTTGATAAAATACATCAGAAATTTATTAAAATATTGATCAATTCTTGGGGAGAAGAGAAGGCTTCAGGTATTCTTAAATCCCAAAAAGTTTCCTGTATATTAGACACAATGTTGAAGAGAGCTTGTGTAACTTCATCGTGCCTGTAGTAAAAACCGTAGCCTTCTTGAGGCCGTAAGTACTTATAATCCATGTTATATTGTTGGATTTTAGCTCTAAAGAACCTGTTTAAGTAATTTTGAACCTCTGGTAAATAACTTTGCATTATTTCTCTCTATACTTTTTGAAAAGTAACATTAATAGATTAACTCACATCTTGGGCTATCTCAAATACCATAATCCTAAAGACTAAATCAAATATAGCTTGATAGTAACTTGTATTCGTTACTGGAATCTATTGGAAACAAGTCTCTTCCTCATTCTTTGTTTCCTGCTTTAATAAGTAAACTCATAAATACAATATGGCTGAAATAGTATTTAATTTATCAAAAATCATGTATTCCTATTGACCTGAGGTAGAAAATAGGGTAAATAAAATAATAAAAATCAAACAAATTGCCGATTGAGGCAAATTTTGCTAGGGCAAAAAGAGGGCAATATAAAATCAAAATCTTAAATCAATTGCATAATCAAAAACCTTAGCAAACACAGCTTTACCTTCACGGATAGGCATAGCAAAACCACCGCACACAACGTCACCCAATACGTCGTAAGATACGAAGTCTAGGTCTTGGTAAGCACCAGCTTCTTCCAAGAAGTTGATGGCGGTGATAATACCACGACCAGCGCAACCTACACCGGGTTCTGGGCCACCAGACTCCACGCACTTCACACCACGGAAACCGGTTAACATTACTTCTTCGAGTTCCAAGTCTTCTACTGCACCGCGTTCAGCAGCAAGGTGAAGAACTGTGGTTTGAGCTTTACTGTGGAGCATCAAGCGGGTGGAGTCAGCTTTGGGGTCGCAACCCACAATCATGATGCGCTGACCCATTTCTGCCATAGCTGCCAGGGTGTTTTGGGAGGTAGTAGATTTACCGATACCACCTTTACCGTAGAAAGCTATCTGTCTAATGTTTTCGTCAGTCATGGTTCTTGTTTTCCTGCAATTGGTTGGTTGGTGGGTCTGTTCGTCTCTCACGCCTGTTGAGCTACGGCAGTGAGCGCATGTAGAACGTCGCTGGTGGCGATCGCTCCACAGCAAAATCGGTGGGCATTTGTGTCATAATGATTCGGAGTTAAATTTTTATTTAACCTTTGTCATTTGTCATTTATCAAACAAATGACAAAGGAATTACACACTTTACAAATACGCCATAATTTCGGTAAGCTGGAAACACTAAGTAGGAGTTGACCTAGTTATTCCTCAAAAATCAATGCCTAATACCAAATTGGAATAGATAGTAGTATTAGATATTCCTGGAAAAGCTTTGAAATCCAAAATCTAAAATCTAAAATCCAAAATTGGCATTAGTCCTAATTACTTGTTGACAATAGCGCCTTTGACATTGGAGACGCGAGACATTGCAGCGCTGATATCATCAGCTGAAACTCCATTTGTAGCCATTGCATCACTCAGGTGTTTTGTAACTGCCTCGAAGTGTTGGGGCTGTACACTCATACCTGTGTGGGTTTTGTCCATTGGACGACCTGCGTATTCCTTTGGCCCTTCAAGTAGCTGAGCTAAGAAAGCGATAAAATGACCGCGTTGCTTTGCCAAATCTGTCTTAGCGAAAAACGGACTAACGCTACCGTCTGCTAAGATGCGTTTGTGCAAATCTTCAACTACTTTCTCAATTGTTGCTTGTCCGCCAATTTTGTCGTATAGTGTTGCGCTCATATCCTGATTCCTTTGAAGCGAGTTGGATGAAATTCGCGCTTAGGTGCTGTATACCTTCGCGTATGTGCTTTAGCTGTTTGTTGTCAGTAGGAATAAAGCATTGATGAGAAGACAATTGTATCGGTCAAATCCTACTTTCTGTTTCTGGCTGTTGCACATTAAGGTGTATTTGTGCTGTGAGTAAATCTTGGCGCTATGGCTCAACCGCTTCGACTATCAAGTTCTTGCTGACGCGATCCTGTAACCTGGCTTCGATCGCAATCTTCAAAGTTGCTGTGCTGCTCGAGCAAGAACCGCAAGCACCTTGAAGTAGGACTTTCACGCGATCACCATCTACATCATACAGTTCTACGTCTCCCCCGTCGGCGATCAGCACGGGACGAACTTCTTCATCGAGTACTTTCTGAATCAGAGCAATTTTTTGAACGTTGGTCAGCGGTCGTTGCTTAGAGTTAGCTATATCTGTAGTGACTTTTACGCTATAATCTTTGTTGAGAGCAGGCGCAGTTGCTTCTTCCCTTACAGATTTAATAATATCATCAATGTTTGCTAAACAGGAACCGCATCCGCCACCAGCTTTTACATAATTTGTTACCTGTTCAGCATCAGTGAGGTTATTTTCGATAATCACGCGCCGAATTTTCGACTCGCTGATGCCAAAGCAACTGCAAACTAGCGCACCTTCATCATCGTCATCATGGGCGGCGAGGGGAATGCCTCGATAATTATAGATAGCGGCTTCTAGCGCTTCTTGACCCATAACTGAGCAATGCATTTTAGCTTCTGGCAAACCGCCAAGGTAGTTAGCAATGTCTTTATTGGAGACTTTCAAAGCTTCGTCTAAGGTTAAACCTTTGATCATTTCAGTCAAGGCACTAGAAGAAGCGATCGCACTTGTACAGCCAAAGGTTTGAAAACGAGCATCTAAAATCTGATCAGATGCGACTTCCACTTTCAAGTGCAATCTTAAAGCATCACCGCAAGCAATGCTACCCACTTCTCCCGTGGCAACTTTCACCCCAGGTTCGTCGGTTTCTTCGATAGCTCCCTGATTCTTCGGCTCGTAAAACAGTTCTAATACTTTATCTGTGTAGTCCCACATGAATTTTGTCCGTTGTCAGTTGTCAGTTGTCAGTTGTTAGTTGTCAGTTGTCAGTTGTTGGTTGTCAGTTGTCCTTCGTCATTAGTCATTTGTCGCAAACTAATGACCAATGACTAATGACTATTGACTAATGACTATTGACTAATGACTATTGACTAATGACTGTTCTTGCAGCCAACCTGCATCATCATTTTGGAAGGGTGAAAGAGCGCGTAAACGTTCTACAATACCGGGCATTACTGCTATAACTTGGTCGATTTCGGCTTCTGTGGTGTAGCGACAAAGGCTGAAGCGAATGGAACCATGTAAGATGGTGTAAGGTAAACCCATTGCCCGTAAGACGTGGGAAGGTTCCAGTGAACCAGAAGTACAAGCAGAACCAGAAGATGCACAAATACCGTATTTATTGAGGGAAAGCAGGATAGCTTCACCTTCGATATACTTGAAGCCGATGTTGGTAGTGTTCGGCAATCTCTGCGTCGGATCGCCGTTAACTTCGCAATTGGGAATAGTAGCAAGTAAAGTTTGTTCGAGGCGATCGCGCAATTTCCTTTCTCTATTGGTCGCCTCTTCTAAGTGTAACAGTTCTAATTCCGCCGCTTTGCCTAAACCGATAATTCCGGGTACATTCTCTGTTCCGCCGCGACGACCGCGTTCTTGGTGTCCACCAATCAACAAGGGGCGGAACCTGACGCCGCGTCGCACGTACAAAGCACCAATACCTTTGGGTGCGTGGATTTTGTGACCAGACAGAGTTAACATGTCTATGGTGCTGGTCTTCATATTCAAGGGGAGTTTACCCACTGCTTGCACCGCATCTACATGGAACAAAGCACCATGTTCTTTGACACGTAACCCAATTTGTTCAATGGGGAAAATTGTACCTGTTTCGTTGTTAGCATACATAATCGACACCAAGGCGGTGTTTCCTGTCAGTGAGGCTTCTAATTCATTTAAATCTAATTGCCCCTGACTGTTCACCGAAAGATAAGTAACGTTATATCCTTGGGTTTCCAGTTGTTTGCAGACATTCAGCACCGCAGGGTGTTCTACTTGGGTGGTGATGATGTGTCGCTTGTCTGGTTGCGCTAACAATGCGGCGCGAATTGCGGCGTTATCTCCTTCAGTTCCGCAACTGGTGAAGATAATCTCTGATTCATCAGATCCGAGTAAAGCTGCAACTTGTTGTCTAGCTGTGTTCACACCTTTGGCAAGTTGTCCGCCAAAAGTATGCATACTAGAGGGATTGCCGTAATAATCGGTGAGGTAAGGCAGCATCGCCTCTAAAACTGCTGGGTCTACCTTAGTGGTAGCATTATTGTCCAGATAGATGCAATTCTTTTGCATAGATTCTAACTTGAAGAATGAAGGATGAAATGTGCAGTGCGAACTGAAGTCTAGGTTTTATCTTTGATCCTTCAGTCTTTGAACCTTCTTTACACTTCTAATACTTGGTGTTGACGCTTTTGCAACTGCTCAGAGAATTTCTGCGAATAGCAGTTAAACCAACGTTCCCAATAATCTTGTTTGTTAGTTAATTTCGCTAATACGTGATTATATTTGGCAAACCAGCCTTCCCAATAATCGCTAGGCTGCTTCACGCAACCATCGCAGGTGGGACAACCAGCTTTACACTGAGCTACGCTATAAACACTACCAATACAGTTTGTACAAAGTTCTGGGTCAATCCAGTGCTGACCGTCAACTACCTTAACTGCACCTGTGGGACATACAGACAGACATAGATTGCAGGAAATACATTGGCTAGTGATATTGTAAGCCATGATTATTCTCCTTTTTGGGAATTGGGAATTGGGGATTGGGAATTGGGAATTGGGTATTAGGGATTGGGTATTGGGGATTGGGTATTGGGTATTGGAAAAATACTTTCCCAGTCCCCAGTCCCTAGTCCCTAGTCCCCAGTCCCTAGTCCCTAGTCCCCAGTCCCTAATCCCTATTCCATTGCTCGTAAAACTCTAAAGCAACCTTTTCAATTACGTCGTAAGCTTCAACAGTCTGTATGCCTGCTTCATGCAATTTTTCTTTTGGACAGTTGCCAATCTTGGAAACTAACACTGCTTTGCAATCGGCGATCGCTTTTATAATATGGTCAGAAGTGGCTTCTTCACCGTATCCACCTTGACAATATTGATCAATCTTGCGATGACTGATAAAGCGAACTTCGTTACCATCCACTTCGTAAATCTGGAATTCCTTCGCATGACCGAAGTGTTGGTTAACTAAGCCACTACCTTTGGTTGCGACTGCAACTAAGATTTTGGGATTATTGGCAGCTTTTTTGCCAGTTTGCGCCTTTTCTTTAGCTAATTTTAGTTCTTCTTTAAATTTCTCAATACCCTCGTGAACAGTGGCACGTTGTTCGAGGTCATATTCTGGTGCCATTTCCAAGAATTTATCTTTGGTAAATTCCTGGCTGCGGTCTTCTCCCAATAATCCTACTGCATCGGCTCGGCACTGGCGACAGTGACGCATCATTTTCATGTTGCCGGCGCAGTTGTCTTGTACTTCTTTGACTTCTTTGGGTGTGGGGCCGCGCTGACCGGTTAAGCCGAAGTGTGTACCGTGTTCTGGTGCTGAAATCAGCGGCATGATGTTGTGTAGGAATGCGCCATTTTCACGAATGAATTTATTCACTTCGATTAAATGCTGGTCGTTAATTCCCGGAATCATCACGGAGTTGACTTTGCACAAGATGTCAGCTTCTCTGAGGGCTTGCAAACCTTCGATTTGCTTTTCGAGCAGAATTCTAGCGCCTTCAATGCCTCTGTAACGCTTGCGCTTGTAGTGAACCCAAGAATAAATCTGTGCGCCGATTTCTGGGTCGATGGTGTTAAAGGTGATTGTAACGTGATCGATGTTTAATTGTTTAATGCGATCGATGTGTTCGGTGAGCATTAAACCGTTGGTTGATAAACAAAGCTTGATATCTGGTGCTTTGTCTGCAATCAATTCAAAAGTGCGGAATGTCTTTTCTGGGTTCGCCAAGGGGTCGCCAGGCCCCGCAATTCCCACCACTGTCATTTGGGGAATCTTACCTGCAATCACCAAAGCTTTGTGTGCTGCTTCTTCTGGTGTGAGCAATTCGCTAACTACTCCCGGACGGCTTTCGTTAGCGCAGTCATATTTGCGGTTGCAATAGTTGCATTGAATGTTACAACCTGGTGCAACTGCAACGTGCATTCTGGCGTAGTGGTGATGTGCGTCTTCGCTGTAGCAGGGATGTTTGGCAATACGCTCAATGAGCTTTTCGTCCATTTCCACGGTGGCGCTGCTTTTGCTGTCGCATCCGCAACCACCCGATTTTGCTTGAGTTCCTGATGGTTCCTGATTAGAATTGAGGAGTTCTGTAGCCGGTAGTGTCATTGAATTTCGCAAGGAATCGGTGGACAGGCTGCCACTGTGGGAGATGCCGTTGCTACTTTCCTATGCCCAGGAATTGAAGCCGCTTGTTGTACCCACCCTGCCAACCCTGTAGCGGTAGGTAAACGCGTGCAGGAAGGCAGGTGATAAAATCCTTGAGTTCGGCTGGTGTGTGTCAACGCTTGGTTCTTGGGTAGAATTTGTGGGTACAGCCGCGACTTCTATTCATTGAGGCATGGTGCTATCTCATCCCTCCACTCACTTTTCGTTTCGTTTTTGTGTAGAACCGTTAAGTGATTGGCGATATAAGATTTATAGCAGCCATCCACAGGCTAGACGGCGCGTCTATCTGGATAGAATTTATTGGATTTATTAAGTTTGTACTCAAATCCTCAAACCCTAATCTTTCCAGTATTAGAAAGAATTAAAAAATTTTTTTCAGGTAGGGGTTCTAGTATTTTATGGCTGGGGTGCGAGTATTTATGGACAGGGGTTCAGGTTTTCTTTGTACTCAGCCAAAATGCAATCCCTGTAAGGATTTGGGATTGGTTTTAACTTTTTTTGTTCACACGAATGTGTACTCAAATTATCCTTAAACCCCGATAAATCAAACAAATTTCTGGGGATTAAGGGGAAAAACTGGAGTAGTTTAAGTCGTACTACTCCAGATACGTGCGAAATTCAATTCTGTATCCAACATATCATTTTTTTTGAGTTAAAAATGCCGTTTATAATTTTTTAATTTTTGCTTTGATAAAGATGTGCAATTACCTCTCTAAGCCTTAGCTGAAGAGGCATACAGGCTCATAAGAATAGATAGCCTAATGCGATTTATTTCAAATAATTTAATTTTTTTTATCTAAATCAGGGGATGTCTGACAACGAGCCACTACGCCAATCAGCAGACTGCATAGCCTGTGTAGGGTCTTAACTCCGGTGGACGAAACCCAAGTACAATGTGTTCTTTAGGAATTCCAGCCCGTTCTAAATCGGCAGCAATGCCTTGTTCAGTGCCATCGCGTTGAATCCAGATTTTGCCATCAATCAGGTCAATATGAACCAGACAGCCATGAATGCGGCGATCGCCATCCCAACCGAGATCGATCCACAGATAGCGAGTCTCCTTCGGAGAGGCTGCGCCAACGCGGTTTCGATCAAACACTACTTCTGATTTAATATCCGCATAGGAATAGGGCAGCCCAGCATATTCACTCAGGATAGTCTCAATTACTTGACGATAATAATCTAATTGGGTGTGATCCATTGTTTAATGACCTCCTGTTTTGGATCAAAGCTAATCAGTTTTAAACGGTGATTTTTGAGCAACAATTTACCGATGGGTTCCTCAAATAAATCCTCAAAGATACTGTTAGGTATTGCTTTTTCGGCTGGTACCAATTGACTAGCACCTAGATAAATATATAGCAATCCGATTTGATTTCTGAATCACTCGTAGAGGTAAGGGACTGGGGACTGGGGACTGGGGACTAGGAAGAAGGAATAAAGGTGTACTGAGTTTTGTTCAAAAATCAAATATGAGTCCTATATAAGTCTTTTTTACCAAACTTTAGAGTCAGTGGCTCGTGAGTTATTTTCCATTTATCTTTGATCAAAGCATTTTTGACATTGTTGTGATAGATGTCTCTAGCTGGCATACAGGTGTAAATTGAAATTCATCTAAATTCAATCTAACCGCTAAACTAAAGTCAGAAGCAATAACAGGCTTTCTCAATTGTGTGAGTCCAACAGGGTAGCAGGAGGAATGCTATGAAAGCAGTCGTCATCCGTCGGTACGGCCCCGCTGAAGTGTTGCAGTATGAAGAAGTGCAGCAACCAAAAATCAAGCCTGACCAGTTACTAGTAAAAATTCATGCTAGTAGTGTTAATCCCATTGATTGGAAAATCCGCAAAGGAATGTTAAGCTTGCTCACAGGCTACCAATTCCCCAAGATTTTAGGGTTTGATGTGGCGGGAGAAGTGGTAGAAGTTGGTTCTGGTGTGATGCGTTTTAAGCCAGGAGATGTTGTTTACGGTAGCACTATCTTTCCGGGAGGATCTTACGCGGAATTTGCAGCCATCCCAGAAAACCTACTGGCGCTCAAACCAAATAACTTGAGTTTTGCAGAAGCTGCAACTGTACCCTTAGCCGCTCTCACAGCTTTGCAAGCTTTGCGTGACTTGGGTAATATTCAATCAGGACAAGCTGTGTTAATCAATGGTGCTTCCGGCGGTGTGGGGATTTTTGCGGTGCAAATTGCCAAGGCTTTGGGTGCTGAGGTGACTGGTGTTAGCAGTACTAAAAACTTAGATTTGGTAAAATCTTTGGGGAGCGATCGCGTTATCGATTATAAGCAACAAGACTTTACCCAAGATACAGCACAGTACGATATTATCTTTGATCCGGTTGGGGCGCGATCGCTATCTGACACGAAAAAAGTCCTCAAACCCAACGGAATATACATCACAACGCTACCCTCCCCAGAAGTTGTGGTGGAGAGCGTTTTAACATCTTTTCTTCCCGGTCAAAAAGCGAAATTGGTGTTTGAGAAACCCAACTCTCAAGACTTGAATTACCTCAAGGATTTGATAGAAGCTGGCAAAATCCGCACAGTAATTGACCGCACCTTTCCTTTACAAGAACTAGCTGCTGCTCATATTTATAGCGAAACTGGGCGTGCAGCTGGGAAAATTGCGATCGCGATCGTTAGTTAAAAGCTAACTTGAAAAATTCTCTTTGTGTCTTCGTGTCTCTATGGTTCTTTGATTTTTTACCACTAAGGCACAAAGACACAAAAGATTTTCCAGTGTATTTCTAATTAATGAAACATCATATTATTTCGTTTTAGGAATAACGTGCCTGATGCCACTTTTCGTAGAGACAGTATCACCCTTATATCGAGGAATGATATGAATACTCGCGTGCATCATATTTTGACCTGCTGCTCGATTAACATTCATTCCTACATTAAAACCATCAGGTTTAAATTCTATTTTGAGAATTTCTTGTACTTTGTTCACCATAAACCAGCAAGCAGACTGTTCTTTAAATGGTAAATCAAAATAACTGCTGACATGACGTTTAGGAATAATTAAAACATGCCCTTTATTTATAGGATAACCATCAAACATGGCATAAGCCGTTGCTGATTCAGTTAATAATTTTAAATTTTTTGGAGGATTACAGAAGATGCAATAATTAGTTGTATTCCGTTGATGATTATAATGAATATATTGATAAAATTCCCGAAGTTCATCTAAATATATTGAAGAATAGGGTAGTTTTACAATACATTGATATGTAGATTTTTTATGGATATAATGTTCTCGGAAACCTTCTTTTTTAATATCTCTCCTCACGGCATAATAAGCTTTACCTCCTGGTTTTAATAAATGTGATACATCCATCAAAACATTGGTTTGTTCTTCAGCAAACAAAACATTTAAAACATAAAAGCAAATTATAGTATCGAATTGCTCTTGAGGATATTGGGGAAAATAATAAGGGTCATAGCCTGTAATATCAAAGCCTTTTTGGCTTAATAATTTAACATCATTACCCAAGCCACAACCAAAATCTAGAATTTTACCTTGAAGCAGGTTTTGATTTAATAAAAACTGTGCAGGAAATGACAGGTAAGTTCTTTCAATCGCCGTGAGATGGCTGAATTGATTTTTTTGCTGTTTCATGGGATTTCGAGATTCATGTTCTCCCTGTCTTAGCACATATCAATTGTAAGTAGTGTGCGATGGCTGAAAATACCACACCATCGATAATTTAAGGTGCGTTAGCCTTACGGCATAACACACCCTACATTAGTCATATTTAAAAATATAACGTTGCTCAGTGAAGGTATGAATTTATTCAAATTATCTTACTGTTGATTTGGGGGCGTTTGCTGTGCTATTTGCTGGACTTGTGAAATAGTCAAGTCTAACGCCTGTGCTATTTGTTCGGTAGTTAAACCCAGTGCTAAAAGCTTAGGTACAGCTTCTAATTTTGCCTCCAAACGACCTTCTTGTTTACCTTCTTGTTTACCTTCTTGTTTACCTTCTTGTTTGGCTTCTTGATAAACTCGTGTTTGCTTCAATTCACTTAATCCAAACATTGCTTCTATCTCCTCTCGACTGATGTTAGGCAATTTATAAATCAAGATTGTCTCAATCAATTCTAATAATTGTTTTTGTGGCAGTTGCAAATTTACCGCTTGCTGGGTACGGTTGATTAATTCCCTGGCGGTGTTAATCACCGTATTTTCCTCTTCAATTACTAATTTTATTGTAGCAATGCCTAGCGGTAGTGATGCAGTTGAACCTAGTTCATCTAAATAAATTAAACTGATACGCCGACTCTGGAAGAATTCTAAGAAATCTTCTTGAACACCTATATCAATATTTCTAGTAGGATAAATCACCACTCCTCGCCAAGGATTGTTACGTTTATTTTGGCGTAAGTATAAAGAAATTTCTGATACAAGGCGCAAGTAAATGTCTGAATCTGGTTGAAATTGGACTTCGACAAAATAAATCGGGCTTTCTTCGTCTTGGATGGGAAGAAATACACCATCAATTCTGAAAGCTGTTTGTTTGATTTCAACTGAAGCAAATTGATAGATGTTTGCAGTTTCAGGAGGGTTGCCAATTAGTTCAAAGAAGATGCTGGGTAATTCTTGAAAGAGGCGATAAAATATGCTGTCGGTTTTCACGCTGAGGTAAAAAGCAGATTTTTTATTATAGTGATTTTACCATAACTATATCTCTTAATTTTTCAGTTTACCTTACTGTTGATTTGGGAGCGTTTGCTGTGCTATTTGCTGGACTTGTAAAATAGTCAAGTCTAACGCCTGTGCTATTTGTTCGGTAGTTAAACCCAGTGCTAAAAGCTTAGGTACAGCTTCTAATTTTGCCTCCAAACGACCTTCTTGTTTACCTTCTTGTTTACCTTCTTGTTTACCTTCTTGTTTACCTTCTTGTTTGGCTTCTTGATAAACTCGTGTTTGCTTCAATTCACTTAATCCAAACATTGCTTCTATCTCCTCTCGACTGATGTTAGGCAATTTATAAATCAAGATTGTCTCAATCAATTCTAATAATTGTTTTTGTGGCAGTTGCAAATTTACCGCTTGCTGGGTACGGTTGATTAATTCCCTGGCGGTGTTAATCACCGTATTTTCCTCTTCAATTACTAATTTTATTGTAGCAATGCCTAGCGGTAGTGATGCAGTTGAACCTAATTCATCTAAATAAATTAAACTGATACGCCGACTCTGGAAGAATTCTAAGAAATCTTCTTGAACACCTATATCAATATTTCTAGTAGGATAAATCACCACTCCTCGCCAAGGATTGTTACGTTTATTTTGGCGTAAGTATAAAGAAATTTCTGATACAAGGCGCAAGTAAATGTCTGAATCTGGTTGAAATTGGACTTCGACAAAATAAATCGGGCTTTCTTCGTCTTGGATGGGAAGAAATACACCATCAATTCTGAAAGCTGTTTGTTTGATTTCAACTGAAGCAAATTGATAGATGTTTGCAGTTTCAGGAGGGTTGCCAATTAGTTCAAAGAAGATGCTGGGTAATTCTTGAAAGAGGCGATAAAATATGCTGTCGGTTTTCACGCTGAGGGAAAAAGCAGATTTTTTATTATAGTGATTTTACCATAACTATATCTCTTAATTTTTCAGTTTACCTTACTGTTGATTTGGGAGCGTTTGCTGTGCTATTTGCTGGACTTGTGAAATAGTCAAGTCTAACGCCTGTGCTATTTGTTCGGTAGTTAAACCCAGTGCTAAAAGCTTAGGTACAGCTTCTAATTTTGCCTCCAAACGACCTTTCTGTTTACCTTCTTGTTCAGCTTCTTGATAAACTCGTGTTTGCTTCAATTCACTTAATCCAAACATTGCTTCTATCTCCTCTCGACTGATGTTAGGCAATTTATAAATCAAGATTGTCTCAATCAATTCTAATAATTGTTTTTGTGGCAGTTGCAAATTTACCGCTTGCTGGGTACGGTTGATTAATTCCCTGGCGGTGTTAATCACCGTATTTTCCTCTTCAATTACTAATTTTATTGTAGCAATGCCTAGCGGTAGTGATGCAGTTGAACCTAGTTCATCTAAATAAATTAAACTGATACGCCGACTCTGGAAGAATTCTAAGAAATCTTCTTGAACACCTATATCAATATTTCTAGTAGGATAAATCACCACTCCTCGCCAAGGATTGTTACGTTTATTTTGGCGTAAGTATAAAGAAATTTCTGATACAAGGCGCAAGTAAATGTCTGAATCTGGTTGAAATTGGACTTCGACAAAATAAATCGGGCTTTCTTCATCTGGGATGGGAAGAAATACACCATCAATTCTGAAAGCTGTTTGTTTGATTTCAACTGAAGCAAATTGATAGATGTTTGCAGTTTCAGGAGGGTTGCCAATTAGTTCAAAGAAGATGCTGGGTAATTCTTGAAAGAGGCGATAAAATATGCTGTCGGTTTTCACGCTGAGGGAAAAAGCAGATTTTTGATTATAGTGATTTTACCATAACCATATATGTCATACGGTGCGCGATTCTTTCGGCATAACACACCCTACATCTAGAAGCTTTTGGGCTAACCAAGTTTTTTAACCCTATAAGAACGCACCCTACAGAAAAAGTATATGTGAATACAGACAAGAAAAGCTAAAATAAAATGAAGAATTTGGTTTTATCAGTGCCAAAATCATAAAATAACAATAGTAACTGCATATACAGAATTTTAAGTTGTATTCCTGTCTACTGCATATTTACAAGGTATTGAGTACAGCTTAATATATTGCAAAATATCTTAACTAAATTGCTGTAAAGTCTTACAGTTAAAGATGTTTGTAGTGAGTACAAAAACTCTTAACCCCCCATATTAAAAATACTAGTACCCCCTCCCTAAAACACTAGTACCTCTACCCCCATAGCAATTTTAAAATCCTAGTAATTCCGGGTTTTGGGTGGATGAGTACAAGCTTAATTAATCCAATAAATACAATCTACATGAGATGTACTGTCCAGTTGGGAGCTACCTGATATAAGCATAAAAATAGCACATGGCTCTTTCAACCAGACAGTAACGATGCAACAGTCATTTGACAGTATCAAAAATATTAAGTCTACAAAAACAGCGGATTCTACAAATACATCTCTGCTAAAAAAGTTACTCTCTGGCGTTTTTTTTGAGCCATTATTGAGTGATTTTCGCATTATTTTTGAACGCGATCCCGCAGCACGTAATTGGTTAGAGGTGGTGTTTTGCTACCCTGGATTACACGCTCTTTGTTTACATCGTCTCGCCTACTGGTTACATCGTCGAGGGGTAGGTTTCATTCCCCGCCTAATTTCCCACTGGGGTCGGTTTTTGACAGGAATCGAAATTCATCCAGGTGCAGAGATTGGTAAAGGCGTGTTTATCGACCACGGTATGGGCGTTGTCATTGGTGAAACTGCGATTGTCGGTGACTACACACTGATTTACCAAGGTGTCACCCTTGGCGGAACGGGAAAAGATAGCGGTAAGCGTCATCCTACCTTGGGTAAAAACGTTGTGGTGGGAGCAGGTGCAAAAGTTTTAGGTAATCTGCAAATTGGCGATCGCGTGCGTATTGGTGCAGGTTCAGTTGTTTTACGTGATGTTCCTTCTGATTGTACCGTTGTAGGCGTTCCCGGTCGAATTATTTCTCGTCAACAAAACACCAGCCTTTCTCCTCTAGACCACGGAAAACTACCCGATGTCGAAGCCAGCGTCATTCGCTCTTTAGTCGCACGCATTGAACAACTAGAACAACAACTGCAAACATTGACACTCAACAGTCAACAGTCAATAGTCAACGGTCAACAGTCAACGGTCAACAGTCAATAGTCAATAGTCAACAGTCAATAGTCATCAACCATCAGTCATCATTCAGAAATCAATAACCAATACACAGTAGTCACAAGCAAACCACAATTGACAAAGGACAAATGACAAATGACAAATGACACAGATCAAATTTTGCAGATTCCTCTGAGCGATCGCTGGCTCATCTATCATCGTTTACAAGAGTTGATGATTTGCTGTTCCTGTCCTGCTGATGGTTCTTTACGGGTAAAAGTAAATAATTTCCTCGAAGCTGTTCTCATCCGTAGTACGGTTATGCAATTTTTAGCTTCTCGCCACGAATTAATCCAGTGGCTAGAACGTTGCTGGGATTATAGTCCTGAGTGCTGAGTGGAAGACAAAGAAGAAATAGAACAGCCTATGTAAAGCTTTTAAAAATTTGTCTTAATTACGAATTACGAACTTTTACTGAGCGTAGCCGAAGTATTACTAATAATGACCACCCGTAACAGTGAAGTAAAATTTATCAATTTTTTACACAAGGAGCTTGCACTTTCAAATGCAGATATTGCTGTAGCACTACGACACCGTGAATTGGATAATGGGCCGTTACCGATGCTTCTCTGGCAGTATGGACTGGTTAATTTAGAGCAGCTAGAGCGGATTTTAGATTGGCTCGATGAACAATATTAAATAGAAGGCATAAACCAGAAGATTTCAAGTTAAATTCTTGACCCATTCCCCATTGCCCCTAATCCCCATTCCCTATTTGTATGAGGTAACACCATGCTTTCTACTTTAATTGCTGGATTTGCTATCTTATTTTCTCTAGGACTTGCTAATAACTATGTCAGTTACTTACTACTCGAAAAAACTTTACATAGTAAGGGTAAGAGCAATTCTTAAATTATACATGCTTTTGGTTTTCTGCCATACAGATGTGAACTTATTATTTGGTTAATATTAAAGAATCATGAAGATGAATTATTAACTGAAAGAGTTTATCGCATTTACCATTCATCCTTCAGCATTTGTATTAGGTATTAACCACTACCAGCAATGGCAGAAAAATAGGTTCATAATCCAGAAGGGATACAAAGACAAATTCTTAAGAGGGATGTTTGAGATGAATGAAATTCTAATTAATGACACTACATTACGTGATGGTGAACAAGCCGCAGGTGTTGCTTTTACCCTCAAAGAAAAAGTAGCGATCGCTAAATTTCTCGATTCCATTGGTGTTCCGGAATTAGAAGTGGGAATTCCGGCAATGGGTGAAGATGAAATTCGCGCGATATCAATAATTTCTGACTTGGGTTTGCAAGCAAAACTCCTCGGTTGGAACCGCGCTGTTATATCAGATATTAAAGCTTCTATTGCTTCTGGAATGAAGCGAGTGCATATTGCCATTCCTGTTTCTGGAATCCAAATTGCTGCTAAATTTCATGGTCAGTGGCGAGTCAGTTTGCAAAGATTAAAAGATTGTATCAGCTTCGCTAGCGATCGCGGTCTTTGGGTAGCTGTCGGTGGAGAAGATTCTTCTAGAGCAGATGACAACTTCCTTTTAGATGTAGCACTTTCTGCTCAAGAATGGGGTGCATCACGATTTCGCTTCTGCGACACCGTAGGCGTTCTTGACCCTTTCAGCACCTACGCCAAAGTCAAGCGGCTGGTTTCAGCTTTATCAATTCCTGTGGAAATTCACACCCACAATGATTTTGGTTTAGCAACTGCCAATGCTCTTGCTGGTATCAAAGCTGGAGCCAAATCAGTAAATACCACAGTGAACGGCTTAGGTGAAAGAGCCGGAAATGCAGCTTTAGAAGAAGTTGTCATGTCCATCAAACGCATCTACGGTATTGATTTAGGTATTGATACGCCTCGTTTGTTGGAACTGTCGCAACTTGTCGCTTCCGCTTCAAATTCCCATGTCCCGCCTTGGAAAGCAATTGTTGGCGAAAATACCTTTGCTCACGAGTCTGGAATTCACGCTCATGCTGTACTGCAAAACCCCGTCACCTACGAACCATTTGCACCTGAAGAGGTAGGTTGGGAACGACGTTTAGTCCTGGGTAAGCATTCTGGTAGGCATTTAGTTGCAAATTTACTAGAACAGCACGGTATCTTTCTCAACCCAGAAGAAACTCAGTCTGTTTTAGATGCTGTCCGTCAGCAGTCAGTACAGAAAAAACGCAGCCTCACCACCGAAGAACTGTTGAATTTGGTCAGAGAACAGAGGTATTCTCATGCAACGCGATGAATTAGAACTGGACTTACCACCTGCTTTTGAAATCGGTCAAAAAGTCAGAATTCGCAAACTGATTAAAAACGATGGTACTTTTCCCGGTCAAGAAATTGGCGCAGTTTTAGCGAAAAAGGGAGATATTGGCTACATAGCAAGTATAGGCACTTTTTTACAAAGTTCCTATATATATGCCGTGCATTTTATGAATACAGGGTTTGTCGTTGGTTGTAAGAAAAAAGAACTAGAATCTGTTGAGGAAACTAATGAAAGTAATGCTACGGATGAATGATGCCGGCGATTTGGTTGTCTATGTTGCCAAAAAAGATTTAGAAGAAGTAGTTGTTAAACAAACAGAAGGAAACGAGGGTAAGATTCTCACCTTAGCAAATGGTTGGGAATTAGAATTTCGTAATTTACCAGGCCCAGAAAATTTACCTCAAACTGTAGAAGCTAAACGCCTTGCATAATAAAAATTAGGAGTTAGGAGTTAAGAGTTAGGAGTTATATCTCTTAACTTTTAGAGGATGTCTCTTAAGTATTTTACAAAACATCAAATTTATTGAAACCTAACCCCCTAACCCCCTTCCCTGTGAGGTAAGGGGGAACAATTCAAAGCCTCTCTCCTTGAAGCAGAGAGGTTTGGAGAGAGGTTAAAAGTATATTTTGTAATTTAAGAGACATCATCTTACAGATATCTAATTTAAATTGTGAATATGAAACTTTTTAATGTAGTACTACAGTCTATCATTAGGACACAAAGTACACATAGCAAAAATAAATGCAATCATTCACAAACAATTTAAGATGATTCTAACTCCTAACTCCTAATATCATGTCCGTTTAAACACTTATGATACCTGTGGGGGTTGGTAATGGGTAATGGGTAATGGGTAATAGTAAAAAACAATCACCCAACGGGAGAGCCAGTCGCTCATGGGGGAAACCCCCTGTCCCCGCGCTGGCTCACCAATTACCAATTACCTATTACCAGGCAAACCGACTATATCGTAAGTAATTAGCCGAACTTGATATAACTCCTAACTCCTAACTTATAATCAATCATGGGTGACAAATTTTTGAAGTTATCAGAAGTAAACCTGGAGGGACAGTTTCTCGGTTTTGTTGGTGATATACCAGGTAAATCTAAATATTTGCAGTTAGCAATTGCTTCTGGTGATCTGCTAATTAAAATCCCCAAAGAGTTACGTAAGCCTCTGAGTTTATCTTTACAGCCTGGTGAACAAATTCGTGTTTATGGATTTAGTAAATTAGACAAACACACAGGCAAGATTAAACTAAAAGCCTATCAGGTTTCACCAATAGATGTTTGCCCAAACCACAATATACTACCTCAATCCGAGGCTAGGATTATGGTGTGTCAAAAGTCTGGTTGTCTGAAGCGGGGCGGTAAAGGATTATTATCAGAATTAGAAAAGACCTTGTGCGATCGCGGTCTGTTAGACAAAGTTACAATTGAGCATACTGGCTGCCAAAAACGCTGTAGCAGCGCACCCAACTGTATTTTACAGCTTGGTAAAAAGAAATACAAAAAGGCTCATCCGGAAGCGATCGCATCACTCTTAGAAACTCATTTAAATAATTTGGGTCTTGGCTAAAACACTATAGCTCTCTATCAAACAAAGTTGCGTTCCGCAATTGTAGGACAAGCAAAAACTTGTCCTACTTTTCATGTTTAAATAGAAATGTTGAGCGCAGTTATTACCCAAACTTTAGTAATTAAAATACACAAAACAACCCTGAAAAACTATTTATTAAATAAATCTTAACTTTGTAGTGGCGTAACACAGCTAAAATAGTCCATAAAATCTATATGTTTTGGTGTGGAACGGACAGCCTGCAACGGACGGGCGAGACGCCCATCCCACAAGAAAATTCTCATGTATCAATTTAGTAATCCTAGAAGAACCTCTCCCCCTACCCCTCTCCTACGAGGAGAGGGGAGTTTCGCTCCTCAGTAATCCTAGAAGAACCTCTCCCCCTACCCCTCTCCTACGAGGAGAGGGGAGTTTCGCTCCTCAGTAATCCTAGAAGAACCTCTCCCCCTACCCCTCTCCTACGAGGAGAGGGGAGTTTCGCTCCCCCTTCCCTTGAAGGGAAGGGGGCTGGGGGGTTAGGTTTTTGATTACTGAATCGATGCTCAATGACAAATGACAATCTTTACAATTGATTATGCAACTTGGACGCATATTAGCTTAGCAGAGATTATTTTTTCCCTTGCCTTTGCTAAGCGTCACAAAGATTAGTAGTGAACTATTGTTGTTGATTGCCGCCTGCACTGAATGATTTAGCTAGATTGGCAATATGACCAACGCCATATACATACACAAATGCTTCAGCTAGCTTGGTCAATGCGGTAGGATTGCTAATATCACCACCACCATAACCGCCACCACCACCACCAGCGCCACCACCAGCACCAGTACCACCACTTATAGAAGTGGAATCCATATCACTTAATTCATTGAGAAAGCTTTCAGAATCTTCAAACAATTGAAAGCCAGTATTATGTAGTTCAGAAACAGCGATAATTGACATAATTTACTCCTAGATGAATTGATTGAATGCAAGTTGTTTTGGAGGTAATTAAGCTCTTTAACTTAACTACTTGATGCTATTCTGCTCTAAATATTTTTGAGATTCAACTAGATAATCTGGCTCAAAAAGACTTAATCACTTTAATTATGTCTTTTGTGAATTTTTGCTGAATATAAATATTGTCTTTTCAACTTTGTAGGCAGATTTCATATCAAAAATAATTAGCATAGATCTCAAATTCAAAATATCAATAAAGGCATATTCCCTGAGACATAATTCTCTTCCAAATAAAAGTCTGAGACTAAACACGCGCTCGCCAGTATTTGCAGGCTATACATAAATTTAATAGAGCTAACTACCCGACTTTTTTCTATAACTTTTGGATTATGTCCAACGGAAAACAAGATGGTGTCTTGATTTACGCCTGCTGCTGACAATTTCTGTTCTGCTTATAATATGCGTGCATTTACGGTTTTTTTTTTCATTCAATATTTCAAACATAATTCCAGCAATTTTGTCTGCAAAAGTCGTGAGTTTTTAGAAAGAGATTATTTAAGGGAATTAATTATATAAATTTGATAAAATATAGCGGTTCTCAAACTAGTGAGGTACAATTTTGACCTCTCTGGTAAACCTCTCTCCTTTTAGGAGAGAGGCTTTGAATTGTTCCCCCTTCCCGAAGCAGGAACTCGGGGCCCCCATTAAATTCGGGCTAAGCCCGAATTTAATGGGGATTAGGGTCAGGGGGTTAGGGGGTTAGGTCTATTTGCATACCTGTACCTCACCGGATTGAAAATGGCTATAAAACTTTATTTGTTTTTATAGCGCTTCTCGGTTGAGTGATATCATGTCCGGCAAAATAACCATAATTCCCGTTTTACCCCTCTCCCACGGGGAAAGGGAGGAGCAAAGCAATAATTAGGTTTTTAAGCCTCTCTCCGTTTCGGGGAGAGGAATGGAAGCGGGGTTAAATCAAAGCCATCGAATTAACGTTTATAGCGTTTCCTAAGCAAGTGAGGTACACCTTAACCTCACCCCGATAAAGCTGTGCTTTATCTCCCCTCTCCTTAGTAAGGAGAGGGGTTGGGGGTGAGGTTATCAGGCTATATCAAATTAAACTTTGCATTGCCTGTTGCAAATCATTCGTTAAATCAGCAACAGCTTGCCTCGCACTCAAACGACTTTCTTGATAAACTGGGTAACGCTCAGAAACAGAAATTGGCTCACCAATGGTAATTTTTACTCGTTGCTTACCTAATTGTGGACGCCGTAAAGCTTTATCACCCCTGATTTTAGCAATCATTTGCCATAAAATTAGAGTTGTCTCAGCAAACCTTTCTACTGTTGGTTTCTCACGGATATAATTACCAGAAACTGCGACAAAACTTTCTACTAATCGCATGTGCCACAGGCGGGCATTTGCTTCTTCGGCAACGCGATCGCCTAATGCTTTTTCTACAGCTGATAACCCTTTGACATCCTTGAAATCTTCTCTAAAAATATAATTCCAACCAGCCTGTTCTACCCGCCGACAGCGGTCACTCAACTTTCCCTTTGGCTGCAAATCAAAATACTGTTCTGATATTTGTAGCGCCACATGCAATAAAGCTTGTAAACGTACAGCTAGCGCTTCATTTCTATCATTGATTTCCCCTGATATATTTTGAGAATCTGGCAGCTTTTGATGATAAAACCGAGTATAAAATTTTTCCATCAAAGACAATAAATGTTCTGCCAAAGTCAACAATCTGGGATAAAGTAACTCCATTGAGGCAGCATTAGCTTGTCCGCCTGGATTCACAGTTAAACCACTAGCCGCTTCCAATTGACTTAAAAGTTCAGCGATCGCATCCCAAGGAGCAGCAACATAACTATATTTAATCCCAACTGGTACAATTAAAACCTGCTCGGAGCGTTCTGCCTTGTGCAAATCTTCAGCACACCAAAAACCTAATTGGGCAATACCTGGTTCCAGTGGGCTGATAATCTCCGACAGACCATTGGTAGCACCTTCTGGCGCTGCCGCCATCGGCAACTTGCCATTGGCAAACAAATCACGCGCCGAACGTAAACCCGTCCAGTCAGCCTTACCCCGCTGAATGGGAGTCCCACCCAAACGAGAAGCAACCCAACCAATGTAAGCACCCGCCCATAGAGGAATACCGCGATCGTAGATAAAATGAGCATGAATCGGAGATTGTAGTACTTTGCCCTGCTCTCGTGCTACCATTGGCACGAGTTGAGACAGCAAGTAGCCTAAAGACAACGGATCATCCGTTTTGGGATGGCGAAAAGCCAACATAAAGCGGATTTTACCCTCTTGAAATTGGCGATACAGATCAACCAAAACCTCTACATTGTCTGCTTCAATTTGGGTAATAGCTGTTTGCCAGCCAATCCAACTTGGTAGTAACAAATGCACAGTTCGTAGAAATAAGGGGTTGAGCGCTGGGGGTATAAATTCCAGGGGCGGCTGCGCTTGATAAATTACATTTGACAAGGTAGTTGTCTCCTTAAGGGGGGCTGGGGGGCAGGGGGGCAAGGGAGCTGGGGGGCTGGGGGGTAGGGGTGCAAAAGCCTATAAATACAAATGAAGAAGGAATAATACTTTATACTTCATCATTGATAAGCTAAAACACATCTAAATTGCACAATTACTTATGACAGTTGTCGATCGCTGACAGTCATCAGTCATCAGTTATCAGTCATCAGTCATCACAATTAAATGTGCAACAGCTTACTTCATACTGTATTAGTGATTTTGGAAAGGGAATAAACGATGCGACTGTCACAAATTTTATTCGTTACACTCCGGGATGATCCAGCTGATGCTGAGATTCCTAGCCATAAATTATTACTCCGTGCAGGTTACATTCGTCGCATCGGTAGCGGTATTTATGCATATCTGCCGCTGATGTGGCGGGTACTGCAAAAGGTCTCCCAAATTGTCAGGGAAGAAATGAATGCCACAGGCGCACAAGAATGTCTCCTTCCCCAATTACAACCAGCTGATTTATGGAAGGAGTCGGGACGCTGGGACACCTACACGAAAGCTGAAGGTATCATGTTTTCCCTCATTGACCGCCGAGAACAACAATTAGGACTAGGGCCAACTCATGAGGAAGTGATCACAGCGATCGCTCGTGATATGATTCGCTCTTACCGCCAATTACCGCTGCATCTCTACCAACTACAAACTAAATTCCGCGATGAAATTCGCCCCCGCTTTGGTTTGATGCGCGGACGAGAATTCATCATGAAGGACGGCTATTCTTTCCATGTGGATTCAGCTAGCCTCAAGGAAACTTACGATGATATGTACAAAGCCTACAGCAATATGCTGCGGCGTTCTGGTCTAGCTTTCCGGGCTGTAGAAGCTGATTCTGGTGCAATTGGTGGTTCTGGTTCCACAGAATTTATGGTGTTGGCGGAAGCTGGTGAAGACGAAGTTCTCTACACTGAAGATGGTAAATATGCCGCTAACGTCGAAAAAGCTGTTTCTTTAAGCGCTGATGCCGAACCTTCACCGTTTACAACCTATGAAAAACGCCATACACCAGGGACAGAAACCATTGAAAAGCTTTGTCAACTATTGAAATGTTCTCCCACCCAAGTGGTGAAAAATGTTCTTTACCAAACAGTTTATGACAATGGAATCACGCTTTTGGTTCTCGTGAGCATTCGCGGCGATCAAGAAGTAAATGAAGTCAAGTTGCAAAATGAATTGACTAAAATAGCTGCTAATTACGGTGCTAAATCTATTATTGCTTTGGATGTGCCAAATCAGGAAACGCAGCAAACATGGACAGCGAAATCTCTACCTTTAGGCTATATTGCTCCTGATATTGGCGATGAATATATTACTGCCAATAAACAAATTCATTCTCAGTTTTTACGGTTGGTGGATGAAACAACAGTTGATTTAAAAAACTTCGTTACAGGCTCTAATGAAACTGACTATCACGTAGTTGGTGCTAATTGGGGTGAGCAATTTCAAATACCACAAATTGAAGTTGATGTGCGGAAAGCTAGACCAGGCGATCGCGCCATCCATAACCCTGAACAAACTTTACAAAGCGCTCGCGGCATTGAAGTTGGTCACATCTTCCAATTGGGTACTAAATATTCCGAAGCGATGGGAGCAACTTATACCAGTGAGCAGGGTGAAGAAAAGCCTTTATTCATGGGTTGCTATGGTGTGGGCGTGTCAAGATTGGCACAATCTGCGGTTGAGCAATCTTACGATAAAGATGGCATTATTTGGCCGGTAGCGATCGCACCTTATCACGCAATTGTGACAATTCCTAACATTAATGATGCTCAACAAGTGGAAATTGCCGAAAAACTTTACACTCAACTCAATCAAGCAGGAATTGAAACTTTACTCGATGACCGCGATGAAAGAGCAGGGGTAAAATTCAAAGACGCTGATTTAATTGGTATACCTTATAGAATTGTCACGGGACGAGCGATCGCTAATGGTAAAGTCGAAGTTGTAGAAAGAGCAACGCGGAAATCTCAAGAAATCCCCATTGATGAAGTGGTAACTATACTCAAAAACTGGATTACGGCGGCAATAGAGGTTAAAAATTAAACGGCAAGCCCTAATTTCCACGTATAAACCAGTAGAGACGTTCCGCCGGAACGTCTCTATTAATGTATTTGTATCAGGTATTTCGTGAAATGGTATAACTGATGACTGATGACCCATAACTGATAACTGATAACTGTTATCAGTCAATTACCTTTGTTTTGTAATAGTCAACAATCTCAAGAAAAGATTGAGATTTATAGATTTACATAATTTGGCAGGTGACGGATTCAACTGCAAATTCTAAAATTAGAGATAGAATCTCTAAAATTAAAAGCCGCAGCATTTTAATAAATAGAAGCCTACAAGCAATAACCCACAAACAAGGACAAAAACTTCTCTTCCCTACTCCCCAGTCCCCACTCCCCAATTTCAAAACAGAGCCTTTAGATTTTTGGAAACTCTCCCCTCATAACTCTCGTCCTTAACCAGGCTGCTCTCCCACAAACATCATCTCAGCCCTCAGTCAGGAAGGTTTAAAACATGACAGACCAACAAGGATCTAAACGTATTTCTTCAGGTGTGATTGCAGCTGTCTCAGCAGCGGTTGTAGCAGTAAGTGGCGGTGTAGCTTGGATGACCTGGAATAATGCCAGCAACCCCCCTACAACGTCAAACCCCCCTGAAAAAGTAACCAATCCCAATCCCAAACAGGGGCAACCATCAACTACGCAACCTGATAAACAGCAAACTGCTAATATTTATTGGCTCAGACCAAAAGAAAAAAGTGTTGATTTGGTTCCCCAACCAGTTCAAATCGCCGCTACACAGCCCAACCAAGTTTTAGAAAAAGCTTTCCAAAGCTTGTTAGAAGGCCCATCAGAAGGAACAGATTCTACTACCATCCCTAAAGGAACAAAATTGCTGGGGCTAAAGGTAGAAAATAAAGAAGTTCATGTTAATTTATCTGAAGATTTTACCAATGGTGGTGGTAGTACCTCAATGATCGCCCGCGTGGGGCAAGTTGTTTACACTGCCACAACTTTAGATCCCAACGCCAAAGTGTACATTAGTGTCAACGGCAAACAGTTAGATGTTTTAGGTGGCGAAGGCGTGGAATTAGAACAACCATTGACTCGTGAAAGCTTTAAGGAAAATTATCCACTTTAGTCAGTGGTCAGTGGTCAGTGGTCAGTGGTCAGTGGTCAGTGGTCAGTGGTCAGTGGCGACAAACAACAACTGACCCTTCGGGTGACGCTTGCGCTTCTCGCGCTTCGCCAGTTGCTCATGGGGGAGACCCCCAAGACCGCACTGGCTCACAAATGACAACTGACCTAAAATTTGGTATTCAGCACCCGAAAGCTATGGGCTTGCTGTTCTAGCCTTGTGGCGAGGCGATCGCAAACCCGATTGCATAATTCAAAAATCATTTCATCTTCCACCCGGTAGTAAGCACTTGTTCCTTCACTGCGGCGGCTAAGGATTCCTGCTTGCCACATTACCTTGAGATGTTTAGACACATTTGCCTGTGAAGTTTGCGTTGCCTCTACCAATTCTTGCACGCATTTTTCTTCATCCCGTAATAAGTGCAACAGCCTCAGACGCATCGGCTCACTTAACAAGCTGAAGTATTCGGCTATTTGTTGCACAACTTCTTGTGGTACAGGCAACGTTTGTCTCATCAGGATTGACCCCTAAGAACACACAGTTTTATCAATGACTCATTTAGTATGAATGATTCATGTGATATATAGATTAATACTTAATCAGGGTTAATTCTCATCAAAGGTTGACCATATTCTACAGGTTCGCCATTTTCTACGAGAATTTCCATCACTTGTCCAGATACCTCAGTCTCGATTTCATTCATCAGCTTCATAGCTTCGATGATACAAACTGTTTGACCATTACGGACGCGATCGCCCAGTTCCACAAATGCTGCTTCACTTGGCGCAGGAGCGCGATAAAACGTTCCCACCATTGGAGAAGGCACTTCTACCCATTTTTTATCGATTTTTGCAGAACTTCCTGGTAATTGTACACCAGAAATTGCCACAGCACTTTCTGTTACACGACTTGTTTCCACCTCTGAGACCAGAGGTGGTGCTACCTGACTGGCAATTGGTGGAACCGATGTCAATCCCGAACCAACCACACTACTTAACGCTGCTTGACCAACCGACACAATCTGATTGCTAACGGCTTTACGGACTGTTAGTTCAAAGTCCTCACTTTTGAGCGTTACTTCTGCAATATCAGTTTGTGCAATAGTGGTTAGCAGTTGGCGGATTTCATTAAAGTCCAATGGCACAGTTTTTATTACCTCGACCTGTCCGTAAATTAAGAAGTTTAATTGTGGCAGGGATTTAATCCCTATAAAGGGATTGAAATCGGAATTGACTCAACAATGAGATCAAACCTATTCCCTGCCTATGTATTTATCATCGCGGGTATCAATTTTAATGCGTTCCCCTTGGGAAATAAATAAGGGAACCATTACAGTTGCACCAGTTTCTACCTTCGCCGGTTTAGTACCACCTGTAGCAGTGTCACCTTTTACACCAGGATCTGTTTCTATTACTTGCAAGACTACAGAGTTTGGTAATTCCACTTCTAATACTTGCTCACCCCAACGAATCACGTTGGCTTCCATACCTTCTTTAAGGTATTTAACGCGATCGCCAATTTGGGCTGCACTTAATCTACCTTCTTCGTAGGTTTCCATATCCATAAAGACATACTCATCGCCTTCTTTATAGGTATGCTGCATCGTGCTTTTTTCTAGAGTAGCTTGGGGCACAGTTTCCCCAGCTCGGAAGGTTTTTTCCACAACGCTGCCATTCTGGACATTTTTCAGCTTTGTCCGCACAAACGCTGAACCCTTACCTGGCTTAACGTGGAGAAACTCTACCACTCGCCATACAGTCCCATCTAAGACAATTGAGACACCAGGTCGAAAATCGTTACTAGAGATCATGAAACTTGCAAATTTTGGAAGACAATCGGCATTTATTGTACCCTTCAAGCGGAGTCATTGGTCATTAGTTATTGAGTAATTAGTCAAGGTACTGGGTACTGGGTACTGGGGATTGGGTACTGGGGATTGGGTACTGGGTACTGGGGATTGGGTACTGGGGATTGGGTACTGGGGATTGGGTACTGGGGATTGGGTACTGGGGATTGGGTACTGGGGATTGGGTACTGGGGATTGGGGATTAATTATTTCTCCCCATCTCCCCATCTCCCCATTCCCCCATCCCCCCATCTCCCCATCCCCCCATCTCCCCCGCTCCCCTGCCCCCTACTGTGGGAAGATGATTGATGGGTTACGCCTAGTCAACAATTTGATGCTGCATTTGAGCCATCTCATGTTTAACTTCTTAAAATCCTGGCTGAAGAACAGCCTAATGGCAATACTGTTGGTAACAATATTTTTAGGCATAAATACAGCTGGCTGGACTCCTGCAAGTCACGCCGCTTTGCCATCGGGAAATGCAATCACTGATGGTAGAGCTTTGTTGCGGTATGCACTCCCGATAGATAATAAGCCTGTGCGGCAACTGCAAGCTAGTCTAGAAGACATCTCCAACCAATTGCGGGCGAATAAGCGATGGGGTGCTGTCTCTAAAGACCTCAGCAAAGCCGCCAAGATTCTCGATAAACCTTCCCAAATCCTAGCAAGCGTTCCTCTTGACCGCCAGTCCCAAGCAGAAGCTTGGATTAATGATTTAAAATCAGGCGTGAATGCTCTAGAAGAATTGGTGAAAACCAAAGACAAAGGACAAATTCTCGAAGGCAGAAGCAAACTGCTAAATATCGTTAGTCTCTTGGAAGAGTCGATGGTGAAGGGATTCCCCTATGAAGTCCCTGGAGAGTACAGTAACTTACCCCAACTCAAAGGTCGTGCCACCATAGAAATCAAAACCAACAAAGGTGACTTGACTTTAGTAGTTGATGGTTACAGCGCTCCTGTCACTGCTGGTAACTTTGTCGATTTGGTGCAGCGGGGTTTTTATAATGGCTTAGAGTTCACTCGTTCTGAAGAATCTTACGTGCTGCAAACAGGAGATCCTCCAGGCAAAGAACAGGGCTTTATTGACCCAACAACGGGCAAATACCGTGCTATTCCTTTAGAAGTCCTCGCAGAAGGCGATAAAAAACCTACATACGGCATTACTCTTGAAGAAGCTGGACGTTACCTTGATATGCCAGTTTTGCCGTTCTCTGCTTTTGGTGCTTTAGCAATGGCACGTCCTGAAAGTGAAGTCAATGGGGGTTCGTCGCAAGTTTTCTTCTTTTTGTTTGAACCGGAACTTACCCCCGCCGGACGAAATTTGTTGGATGGTCGCTATTCAGTTTTCGGTTATCTAATTGAGGGCAAAGAAATTTTGGATAAACTAAAGGCTGGCGACAAAATTGAATCAGCAACTGTCGTTCAGGGAATAGAAAACTTAGTTGAACCACAAGCAGCATAGGTGAAGGATGAAGGATGAAGGATGAGATTTCAGCCTTCATCCTTTAATCAAGATTTCCGGCGTTAAATACCTGCTCAACTGCGATCGCTAATTCTGGAAAAGTCCGTGATACCACTTCCTGGTTATCGGTAAAAACTGTTTCTTCGTATAATCCTTCTTCCAGCAATAACACTGAAATTTTTGCTCGCAGTGGGTCTACAATCCAATATTCAGGAACCTCGAAGGCTGCATATTCAGATCGCTTATGGCGATAGTCCCGTTTCACCGACTCTGGACTGACCACCTCTACAATCAGTAAGGGGGGTGATTGAAATACTGCTGAAACATTGAGCAATTCTCTTGCTTGCTCCAGCTTCACTACACACAAGTCAGTCAACCTAGATTTATTGACACCCGTTCTCACCCCAGTTTCCCGAAAACACAGCCAAGGAGAGCCTAACCGCTTAATTTCTGCATCTAGATTTTGCTCTAGAAACTTAGTAATCAGAAAATGTTGAATAGTAGGTGGGTTCATTAGCTCTAATCTGCCATCCACCAATTCGTAATGAGAACCGTTACCATCATCATAAGTTAAATATTCTTCAAAGGTAATGCTGGTTAAAGGTGTTGTTACCATCCCAACTGTCTCCTGGACGATACCCTTATCTTAACTTTAAGCAGTGCCGAGTTAGCAGTGTTATCAACTCATGAGAGGTTGTTTTAAAAGTGTTTTGCTGTGACTTTAGGCACTTTTAGATCCCCCCTAACCCCCCTTAAAAAGGGGGGAACCTGAATCAAAGTCTCCCTTTTTAAGGGAGATTTAGAGGGATCTAAAACTTTTGATACCAACAAGAGAACTTTTAAAACATCCTCTGAGGTTGTCCTTTGTCAATAGTCATTTGTCCTTTGTAAACACAAATGACTATTGACTATTGACTATTGACTAATAACCAATGACTAAACAAGTTAAAGATATTGGCGAACAAGGTCTTTTAGAAAGGTTACAGCGTTTCTGCCCCCCAGAAATGATTGGGGATGATGCAGCAGTACTTGTAACCGCACCAGAACAATCTTTAGTGGTGACAACAGATTTGTTGATTGATGGGGTGCATTTTAGTGATGTCACCACTTCTCCAGAAGATGCTGGTTGGCGATCTGCTGCTGCCAATTTATCAGATTTAGCAGCAATGGGGGCGACTCCACTAGGAATTACTGTTGGACTAGGTTTACCTGGTGAAGTTAGTGTGAATTGGGTTGAGCGCTTGTACCAAGGAATGACTGAATGCCTACAAAAATACAATACCGCGATTGTGGGTGGTGATGTCGTGCGATCGCCCGTGACTACCTTGGCAATTACCGCTTTTGGTCAAGCTAATCCTCATAGAATTATCCGCCGTTCTGCTGCTGTTGTCGGGGATGCGATCGTTGTCACAGGTGTTCACGGAGCCTCCCACGCTGGCTTACAATTGCTCTTACATCCCGAATTCAAACAAAACCTCAACAATACAAAATACAATGCTCTAATCACAGCCCACCAGCGTCCACAACCGCGATTAGATGTCTTACCAATCTTGTGGGAAATTTTAACTCCCCACTCCCCACCCTCCATCGCTGGAATGGATAGCAGCGATGGTTTAGCAGATGCTATTTTGCAAATTTGCCGCGCTAGTGGCGTTGGTGCTGTCTTAGAACACAGGCAAATCCCCTTACCAGAAGCTTTTGATGACTGGCTTACAGAACAGCAAGCACTAGAATATGCCCTCTACGGTGGCGAAGACTTTGAATTAGTCCTGTGCTTACCCAAAGAACTAGCAAACACATTAGTACAAAAGCTTGGTCAAGGCGCAGCTATTGTAGGAACTATCACAGCCGAATCAAAAGTACTATTGCACGACCAACATCAAAAATTCCCTGACCAAGTTCTCAGCCTCAGCCAGGGATTTCAACATTTTAGTCAGTAGTTACTAGTCATTAGTCATTAGTCATTAGCCACTTCATTTGATAACTCATACCTCGTAAAGTTTTGAGGTTTTTAAGTTGCATGTGTTTGTTTCATATTTTGCGAGAGTGAAAAACGCACCCGTGGGAGACTAACAACTAACAACTGACTACTGACTACTGACCACTGACAAATTTATTGCCACTTTTGGGCTACCAGTTCAGCCAAATCCAAAACTCGCTGGCTGTAACCCCATTCGTTGTCATACCATGCCATGACTTTCACTAGGTCATTGCCCAGAACCATAGTCAAGCTAGCATCAATAATTGAAGAAGCGTCACTACCTTGATAATCAGACGATACTAGTTGGAGTTCGCTGTAGTCCAAAATACCTTTGAGTGGCCCTTCAGCAGCATCTTTAAGAGCTTGGTTAACTTCTTCCGTAATAGTACGCTTCTCAACCTGAACCACGAAATCTACCATTGAAACGTTCGGGGTCGGTACACGTAAAGCCACACCATTCAGCTTACCTTTGAGGTCGGGGATAACCAGGGCCACTGCTTTTGCTGCACCAGTAGAGGTCGGCACAATATTAATAGCTGCTGCCCTAGCCCGACGTACATCTCGGTGAGAAGCGTCTAGTAAGCGCTGGTCGCCGGTATAGCTGTGGGTGGTGGTCATCGTGCCTTTGATGATCCCGAATTTTTCGTTTATCACCTTGGCAATGGGAGCCAAACAGTTGGTTGTACAGCTGGCGTTACTGATGATGTGGTGTATGTTGTGGTCATAGTCGTGATGATTCACGCCGATTACAAAAGTACCATCCTCATTTTTACCTGGGGCTGTAATTAGAACCTTCTTGGCACCAGCATTCACATGTTTGAGTGCGCCTTCCTTGCTGGTAAATACTCCAGTTGCTTCGATAATTAAGTCAATTTCCCACTCTTTCCAAGGCAAGTTTTCTGGATTACGATCAGATACGCACTTAACGGTCTTCCCGTTAATGATGATAGAGTTATCATCGGCAGAAATGTCAACATCCTTTAACTTCCCTAGCATTGAATCATACTTGAGGAGGTGAGCATTCGTTCTCGGGTCAGATGTGTCATTAATAGCAACAAGATCAATTCTGCTATTCTGTCTACCCACCCAGCAGCGTGCAAAGTTACGTCCGATGCGCCCGAAACCGTTAATTGCGACTCTAATCACAGTGTCTTGCCCTCTGTATTTATGCCTATAAGTTGATATCTTTGACCCCAATCATATCGCAAAGGGGGGTTATTATTAACCATAAAGTGCTAGATCTATAAAAAAACACACATTTTATTCAGGATTATCTGAGTAGAGGTTGTGGGCTGTGATGTATGACCTAACGGCTTCTGGGACTAAATAACGAATAGCGTTGAGCGAGCGATCGCTCGCTCGTTGACGAATTAGACTTGACGAAACACCCACTAAGGGTATATTCAGGAATTGCCAGTGGATAGAATCTGACTTATGAACGAGTTTTTGCTCTACTTGCTTGCAGATCAACTCGCTTTGAGTTATATTCTCACCACCTACCTGTCGGGGTGCGATTAACCAATCACACATTTGTGCTAGTTCCTGTCCACGATACCAACGTGGCAAGGTTTGGAAGGTATCCAAACCCACAATCCAGTACCAATGAGTATTTGGGTAAAAAGTAGATAAATCGAGCAAAGTATTAATGGCATAGGAATTTCCAGCGCGATTTCCCTCTACCAGGGAAACCGTAAACGCCGGATTTTCTCTTGTAGCTATTCGCAGCATTTCCAGTCGATGCTCAAAGGAAACCGCTTTTTTATGAGGAGGATTTCCTGATGGCACCCAAATTACCTTTTCTAAAGGTAATTGATACAAAGCTGCCTGGGCTACGACCAAGTGCCCCCAATGAACAGGATCAAATGTGCCACCAAAAATTGCTAATTGTCGCATCCAGTTATACTCTGGCTTTAAGCATTTGAGAAATAGTCTCACTACCAAAGTCATATTGTACGCAATTTAGACCTTGGCTTGATGAAATTTAAAAGCAGTTTTGCTAAGAATTTACTATTGTAGCTGATAACAGTAAGGAATCTGAAATATGTATTTCAAATCACAAGAATTTCTGTCCCGATGTAGCGAAAATTTTCCGAATAATCTTAACAACAGTTCCGAAATAGTAAAAACCTCCAACCAAGGTAAAATCATTCTGAACAAAGGAAACAGCCATAAAAAATCATCCACAAATCCAGCATAAACATAGCTACAGGAGGAGTTACGGTAAAAATCAAATTCCTGTTATGATACGCGTGTCATTTGTGATTATGGTGTGGTGTGGTGCAAGAGGAGTAATAAATGACTAATTCTGTAGACTTTGGCGGTAGACCATTTCATTTCATTGGGATTGGTGGTATAGGTATGTCTGCTCTGGCATATTTACTGGTAAAGCGCAATTTACCAGTTTCCGGTTCAGATATTCGTCCTAATCACATTACGCGACACTTAGAAGCCATCGGCTCACATATTTTTCCTCAACAAGAAGCCAGTAATTTTGATTTCTTCCTTTCGGATGCAACTACTACTAATGGAGTAGAGTTAAACTCCAAAACAGAATTATCTGCTGCTTCGGCAGCGAAACTGCCCCAAGTCATTTGCTCAACAGCAATCAACAAAAGCAATTTGGAATATAAGGCAGCGGTAGAATTAGGCTGCCCAATTTTTCATCGTTCTGATGTTCTAGCCGCCTTAATTGCTGATTATTACAGCATCGCAGTAGCAGGGACTCATGGCAAAACAACCACAAGTTGCATGATTGGTTATATGCTACTGCAAGCTGGGTTAGACCCGACGATTCTTGTAGGTGGCGAAGTAAATGCTTGGGAAGGCAATGCTAGATTTGGGCAAAGTCAGTATTTGGTAGCTGAGGCAGATGAATCAGATGGTTCTTTGGTAAAACATGCCCCTGAAATTGGCATTATTACCAATATTGAACTCGATCATCCTGACCATTACGACACATTAGAGCAAGTTATTGACACCTTCCAAGAATTTGCTGCTGGTTGTAAAACTTTAATCGGTAGTATTGATTGTACAACAGTACGCGATCGCCTAAAACCAACAATCAGCTACAGCTTACACTCAGATACCGATGCTGACTACACTGTGAGCAATGTGGACTATCGGGCTGATGGCACAACAGCTTTAGTTTGGGAACGTGGCAAAGCCTTGGGCGTATTAAAATTGCGCCTGCTCAGTCGGCATAACCTGAGTAATGCCCTAGCAGCAGTGGCTGTTGGTCGAGTGCTGGGCTTAGAATTTGGAGAAATTGCCAAAGGTATTGCCACATTTGAAGGAGCAAGACGCCGCTTTGAGTTCCGGGGTGAAGTTGATGGCATTACTTTCATCGATGACTATGCCCACCATCCCAGTGAAATTCGTGCTACTTTAGCTGCTGCACGCCTGCAAGCAAGACCAGGACAAAGAGTGGTGGCGATTTTCCAACCTCATCGCTATAGTCGTACACTCACCTTTTTAGAAGAATTTGCCGAATCTTTTGCCCATGCTGATTTAGTTGTCCTGACAGATATTTACAGTGCAGGCGAAGCTAATTTAGGTCAAATTAGCGGTGAACGGTTGGCATTAGAAGTCGCTAAACACCACTCACAAGTGGTTTATCAGCCAACTTTACCGAAGGTGGGCGAGTTCTTGCTGCAAACACTGCGCCCTGGAGACTTAGCGCTGTTTCTGGGTGCTGGGAATTTGAATCAAATAATTCCGGAAGTAATTACAACTCTTTGTGAGCCTGCTAAAGCCACATCTTAGAAGGCAGGAAAAGAGGATTATCTCCAAGCCAATTGTCTATCTAGGACGGTTTTATCAATTCACACTATTGCTGTATTTTTACGGCAGATAAATGTAAAATTTCACAAATTGACGTAAAAATGAAAATCTCCCAGGCAGATGGAAACGTCTGCACAATTTCGACTACACCCAAACAGAAAACAGTTAATTCAGGCGAAAGTAAGATAATTTACTTACCAGGCACTGATTGTGTAATCAAGTCCCAAGCTTCATTATCAGGGTACACTTCATATAGAGTCGGAGGCGCAGCTGAATGGTATGTTGCTCCTCGCAACTTAGAAAGCTTGCAAGCCAGCCTAGAGTATGCAGAAGAACATGATTTAGCCGTCACAACACTAGGAGCAGGTTCTAACCTGTTAGTAAGCGATCGCGGTATCCCAGGCCTAGTTATCTCTACTCGCCATCTCCGCTACAGCTATTTTGACCCACACACTGGTCAATTAACTGTCGCAGCTGGAGAATCAATTCCCACCTTAGCATGGGAGGCAGCCCAACTAGGCTGGGAAGGATTGGAGTGGGCTGTCGGTATCCCTGGAACAGTCGGGGGTGCTGTGGTGATGAATGCAGGGGCACACAACAGTTGTATCGCAGATATGTTAGTCAGCGCCCAGCTGCTTGCACCAGACGGTACACTGAAAACTCTCACTCCCGACGAGATCGGTTACAGCTACCGCACTTCATTATTACAAGGTAGCGATCGCATCGTCACCCAAGCTACCTTCCAACTCCAACCAGGTGCTGATCCGGCAAAAGTTTTGGCGATTACCAAGCAACACAAACAGCATCGGTTAACAACTCAACCCTACAACTTCCCCAGTTGTGGTAGTGTTTTCCGCAATCCCAAACCTTATACTGCTGGCTGGTTGATTGAACAGACAGGTCTAAAAGGCTACCAAATTGGTGGGGCACAAGTTGCACAACTACATGCCAATTTTATTGTCAACCGTGGTGGAGCTAAGGCTAGTGACATCTTCTGTCTCATCCGTCATATCCAGCACCAAGTACAAGAACATTGGTCAATTTTGTTAGAGCCAGAAGTCAAAATGCTCGGAGAGTTTCAAGGGGCATGTTAAGGAACTGGTGACTAGGGATCAGGGACTAGGGACTAGGGAAAAATTTTTCCAATACCCAATACCCAGTACCCAATCCCCAGTACCCAATCCCCTGCATTAATTATTGGTAACAAAATAGGCAAATTGCCGACCGCATCTATAATTGAATTTGACTCGTTATTCAACGCAAACGCGGACAATTAATTATGACAGGAAAAGGACAGGGATTTGGCTTCGGTTTAGGAAAAATGAAGGAACTAGCTGACGCTTTCAAAAAAGCTCAGCAAGTTCAAGAGGGTGCAAAGCGACTCCAAGAAGAATTGGAGCAAATGGAGATTCAGGGAGAGTCTGGTGGTGGTCTGGTCAAAGTGATTGTCAGCGGGAACCAAGAACCTAAGCGAGTGGAAATTGCCCCAGAGGCCATAGCACAAGGAGCAGAAATACTTTCCGATCTTGTGACAGCAGCAATGAAAAATGCCTATGAAAAATCCACACAAACAATGCGGGAACGTATGGAAGACTTGACCAGTGGGCTAGAATTACCTGGATTCCAATAGTCATTAGTCAATAGTCATTAGTCATTAGCCGTTAGTTATTAGCTAAGGGCAAATGACAAGTGACAAAAAACGTTATGGGTGACGCTAGTTCCTTACTAACGCTCTTAATATCGGCAGTTACCCCACTTGGGAACCACTGCGCCCTTGCGTGCTGACAGTAACGCATGTGGCGTAAAACCCAAGCCTGTACTGCCTCACTGCACTGCTTCACAAAGGACAAAATATGCCTATGCCCCACAAGCTGCTGTTTGTGTGCTTGGGGAATATCTGCCGTTCACCCTCGGCAGAAAATATTATGAATTATTTCATTGACCAAGCTGACTTGAGTGAACATATCATCTGTGACTCTGCTGGTACATCTAGCTATCACATTGGTAGCCCACCTGACCGACGTATGAGTGTTGCAGCTGCTACAAAACTAGGAATTAAACTACGTGGTCATGCTCGCCAGTTTCAAAAGTCAGACTTTCATGACTTTGAGATGATTTTGGCAATGGATCGAGACAATTATAACGATATCCTCGCTCTTGACCCAAAGGGGCAGTATCACAACAAAGTTTACTTAATGTGTGAATTTTGCTCTCGGCACACCCTTAAGGAAGTTCCAGACCCCTACTACGGTGGAGTAGAAGGTTTTAATCAAGTGATTGATTTGCTTGTTGATGCTTGTGAAGGTCTACTCCAATATATTACCAGCCAGCAACTAACAGATAAAATTAGCGAGTTATGAGTTATCTTTTCTCCCGTTAACTCTTAACTCCTAATTCCTAAGTTTTCGCGCTCATCTTTGCATCTTTAGATTGTAAAGTGTCAATCCACAAGACCATGCTTGATTGCAAAACGCACTAGTTCTGCTCGGTTGCTAGTTTCGGTCTTCCTCAATAAACTACTAACGTACTTTTCCACTGTTCGCGGACTCAAGTGTAGCTGTTGACCCATTTCCGCATTAGACAGACCATGAGTCAAAAGGTCTAATACTTCCTGTTCCCTGGAAGTTAGAGATGACAGCAGTTGAGATTTTTGAATATGAGTGAATAGAGACTGATGGGCATCTACCGCTTTTGTTGGAGTGGCGCTGCCCATATTTTCTTTGTGAGAAAAGCGATATTCAGATTGAATGATCTGCGCTCGTTCCAAAAGATTGCGAATTGCTGCTGCTAATTCTTCAAGTTCAAAAGGTTTAGGCAAATATAAATCGCAACCCGACTGGTAGCCCAAAATTCTTTCTTGGGTCTTAGTGCGTGCTGTTAATAAAATTACAGGTAACAAACGGAACGCTTGTTGTTGGCGCACCCGGCGTACCAATTCATAGCCATTCATGCGTGGCATAACAATATCAGTGACAATTAAATCAGGATGGTAGTCATCCACCATCACCAAAGCCTCTTGACCATCATTAGCTGTGATTACCGAATAGCCTGATAGCTCAAGATAATCGCTAATAGACAGACGAGTGCCCAGGTCGTCATCCACCACAAGGATCGTCAAGGGCATGGACAATACACCCCTAGCATTTTTTTTACTCAGAAATTTGCTTTTACAAGCTTTATTGGTGAACACAGGCAATAAATAGTGTTCTTATGTTTCATACTATGACAGGATTACCGACTAATGACTGCCTTAGGGCTAATTTATAAAGATAATCTTAAATCCTGAGGAAGAATTAACCAAGTGAATCGCAGTTCCGGCTTTTGGTACTGAAGGTATAACTAGGTTTATATTTCTTAATAATATAGACATAATTTAGAACTATTACTCACTCAAATGTAAATTAATATTTATGGAAACCATAATTTTATAGTGGTTTAATATGCCGCTATCGAATTTACAAGCTAGTCAAAACGAGTTTTGAAGTAAATTTACGCAAATCCGATTTTCAATGAGTGACAAGAGCGAAAGTTATAAAGTTATTAGTGACAACCGTCAAGCCCGTTTTTTGTATGAAATCCTGGAAACCTATGAAGCTGGAATTCAGTTGACAGGAACCGAAGTCAAGTCAATCCGTGCAGGTAAAGTTAATCTCCAAGATGGTTATGCTTTGATTCGTGATGGTCAAGCATGGCTAATCAATGTGCATATCTCCCCTTATAACGCCAGCGGACAATATTTTAACCATGAACCGCGACGTACACGCAAGCTGTTACTGCATCGTCAGGAAATCCGTAAGTTAATTGGCAAAGTAGAGCAGCAGGGCTTGACATTAGTACCTTTGAAGATGTATTTCAAACAAGGTTGGGTGAAAGTGAGTATAGCCCTTGGCAAAGGTAAAAAGCTCCATGACAAGCGAGAAGACTTAAAACGACGCCAAGACCAACGCGATATTCAAAGAGCAATGAAAAATTATTAGGGAACTACAAAAAATCAAGTGTTGCTGAATTAGTTAGGACTTACCCAAACAATAGCCAAAACCCTTATTTTCATCTAGCGGCAATTCATGAATTGTCTAAATAAACGTATAGTTTTGTGTAAGCCCTAAGTCTTTTAAATATGAGTGGGACTCAAGTATCACACCAGAGTGAGAAACAGACTCAACTAGAGAGCATTTATATATCTTCAGCGTGAGTTCAACAAAGTCCTTGTTTATAGCCACAGATTGATTTTGCTTATTGTAGAACTCGATACAGTGGTTAGTAACTTTGCAAGGGATGAGGAACTTTGATGATGACACGTAATTTTAGCAAAGCGATTGGCGCTGGGATTCTGGGTTTGAGTATGGCAATTTTGCCTTTAACTCTACCTGTAAAAGCCCAGGTTACTGATTCGCCCAGAACTGACACCGCCCCAAGAACAACAACACAAAGCGATCGCAATGATTTTGATTGGGGTTGGCTAGGATTAATTGGTTTGTTAGGTTTGGCTGGCTTAGCAGGTAAAAAGCGTGACGATGAACCTACCCGTTATCGTGACCCCAATGCGCCGGGAGCCACTACCTACAGGGACTAAGTAGTTCAAAATTCACACTTCATAATTGTAAACTACCGTCAGGTGCTGCGGCACTTGACGGTAATATTTCATTTGATGAACTCAACGCCAAACATCAGATCATGTCCGTTTAAACACTTATGATATCTGTGGAGGTCGGTAATTGGGAACTTGTACTGAGCGAAGCCGAAGTATTGGTAATTGGTAATTGGTAATTGGTTTTGAGTATTACCTATTACCCATTACCCATTACCTATTACCAAGCAAACCGACTAGATCGTAAGTAATTAGCCGAACTTGATATCAGATGATTTTGGGTTTAGGATTTTAGATTTGGGATTGTTTGGCAAAAGCTTAACTGTTAGGCCAATTGGCTGTAGAGACGTTCCGCCGGAACGTCTCTACTCATGTATCTATATCAGGTATTTCCTGAAATGGTATAAGCTAGATGTTTTCCAGCCTATTAATTTGTCGCAGGCTGTGGGTCTGGTGAATTTAGTTCTGAAGATTGACCTTGCTTCAAAGGCGTCCAGTAGCTGGCTATCAAAGCGACCATCAGCCACCAGAGAGTATTGACTTCAGGACGAAACCAGATAGTATCTACCGTGCCGTGAGCAAGCATACCAAGTAAAGTAGCAAACGCCCCAATTAACCAAAATCCTTCTATATTCATGGATTCTCGCAATCGGCGTAGCTGTAGAAATGCGGTGTTAAAAGTCACAATTATTAGCCAGAGAAAACAGGCTAAACCAACAAAACCTGTTTCTACAGTCACTTCTAGCAAAATCGAATAGGCACTCAAAGCACTATAACGAGGACGTTGGTAGAGTGGATAGATTTTATTAAAAGCGTTGTGACCAGGGCCAATGCCGATAATTGGGCGATCGCGAATCATCTCAAATACAGCGTCCCATACATTCCTACGAAAATTATTACTGCTATCGCCGCGATCGGCAAAAATGCTGAAAAAGCGCAGGCGCACTGGCTCCACAAATACAATTGCTATAACTAATACTCCAATCAATGCTCCCAAGATAATCGGCAGCGACCAGGTGCGCCAAAAAGCAGGCATTTGTGCATTCCACCAATAGAATAGCAATACCATCACAGTTAAAATTGCCACTACTAGCCCAATCCAACCGCCACGACTAAAAGTAAAAATCAAGCACGCAGTATTGACAATTAGCATTGTTAATGCTAAGGCTTTCTTATACCAACTTTGCCATACAAAAATTGCCACCAAGCTCAAAACTACAGCTGGTAGCAGGTATCCAGCCAATAAGTTAGGATTACCCAAATAACTGTAGACTCTTGTTGTTTTAGAGAAAGCAGATTCTGGATCATTCCAAGTCGCTAGTGCAGGCGCTCCAAAAAACCACTGTCGCATTCCATATACACTCACAATTAGCGATACATGTAGGTAGAGCGTGATAATCCAAGAGCGGAGGCGGGCTGACCTCAATACTCTGGCACAAAGGACAAATAGCAGCAAATAGAGAGTCAAAGTTAGCAAGTCGGTCAATGCTGCCTTTTTTACAGGTGACAATGCAGTAGCTACACCAGCGATTCCCCAGTAAAGAAATACCAGCAGATGAATAGGAGTGAATAGTAAACCTTGTGCTGGTGATGGTTCATCGGATAAAGTTAATAGTAGCCAAAATCCGACGCAAGCCACCAGCAAAACTCCTACCAAAGCACTTGAAGCAAAAGGAGCAAGAGCATACACTAGGCTTAGTAAGCCAGCTGCTATTATATCTCCCCACTGAATCAAGACACTGCCTTGTCGCCAAGAGTGTAACAGCCCCACCAAAAAACGGTGCAGGTAGCTACTAGTGAGATACTCTTTGAGTGGTAAATAGGATAGAGTAAATCGTTGCCAAATTAAATTCATAAAAAAACTCGGTAAGTGAGAAACGAGTGTGGCTTTAGCTCTGAGAGGTAAACGACTCGTGTAATTGTAACTGCCTAGAGAAATATTTACTAATCTCATTAACTTTCGCTAACATACCTATATTCATAGCGAAAGCATTTTGTATCTAACTCCAAAGAATCAAATACGTGGACTCAAAGCCAGTAAATTTTAAGTTCTCAAAGTACTCTGTAGGGTGAGTAAGAACCTCTACAATGTAGTTCAACAAGGAAAATGCAAGATTGGAATCTATTAAAGATTTGCAAAAAATCAAAGGGATTACTAAATGTCAAGCTAGGTTGTGAATTAATCAACTAATGTAGGTTGGGTGAAGCGAAGCACAACCCAACAAAATCCTGACACTGTTGGGTTACGCTGTTGCTCCACCCAACCTACTTTTCTACTTTTGTGCTTAACTGAACCGTATTGGGTTAATGCAGACTGTAGTAGACTGTAATGGTGATGCTAAGATTCTGAAAAAAAGTAAGCACAATGCTTTAAGCATTGTGCCTAGTGGCTGTTTGGCGCAGCCTTTAACATTAGAAATCTCTTAACAATCTCAGTGTCTTTAGACTTGAGAGTTTAAAAAATAATAGCGCAGATTGCAATATGTCCTAATCTACCTGGCAACTGCTATATATCGCAAGAGGTGAGGCAGTACCGTTCGGTAGCCCCAGCCTCTCAGGTGCGTTTTCCGTCATTAGCACTGCGTAAATTGCGAGTGTTCTCCCAAGCAAAGACACTACGCAATCCTTGCGTCTGGGGGACTACCGCTAGTGCAGCGGTAGCAAGGTACAAGCGTCACCCGGAGGGCTGAAGACAGAAGGAATGTTAGTTCTAGCATCAAATCTTTAACAATTTTCTACTGGATAGTTATTATTGCCAAGCCACACTGTTTACCAAACCTACTTGAAAGTTGTAGGCTGTTCTATTGATGTCAGCTATTGCTTTCTGGAGGAGAACCAGCCACTTGTAGTGGCAAAGAAAGTATATAGCGGTGTCCTGATTCTGGTGAACCTTGAATTGAAATTTGTCCACCATGTAATTCTGCTAGTTGACAGCTAAGCAACAAACCCAAGCTTTCCCGTGACAAATTGCCATACTGCTTAGCTAAATTGAGGCTAGCATTTACAGCAAACCCATCCGAGGCAGAAACGCCCAATTTTTGAGACTTCTCGATTGCAACTGGTAAGCTACTTGGTTCATCCAGATTTTCTGAATAACTATTGTAGGTTGTTGCTTGTCCTGTAAGCTCAAGCAGGGATAAGGGGTTAAGGCGAAAATAGGGATCAACTTCTGTAATACCATCTCCTAACCAGGGATGAGAAACCCAAATAGTAATGTTGAGGGTATTTTCTTTGTAAGAAACATGGATACGAACAATACTACCTGTGGCAGAAAGTTGAATCACGCTGAAAACCAAGTGATACAGAATTTGCCGTACTTTGTCTTTATCCAAAGGCCAAATGCGGCTACGTCCTGGTTCTATGGACAGGCGAATATCTTGCTCGCGGCGGTTAGCTGATTCTTCTAAGGTATTGATAGCTTGTTGACACAGCATTTCAATATCTACAGGAGCTAAATTTAACACAGCTATGTTTTCGTCTATTGCTCCTAGTTCGGTAATTTCGTTGACCAAAGAAAGTAAATACCGACCACTATGTTGAATGATCTCTACATATTCTCTCTGTTTAGTTGTCAAAGGCCCATAAATCTCACGTCCTAAGACACTAGCCATGCCTAAAACTGATGTTAAGGGTGTACGTAACTCCTGAGTCAGCTGCTCCAAAAGCTCCAGTTTCAATTGCTTAGTAGAAACAGAATCTGTTTCTAGAGCAGCTGGGGAAACTCTAACGTTACTAGTATGAGCATCCTTAATTGAGAAGATAGGAGTATTGTTAAAAGTGGGTGTTTCTGGTCTATTTTGCAGCAGTCGGTTGCGCTCGAATTCACTCATGCTCCAACGAGCTATGATTTGTAAAAACTCAATGTCGCGATCTGTGAAGTTACGCGGTACTAAATCCATTACTGCTAATGCACCCAAGCAATGCCCTGAAGCATCAATCAGTGGCGCTCCCAAGTAAGCGCGGATGCCATATTCTTGTACCAGCTTGCTAGCAGCAAGTATAGGATCTGTGATTTTATGGGTATCATTAAATACAACAGGTTGGAAATCTTCTACGACTTGGGTGCAAAAAGATTCCCGGCGTAACAGTTGACGGCTTTGGGCTAGTTGATTCATCAACCCTAATCGAGATAAACCTACTGCTGATTTAAACCAGTGGCGTTCCTGATCTAAAAATCCCAATATGGAAATCGGTGCTTCCAAAAAGCGGGCAGCAGTTTGAGTGGATTCTTCAAAGACTGGTATTGTTTCTGATTGCCGCAAACCTAACTCTGATAATACTTTGAGGCGTTGCTGTTCTCTTGTCTCTTGGGAAGCCCAACCATCCTTTAGGGAAAATAATTTGTTTTCAGGCTCTACCATTGCCACCGCTACCTTGATAATTGCTCGATATTGTAATTTATATAACCGCTGTTTCGGGGTTATTATTTCCTATTTTTAAGCATTCCCCAATTTGGCAACCAACAAACAACTTTGGGGCAAAAATTTTGCATTATTTCTGTGAATAGGCTGTGCGATCGCGTACTAGTTCATTGTCACTGGTGCTGAATGTCGCACTCAAGGCTGATGTCCGAGTATTAGTTGAGGTTCTAATACTATACAACGTTAGTTTTAGATACGACTGGGGTAATATAACGCTAAGGATAGACTAAAAAGCTGGTCTCGTTCTCATATTATCTACAGACGAGAAAAAATTGCTCTCTATACTTGATCTTGATTTACTTAAAATTACTGTACAATCAACAGCACTCTATTTTTTATTACGTAAATGAACGGATAATGTTTGCTAGAAAAGCTCAAAGTATTTCCCTAATTATTTTGATATAAATAATCAAGATAAAAATTATATGTGAATTTTTTAGTTAACCAGGAATTGAAACTTTTGTAAAATAAATAGATGGAATTAATCCAGATTTTGGCAAGACTAGATAAAACAATATTCCAGCATTATTTAATTAAGTATCCATAATAAATTTAGAACCCTAATAAAATTTCCTGGCTTGTGGAACAGAATGTTTAACCATGCAAATTATTTTTTTGCCACCGGATGATATTTAAAAACAGGATTTTAATTGTAAAAACATAAAAAATACAAAAACTTTATCATTTTTTCACAATTATGATTTGTGTAAAGTTTCTGATTAAGTCATAAATGGATCATGATGGTAGCAAATAAAGTTTAGATATTTAATTTCAAGGCTAACAGGCATGGATAAAACGACTGTGAGGATTCCTTTTGTAGACCTGAAAACACAACATCAACCGATTCAAACTCAACTACACCATGCAATTCATGCCATATTGGAACGGGGAGATTTTATTTTAGGGCAAGCGCTTGCAGATTTTGAAGCTGCATTTGCAGCCGCATCTGGTGCAGAATATGGTGTGGGTGTAGCTTCTGGAACTGATGCGATCGCTCTCGGTTTGCAAGCGTGTAACATTGGTGCTGGCGATGAGGTGATTTTACCAGCTAATACCTTTATTGCAACTTTGATTGGGGTCTTACGTGCTGGGGCAAAGCCAATTCTGGTAGATTGCGACCCCAAAACAGCTTTAATTGATTTGTCAGCAGCAGCAAAGGCAATTACACCTCAGACCAAAGCAATTATTCCTGTACATTTATATGGTCAGATGGTATCACCACGGCAGTTGTTAGACTTCGCCGATACCTATAAATTGTTAATTTTTGAAGATGCCGCACAGGCACATCTAGCCGAAAGAGATGGATATAAAGCTGGTTCTGTGGGAATAGCAGCAGCTTTTAGTTTTTATCCTAGCAAGAATTTAGGGGCATTTGGGGATGGGGGGATGCTATTAACGCGAGATCCAGATGTAGCCCAAAAAATGGTGCGCTTGCGGAATTATGGTGCCTCCCAAAAGTATTTTCATGTTGAATCTGGCACAAATAGTCGCTTGGACACATTACAAGCGGCGGTGTTGTTAGAAAAATTACCATATTTGCCACAGTGGAATCGCGATCGCTTGACTATTGCTCAGCAGTACGATAGTGAGTTAGCACCTTTGGCATCTGCTGGCATTATCCCGGTACAAAACCAAAGCGATTCAGGGCATGTTTATCATCTTTATGTAATTAAAGTTGATGAATCTTGTGTTGTAGAACGCCAGCAAATTCAGGACAAATTAGCAGCAGATGGAATTCAAACAGGTATTCACTACCCAATTCCCTGTCATCTTCAGCCAGCATTCACCTACTTAGGCTATCAACAGGGGGACTTTCCCCAAGCGGAAAAGCTAGCACAGCAAATATTATCCTTACCCATGTATCCCGGTTTGAGCAGTAGCCAAATTAAAGAAGTTGTAGCTGCGATCGCGCTTTTAACCTTGACGAGTTCAAATGCAGAAAACCATACCTCTGCTGCCATTGGCAGTAAGGCAGCATAAATTAAAGACTTATACTCAAGGGTATAGGCTGCCGACAGTTCTGGATGAAGCAGGAAGAAAGCACCAAGTTACTCCCGTTGTGCCAGTTATCTACTATAGAAAAGTTTAGCGTTGGGTAACTTTGGGTAGGTCTTTTATAACGGTAATTTTATTAATCCTCAACAGTTGGTATGTACTTATTTTAGATTACAGTCTTTAATTAGTACTTAGTGGTCGGTAACAAAATCACTGGCCACTATTCATTCAAATGTAGACAGGTTTTGAATTGTTTATTTTAAACTGCTCATATGGTACTTCAGAAACAGATTAAAAACAGAAATACTGCACAACTACTAAACATAGCGATTCTGGGCGTTTTATTGCTACTTTATGCTCCTATCTTGCTCCACTGGCTAGATGGTTGGCTGCACAAAACTATTAGTATAGAACACGAATATTTTAGTCACGGTATTATCGGTCTACCCTTTGCTGCTTACCTGAGTTGGTTAAACCGCAAAAAGTGGCAACGTCTGCCAGATTCCACCAATCCTTTAGGCGCTTTTTTACTCCTGGTAGGGGGAATTTTTTATCTTAGCGGTGTTACAGAGTGGGTTAACCTTTCCTTGCCTACCATACTGGCAGGATTATGTTTGTGGTTCAAAGGCATACCAGGCTTCAAATTACAAGGATTTTCCTTGCTGCTGGTATTTCTAGCAACTCCAACAGCAGTACCTTACCTGATTGCTCCTTACACCTTGCCTTTGCAAAACTTCATCGCGGGTACAGCAGGCTTCATACTCAATCAGTTTGGTATGGAAGTAACTGTCGATGAGATGAATATATATGTTGGCGGACGGATTGTAGAAGTTGCCCCTTATTGTGCAGGGCTAAAAATGTTGTTTACTACTCTCTACGTCAGCCTAATGCTACTTTATTGGACTGGTGGTTTAGATTCACGCCGCACCAGTATTTGGTTTTTATCTGTTGCCGTCGTCATTAGCGTTACTGCCAATATCATTCGTAACACTCTACTCACCTTCTTTCACGGCACAGGCCAAGAAGCCGCTTTTAAATGGCTGCATGATGGTTGGGGTGGTGATCTCTACTCTGCTTGTATGTTGCTGTTATTAGTGCCGCTACTAAATTGGATTAATAGCTATTTTTCACCAGTCCCGGAAACTCAAGAAGAAGGGAACAGTTAAGAGGGAGCGGGGGGAGATGGGGAGATAGGGAGATAGGGTGATGGGTAGATAGTTATTTACTGTTGAGTTTCAACTCCTAACTCCTCTTCCAAAAAAAATACTAAGCTCTTGTGTTTATTGTTGGGTCAAACCTACTCCCCTGCTCCCCCGCCCCCCTGCTCCCCTGCTAAAGACCGCTCCCCCGCTAAAGACCGCTCTGAATGTGCAATTTCAATACTTCATAGCTGATGAGGGTAGAATGTCAATATTACTGAACTCATGATGTGATTTTTTAAAGTAAAATTTTGCGTAGATATTGCAATATTTACTAATGATTTCCTTATCTAAGTTTTTCAAGGAAAAGCAATTAACTCACGTGGTAGCACTTTTGTTGTTGCTACTGCTGTTAGGGATAGGGGGGGTTTCTGGATACCTGACAGGACAGTGGAAATGGAAACAGCCACCTCCTGTTACCAGCCTCAAGGAATTGCGACAGATTCGTAAAACTGGGTTAACCCTTCCTGGTTGGCAAACTGTTGAACAAGCAGAACAACAAGTTGGGGAACACAAATGGTCGTTACAAATCGTTAAAAAAGCAGATTCACAAACCCAAGCAATATTACTTTTGCTGCCGCAAAACGGGCCAATGGAGCAACCAGAGGTGGAATGGACTGAAATTAACGGTTGGGGAAGGTCTCGTTGGAGTAAATGGGACATAGCTCAAGAACGCTCTGCTGAATTCACTGTCAAACAGCCACCAAAATCAGGATCAAATGCTCAAACCAAAGTAGAAGCCAGATTTTTTCGGGCCTCCACAAAACAGGAAACCTTTGCTGTGTTGCAGTGGTATGCTCTGCCAAACGGTGGACATACATCACCTATACGCTGGTTTTTAGCAGATCAACTCTCACAATGGCGTCAAGGTCGTACTCCTTGGGTAGCCGTGAGTATTCTGATTCCTATGGAACCTTTAGGACAGGTGGAAACCAGTTGGCCTTTAGCCCAATCTCTTGGTGAAACAGTACAAGTGACATTGATGGCAGGCCCTTTATCAAACAATTCACCAAGGAGTTAAAAAATATAGGAAAATACTCAAAATATCAACAGCGATCGCAAAAATGTTCTCACGGCTGGAAGTTAACTAAAGTATGTAGTGCGAAGTTAAAAGCGGCACAACAAAAGCAGACAATTAAGATACTTCCAGAGTAAAATAACGACTTGGCGGGTTAAATTCTGAATTCAGCTTGGCGATATCAATGTTTATAGTTTCTAGTTCTCATACGCGTGTATTCACCGCCCTGTGTTTCGTCAGTTTTCAAGTGGGTGTTTTCTTAACAACTACTGCCCAAACTGTTGTTGCTCAGCCTTTACCATCTCCTACAAATTCGCCACAGCAACCTGCTCCACTTTTGCCAAATCCTATTTTAGAGCGATCGCCAACCCAATTCCCCTCACCCCCACCAGGTATCGAAGTTGTACCTCCAAGTGCAAATAACGAATCTCCCCAATTCACCCGCTACCTTTTAGGGCCGGGAGATGTAATTAATGTTGTCTTTCAACGTCCTCCTGGTGCTTACCGTTTAGGGCAGGGAGATATTATTAGCGTTGTGGTTCAACGCTTTCCAGATTTAAGTTTTCAAGCCTCAATCAATCCAGAAGGTAACATTACTGTTCCACTACTGGGCACAGTGTCCCTACAAGGTTTAACTTTGCAAGAAGCACAAGAAAAAATTCGCTTCTTACTCAATCGTTATGTAGTTAATCCTATAGTAGTATTATCTTTAACAGGGCAACGTCCAGATTTGAGTTTTCAAGCCCAAATTAATCCAGAAGGCAATATTGTCGTGCCGCAAGTGGGAACAGTTTCCATAAAAGGCTTGAGTTTGGAAGAAGCACAAGAAAAAATTCGCTTGAGTTTAAGTAAGATTGTGGTCGAACCGCTGTTAACAGTATCACTAGTATCGCCACGCCCAGTTCAAGTTACCATTACTGGTGAAGTCTATCGCCCAGGAATTTATAACATTTCCCCAACAACACCCCGCGTCGCTGATGCTTTGCTGACAGCTGGTGGTTCTACAATGACCGCAGATTTGCGTCAAGTGCAAGTGCGGCGGAAGTTAATCGATGGTTCTGTGATTTCACAAAATCTTGATTTATATGTGGCATTGCAAAATGGTGACTCCCAGCCTACTTTACGCCTGCAAGACGGCGATGCAATAGTCGTACCACGGCGCGAAGTCGGTACTGATGACGCTTATGACCGCAATCTAGTAGCGCGTTCATCCTTAGCTATACCACAGATTCGAGTCCGGGTTTTAAACTACGCAGCAGGAGGAATTGTGGTTCAAACACTGCCTAATGGTAGTACTTTTGTAGATGCTTTGGGAGGAATCAATTTAGATGCTGCTAATCTCCGAGATATTGCCCTAGTTCGGTTCGATCCGGAACGAGGTAGAGCAATTACCCAGAAACTCGATGCCAAAAAGGCTCTTTCCGGTGATTTGGCTCAAAACGTGCCGCTTCAAGACAATGATGTGATTGTAGTTGGTCGCAACCTGATCACAAGAATTACTAATATCTTTAGCACCGTTACCCGACCTTTCTTTGATGTCCAAAGCTTTATCCGTTTCTTTGACATATTCGGCGGGTCAAATTAGTTGTTATATCTTGAGTTTTTGCCATCAGAGGGGGGCAGGGGAGTAGGGGAGATGAGGGAGATGAGGGAGATGAGGGAGATGAGGGAGATGAGGGAGATGAGGGAGATGAGGGAGATGAGGGAGATGAGGGAGATGAGGGAGATGAGGGAGAAATAACAACTGACTATTGACTATTGACTATTGATTATTGACTATTGTTTTATACATGCTTCTGCCATGACCCCACCAATTGTTAAGCGCTATCTTATTGCTTTTGAAAAGTACAAGTGGATTGGATTAGCCAGTTTTGGTTTAGTTTTAGCTGGCTCAACGATAGTGGCTGTACAGCCGGAACCACCAGCTAGTTATGTAGCTGACGGCGCACTCACTTACAATCGTCCACCGGTTTCTTTTTCGGCAACAGGTAGCGAAATTCAGCAACAAGGGCAGGAATTAAGCGAGCAAATTTTGCTATCAAACGGGATTATTGAGCCTGTCGCTACAAAGTTTAATGTTAAACCAAAAACCATTGGTACAAGTGTCGCCCTGAAACTGCCGGAAAAAGCCAAGCCGGGAGAAACAGCATCCACAGTAATTGATCTGAAATATAAAGATTCTGACCCGAAGCGTGCCCAAGAGATATTGCAGGAATTGATGCAAGCAATGATCAAGCTAAGTGCTGATATTAATACAGGGCGATTAAAAGCAATTATTCAAAAAATTAATGAACGTTTACCACAGACTAAGTTAGAACTGCAAACAGCAGAGAAGAGGCTAGAACAATACGATCGCATTCAACGACCTGCTATATTGGCAGCTGAAAATGGTAGTCTCTTGGGTGCGGTGACTGCTAGCCAAGGGCAGCAACGACAAATTCAATTAACTATTACCGGAATTGATGCCCAAATTCGCAGTTTACAAAGTAAATTGGGTTTAAATGTCAAGCAAGCTTATGTTTCTTCTGCTTTGAGTGCTGATCCCATTTTGGGGGAATTGCGATCGCAAATCTACCAAAATGAAGCGCAAATCGCCTTAGTCAGTAAAGATTTGCGTCCTGAACACCCAACGATGATTCAGTTGCAGCGTCAGAAACAAGCTAATGAAGAATTATTGCGACAACGTGCTGCTGAGGTGGTGGGCGGTATTGATTCAACGGCCCCTCTAGCTGGAGATGTAACAGGTATTCGCGCTCAAAGCAACTTAGATCCAGCCAGACAGCAGTTAGCAAACCAGATGGTAGCTTTGCAAACTCAGCAAGATACGCTCAAACAACAATTAGCGGAACAAATTCGGGAAGAAGCACGCTTGCGGTTTGAGTATTCTCAGATACCTAATAAACAACTAGAGCGATCGCGCCTAGAACAGGAGGTAGGACTGAAAAAAGCTGTTTATGACCAAATGCAGGCGAAGCTAACCGATGCTCAAACAGCGGAGGCTGAAACCGTTAGTAGCCTCAGCGTTGCCAGAGTTCCTGCTGTGATCATTGATGCCAAAGGGCCTAAGAGTGTGCCTATCACCTTGGCCATTGGTAGTTTCTTAGGATTAGTAGTTGGTGGTGGTGTCATATTTTTATTGGGGTCACTGGAAGGTACTTTCAAAACCAAAGAAGATATCCGCGACAGTCTCAAGCAGCGGGAAGTTGCGCTGCTGGGAGAAATACCTTTGATGCCAGTGGATGATTTAGATAAAGAAGCACTGCCAGTGCTATTTTCCCCGGATTCTGCTTATTTAGAGTTTTATGAAAAATTCCGCAGTAATTTACGCCGCGTTGGTGGTAAGAACTTGAAGGTATTGTTGATTACTAGCATAGGCAGTCAAGAAGGTAAGACAACAAGTGCTTATAACTTGGGTGTAGCTTGCGCCCGTGCTGGCAAAAGAACTTTAATTATCGAAGTAGATTTGCGATCGCCCTCTCGCTCTTTCTCGTTGAAAGTTGCTCCTGACCCCGATGCTACCATCGAACCCCTGCGTTATTACGCCAGGTTAAGTGAATGTGTCCGCTTAGTTCCGGATGTAGAAAATTTATACATTATTCCCAGCCCTGGCCCCGTGCGGCAATCCGCTGCTATTTTAGAATCAAGCGAAATGCGACGGCTAATGGAGGATGTTCGTGAACGTTATGATGTAGTGTTATTAGATACTCATCCACTCAGTCTATCTAACGATGCTTTGTTAATTCAACCCTACAGTGACGGCATAGTTTTAGTAGCGCGACCAAACTATACACAAGAAAATATGTTAGGTGAAGCTATTGATCAATTAGTTGAATCTGAATTAGGGCTGTTAGGAGTGATTATCAATGGTGCTGATATTCTTGTAGCAGCACCTCAATCACCAGTTTCTTCATCTGTGAGAGAATCTGATATTAGACGAGATGCAGAAGAAGTTTCTAATAGTTTCAACAATAATTAAATAAGTGGGCAAATATAAAATTAACTCGTTAGGGTCAGAAACGATTGGGCGAATAAAATTCACTACTACACAAACTCTCGTCCACCTACGTGCAATGCTGCTCGGTTAAGGAAAATAGAGGGGAAAATAAAGAAAATTATGTTCGCGTATCACTTACGCGAACATAATGGGATAATTCGACTTACTTTTTCTCTTTGAGGCTATCGTGATAAGGGTTTTAGGTCATATTGCACGAAAAAACACATATCTCAGCTCAATGCCGTTATCGTCCGGGTGACAGTAACAATCAATCTTCTTTGAATCGTTGCCTTACAATCGAACGGATTGTTTGATAAGACTTATCGTCGATATTTTCTTCGCTGTTGTCAGTACCGTCAAGGTTATGCCGACCGTAGAAAAGTCCAGTTACGAAATAAGCGTCAACACCATTACCTTTTTTTAAAAAAAGAAGATAACGCCCTTTGTGAAATGGTTGAACGTTTTCGACTGCACGGATATAGGGCTTTCCTGTCTGATCACTCACAATTACAACACTCTGACCAATCTTAATCGTTTGATTTTTAAGATTGGAATCGCCTTTGAACACTTTTTTAACAGTCATATTTACCAATGATACAGCCGATGAAATTTCTCCATCTGCATCACGACTGATCAAAGGTTCTGCTTCTTCAAGAGATTGATCAATTTTGCCAATGACAATTAGATCGGATTCTTGAATCAGTCCGTCTATGTCACTTGGTGCAACAAATGATGCGTGCAATCGCTGTACAGGAATTCTATTAATCGTTTCAATCGAAGGCGGATAAAGATTATTGGTGCTTTGAGATGTTGCTGCTTTTGGCACTAAGGTGGAAAAAGCACCAAGGACTGCAACAATTGTCCCAAGAATAGTTAATTTGACTCGCATTAATTTCCCCATTTTCCTCGTAAATTGGATTTGTCCAAGTTTTCTACCGTTGAAGTCGCGGGCAGAACACCTGCCATTAGTGATGGAACAGTAGCTACACCGCTAGATGTGTGCTTCATCGATAAAGCATGCCCAAGTTCATGTGCAGCGCACGCAATCCGTCTGTCCGTGCTAAAACCTTTAGCTGCCATATTGGACTCATACATGTAGATTCGCGCAGCTGTATATGTGTTCACTCCAGTATTGCAAATATCACCATTTCCGGACGCACAATACGGAACAGTCAATCCTACAAGATTGGGGTCAGGAGAACTCGCGACTAGAAAGCGGATATTATAATCAGTTGCTGTTCCTTTTACGACATTTACCTTACTACTAATTCCATTCCATTTTTTGGAACCAGGATCAATGTAAGTATTCATGTACGTTGTTGAGACGCTGACAGTATCAATTGTCCATTTAAGATTTGCCACAGTTACGGCAGAAAATCCAGATGAATAGTAATCTGCTACAGCGTTAGCTTTGGGTGCAAAAAACGCACTTAATACCAAGACGCTGCCTAAGATAGGAAATATTTTTTGTTTCATACCGTTTTGAGTTTAGACAGTATCATATGCTATGTTTTTTACCAAAAAAACATAGCATATGAATTTTTATAATCCGGGGTTGCACTGGACTCTATCCATTAGCCGCTGAGATTACGTAGTCACTAAGATAACTGCTTTAGAGAGATAACGTCCACTCCAAATCTGATTTGGAATGGTGACCCCAAAAATGCAACCCAAAAATCAAAGTTGGTACTATAAGTTACACGCGACCAAACCAAATTTTTCCACAACTCAATCCAACAAATTGAGCAAATACAAGCATTTGGGTAAGGCTGGAAGCCCTGCTCATATTAATGCTGTCCTCTGCGTGGCTAGAAGAACCCAAATCGATCACTTAACTTTGTGCATCGACTCTCTTCGTCAAAATTGGGTGGACTTGTACGATAGCCTCAAAGAGAAAAAGTAAGTCGAATTATCCCATTCTTTGAACTAATCATTAGCAGTGCCCACCCTACAAACATGTCAATACCGCAACTGGTGCAAGATATGAAAAAATAAGGCTACAGATTCAAACTGGTAAACCCAGATTGAACCTGGCTTTTTTAATTACGAATTACGCATTACTTGCGTCTGCAAATCGTTTGTTAATCTCATCCCAGTTAATCACATTCCACCAGGCATCCAAGTAATCAGTACGGCGGTTTTGATATTTGAGATAATAGGCATGTTCCCATACATCATTGCCAAAAATGGGATATTTGCCTTCGCTGAGGGGAGTATCTTGGTTAGCCGTAGTCGTCACCTCCAGCTTGCCATCTTTGTTGCGGACGAGCCAAACCCAACCACTACCAAAATGACCAGCACCAGCTTCGTTAAACTGTTTTTTAAAATCTGCAAAATTACCAAAATTTTCATTAATTGCTGATGCGATCGCTCCTGTGGGATCTCCACCACCTTTCGGCTTCATAATTTTCCAGAACATGGAGTGATTGACATGTCCACCACCATTATTTCGTACTGATTTGCGAATATCTTGTGGTACACTATCAAGGTTTTTTAACAATTCTTCAACAGTTTTATTTTTGAGTTCTGGATGTTTGTCTAATGCCGCATTCAGGTTTTTTACATAAGTTGCATGGTGTTTATCGTGATGGAACTCCATAGTTCTATCATCAATGTATGGCTTGAGTGCGTTGTAGGCGTAGGGCAAAGGTGGTAATTTTATAGCTCCTGTTGTATTTGGTGTTGTGGTGCTGGCAGGTGTAGAATTTCCGCTGGGAGTTTGTGCCAAAGCACAAGCATCTAATGTAAAAGCACCTGCACCGGCTCCGAGTAATAACAAGAAATGGCGTCGATTAATAGTCATAAAACTTTTTGCAACCAATCCATAAAATTTGCGGGCAGTTTATATTTTCTTAGATTATGGGTACAAAAGGGGACTGGGGACTGGTGAGTGGGGACTGGGGACTGGGGACTGGGGACTGGGGACTGGGGAACTCGGGGCCCCCACGACCGCAGGGAGTGGGGATTAGGGGCAATGGGGACTGGGAAAGAGTTTCCTAATACCCAATCCCTAATTCCCAATACCCAATACCCTATTCGCTATTACCCAAAATGCTGAATAATTGCCTCGGCAAATTCAGAACATTTTAAGGGCGCAACTGGTGGTTCTAGTAACCTGGCTAAATCGTAGGTGACTTGACTGTTAGCGATCGCATCCCCTAAACCTTTCTTAATTAGGTCTGCGGCTTCTTGCCAACCCAAATACTCCAACATCATTACACCAGATAAAATTACTGAACCAGGGTTAATCCTGTCTAAGCCAGCGTGTTTAGGTGCAGTGCCGTGGGTGGCTTCAAATATGGCACAGGCATCACCAATATTTGCCCCTGGCCCCATTCCTAGCCCACCAACTATGGCGGCGGCGGCGTCAGACAAGTAATCGCCGTTCAAGTTCATTGTCGCCAGAATCGAATACTCATCTGGTCTGGTTTGGATTTGTTGAAAAATACTGTCAGCAATCCGGTCATTCACTAAAACTTTATCTTTCCATTTGCCATTGCCGTGGGTTAACCAGATTGAGTTAAGAACGTTTTCAACCTCCTTGACAATTTGCGCTTGTTTGTCTGCGGTTAAAGCATCAAAACCTGGATCAATCTGACGGGCATTTTCTTCCAGAGAAATATCAGGATTTTTCTCTTTGTTACTTAAAATCCAAGATTCCCGTTCAGTAACAGTTTGTTCACGAAACTCAGTAGTTGCTAGTTCGTAACCCCAATCGCGGAAAGCGCCTTCGGTGTACTTCATGATGTTGCCTTTATGCACCAAAGTCACCTGTTGCTTGTTTTTGGGGAGTAGCAGGGCGTGTTTGATAGCACGTCGCACTAGACGCTGGGAACCCTTTTTACTGATGGGTTTGATGCCAATCCCAGCATCGAGGGGGATTTGCTTTTTACCATGTTCTGGTGTGGCGGGGATCAGTTCTTCGTTGAGGATTTTAATTAAGCGATCGCCAATTTCACTACCTTGACGCCACTCAATACCCAAATAAATATCTTCTGTATTTTCCCGATAAACAATTACATCCAGCTTTTCGGGATTTTTGTGGGGCGAGGGCGTACCTGCATAGTAGCGGCAAGGACGCACGCAGGTGTAGAGGTCAAAAATTTGCCGTAGCGCCACATTCAAAGAACGAATCCCGCCACCCACAGGGGTAGTCAAAGGCCCTTTAATTGCGACACCATATTCTTGAATTGCTGTCAGAGTATCTTCAGGTAAATACTGATAAGTACCGTATAAATCACATGCTTCGTCCCCAGCATAAACCTTGAACCAACTAATTTGACGTTGGCCCTTGTATGCCTTTGCTACCGCAGCATCTAGCACTTTTTGAGCCGCTGGCCAGATATCTATACCTGTGCCGTCGCCTCGAATAAAGGGGATAATTGGATTGTCTGGCACAATCGGTTCACCATTTTTAAAGGTGATTTTTGCTCCGGTTATGGGGGGGGTAATCTTGTCGTACATAATTCACATACTCCTGAACGATACGCCGTTAGATTGGGTACTAGGGACTAGGGACTGGGTATTGGGTACTGGGGATTGGGTATTGGGAATTGGGAATTGGGAATTGGGAATTGGTAATTGGTAAGATTTTCCTATTCCCCAGTCCCCAGTCCCCAGTCCCCAGTCCCTAGTCCCTAGTCCCCAGTCCCCAGCCCCTAATCCCCAGTCCCCTGAAAGCAGATTTTCCCCCTATTCCCCGTTGTACATTATTTGGGGCTAAAGTATGGGATTGGGTGAAGCGATCGCAATTTTTGTACGATCAAAAATAGTAAACTACTTTTCGCTATCAGTGCTTCGCTTAAAAGAATGCCCGATAGCTGATCGCTTTTTGACGCTGACGCTAAAACGAGTAATGGCATGACAGACCCAATGATTTTATCAGGCCCTGCGAATGACATCGACTCTCTCCGCCTCCAGTTAATCGCTGGGTCTCTTCAAGTCCAACAACAAATCATCCCACAGTTAGCTGACTTGGGTAATGAGGGATTAGAGGTGTTGATGGAATTTTTACTGAAACGACGTGACAATCCAGCAACTTGGGTCGATGGGAAAGCCTACCAAGTCCTCTATAATTCAGACGCACCTCTGGCTCAAGAATTTCTCCAAACCAGTTTTCCTGAAGGAATTGTACCTCTAAAATCAGAGTCTGGGATTAATTATAATCCTTTGCAACAGTTACTTGCTGTCCAAGACTTCCAGGCAGCCGATCGCATGACTATACAAAAAATGTGTGAGCTAACCGGGCCAATGGCTGTACAAAGAAAATGGTTGTATTTTACTGAGGTAGAAAATTCCCCAGCTGTGGATTTGCAAACTATTAACAACCTGTGGTTAGTCCACTCTGAAGGTAAATTTGGCTTTTCTGTACAAAGAGAAATTTGGTTGAGTTTAGGAAAAAATTGGGACAATTTCTGGCCAAAAATTGGCTGGAAAAGAGGCAATAATTGGACGCGATATCCCAATGAGTTTACCTGGGATTTGAGCGCTCCTAAAGGTCACTTACCCCTATCGAATCAACTACGCGGCGTGCGAGTAATTGCTTCTTTACTATCTCACCCTGCTTGGTCTATCAGTACAGAAAAGTGATTATCGGTAAATACAAATTATGATCAATGCTAGCCAACGCGAATTTTACGTCATCATTGAACGAGATGAAGATGGTTATTATCTTGGAGAAGTTCCTCAGCTAAAAGCTTGTTACAGCCAAGGAGAAACAATTGATGAATTGATAGCGAATATCAAAGAAGTAATTGAACTTTCTTTGTAAGAAAAGCAGGAAAAAATACCTGAATTTGGAGGAATACAAAAGGTAGTAATTTAATGCCAAAACTACCAGTTTTAACAGGAAAAGCAGTTATTAATAGTTTGAAAAAATAGGATTTCAGGCAGTGCGTCAAAAAGGTAGTTATGTGCAAATGCAACATGAAGATGGACGCTTAGTAACTATTCCTGTTCATGCTGGTAAAACTATTGGTAAAGGGTTATTACGTAAGATACTACGTGATGCTGAACTTTCAAAGGAAGAGTTTATCGCATTGCTGGAATAAAAATCTTAGGGGAATTTCCCAGTAATCTGAAATCGACAATCTCAAACCTAAAATTGGATAATGGCTAAAGTTCGTCTAGAAGATATTAAACGTCGGTTTAACAATGTCACGGCCATTGAGGATATTACCTTTGAAATCCCCGATGGTGAGTTTTGGGTTTTGGTCGGCCCTTCCGGTTGTGGTAAATCGACAATTTTACGCACGATCGCTGGTTTAGAAACTGCCACCTCTGGCAAACTCTTTATTGGTGAACAATTAGTAAACAATGTGCCAGCAAGGCAAAGGGATGTGGCGATGGTGTTCCAAAACTACGCCCTTTATCCCCACATGACCGTGGCGCAAAACATTGCTTTTGGTTTGCAGATGCGGAAAGTTGACCAAAGAATCATTCAAGAACGAGTAGTGAATGTGGCGCGATCGCTTTCTCTAGAACACCTATTGGATCGCAAACCCAAACAACTTTCTGGAGGACAGCAACAACGTGTAGCATTAGGAAGAGCGATCGCCCGCGAACCACAAGTGTTTTTATTAGATGAACCTTTGTCTAATTTAGATGCCCAATTGCGGGATGATACTAGGGCAGAACTGAAACAACTACATCATCAATTAGGCATTACAACTATTTATGTCACCCACGATCAAGTGGAAGCGATGACTTTAGCTGATAAAATTGTGGTGCTAAATCGAGGACGGATTCAACAGATCGGTGATCCTCAAAGTATTTATGCACATCCTGCTAATCAAATGGTAGCTACTTTTTTAGGTAGTCCACCAATGAATATCTTGCCTGCAAGTTATAAGAATAATGGTTTTGATGTTGATGGGCAGTTATTAGCAATTCCACCAGATGTAGCAAAGTATCTGCGTTTGCCGCAGGGACAAAGTGTTGATTTGGGCATTAGGCCAGAAAACATTTATCTTAACACAGACAGAGAACAGGGTGAGGAAGAATTAGGAGAGTTGGTGGTTGAGGTGAAGGTAGTAGAACCTTTAGGGAGGGAAACTTTGATTCGTACTGCTTTACCTGATTCTTCAGTGCTGGTGAATGTTCAAGTGGGTGGCGACGTGCGTCTGCGTCCAGGCGATCGCCTTTCTCTCCAACTTGATTTAAATCAACTGTTTGTATTTGATACTGTCACCGGGAATAGGTTGTATCCGCAGACGAATAATTAGTAGATAAAGGTGTTAAAAGCAAACTTCCAGACTCAACAATTCCTATGGCATTTGGCTTGCTAAAGCGCCAATGTTGTTGGTAAGCTAATGGTGCCCAGGAGCGAATAATACGAATCATCTCCCTTGTTGACCAAGGATTGAGATTTAAAAATCGATTTTTTCTGTTAGCAAATCCTACTTGCAAGCCTACATGATAATGATAATCAAGTGCCGGGTAGGGGAAGGAGGTGAGCGACGCTCGCCTCCTTCCCCTGAACTACGATTATCATTCTTATGCAGATATATTTATGCTTAAAGATGTATTGACAAAATTCACTTCCTTTTAACTTGTCTCCAATGGTATGCCTCCTGCCACTCTTTTTTTATTAGCTTTCTCTTAGGGAACTCTTTAATGGTTGGTATTAGAGTGGCATTTTATTCTTTCGCAGCTTGATTTGCAGCAGCTTGAGACTGGACAATGTATTGTTCAAACTGCTCTCGAATGATGTCTTCAAAGAAAGGACGCAGCACAGTCTCAACTGGTTTTAGTATTTCGCTCCACCGCTGGCGGTCTTCTTGTAGCAGCGTTATGTAAGTATCGTAACTGTGAGGAAAAGGAACGCCACCACCAAATTCTAAAGCAGCACCAAAACCCAAAGAAACGCTTTGAGAACCTAGTCCAATCACTGTATGTACTTCACCTACAGGAACAGTATTCGCTAAGTAAAAATTTCCCAACCGCAGTCCACCTGAAGCAAAAATACTAAGGGGAAAGGGAGGTGAAAATGGAACTTGAGGTACTGGGTCGAGTAAGTTTTCTATCCGATAGACAAATCCTTTAGGAATTTGTTGATTGTAATAGTCGGCAAAGTTTTTATTCCCAAGTTTTGTAGCGCCTATGGTATAAACCTTGATAGTGAAACCTGTCTCTAATGAAGAACCAAATTGACGGCGTAAATCGAGGGCAGCCAGTTGAGCTAATGTTCCTCCTAAGCTATGACCAGTCACATAAACTTCTATAGGTTCTCCCAAGGCTTCTAGAGCTAATAATTTCTCCCTTTTATACTCTAAAATTTTTTCCATTTCTTCGTTGTTGCCAATCTCTCCATCGACAATGGCATCGTAAATTAATTTTTTGACTTCCTCTTCAAATTCCGTTCCCAATCGAATTGCTCCGGCATCAGCTAATGCTTGAACAGCTGCAAATTGCCTGAGAGGTTTTAACTCCTTAATTTGGAGAAAATCTTTAATAGTCAGCCGACCTAATACAGTCTTAAAGAAGAGTCTGATTTCAACTGCAACTGATTCAAATGCTTCAAAAAATCCCTTGGATACTTTAATTCTGGCATCTGTCGTTGAACCATAGCTAATAAATTCATTACTAAAGTCTGAAATGACATCTGTAAATTCAAACAGTCCTCGGTCAGTTATTATTGTTCCTCGGAAAACCACTGCATACTGATGTACTCCGATTTTTTTGAGGATAAATCCCCGGACGTTTGTTTGGTCGTTGCGGACAGTATAAACCAGTTGCCAGCCTAGATTGCGATTGAGAGTGTTGTAGATGTCTTTAAGTTCTGAGTCGTCGATACTGCCATCGTCATATAGGAAAATGTCATAAACTTGCTTGGCAAAGTTAGACAATAGTAAGGCTTCATCGTAGTTGAAACCTTTTTTGATTTTTGGTAATGCAACAGTCATTTTATTTTGTCTCCTTGATAGTATATAACATTTGTTGAAGTTAAGATAGTATTTGCCTAGACTGAAAGAACTGCATATTTAATGTGGCACATTATTGAGATTTTGTATAGTAATTTGATTTGATTTGTAAACTTAATTTTTGTACAAAAAACATAAATAAAGATCTAAATTTTCTGGTAATGGTACTGAGCTAGGTTTCATAAATTAAAAATTAAGAATTTATTTCATTTTTTGAAAATAGGGATTTATGACTGGGGATGATTCGATTTCAGCTTTGTCTAGCAAGCTTTTTAACTGTTGAGCAAGGGTATGAATATGGGGTTGTCTAAGTAAGGTGAAATGATTACCTGGAAATAGATGTATTTCTACTTCTGCTTTAGCAAATTTATTCCACCCTAAAGTTGGTTCATCGAAAGAGTTACCCATTGGTTTATCAGTTCGCAACAAAGTCATTTTGCCTCCATATAACGGTGGCATGTAGTTACTCATAGCTTTAGTATTAGCTTGGAGGACGCGCAGCAAACGAGCAGCAGCAGGAATGCGATAGCCAAATTTCTGGAAGAACTGTAAGATTCTTATATGGAGAAGTGAGAGATTTTGCGGCTGTTTCTGTTTTTGAGTTGCGATCGCATTTTCTATCCCCAGAAAATCATAGACATATGGCCAGACGTACAATAACACTTGAGTCAAGAGAAACTTGGAAAGAAAATTGAAATTAGCTATTTCCCCAACCGCCGGAGGTGGAATATCTACTATTCCTAAAAAAGCTACTTCTTCTTTAGCTTGTGTTAACTGTACTGCCATTTCCCAAGCAATATAAGCACCCAAAGACCAACCTCCCAAATAGTACGGCCCAGACGGCTGGACTTTCTTTAGGGCTTCGATGTAGGTTGCTGCCATTTCTTCAACGCTGGTTAGGGGTTCATCCTGATTCAGCAAACCAATTGACTGTAAACCATAAAAGGGTCGCTCACTATCGAGGTGTGTAGCTAATTCGTAATAGGGAAAGACGACTCCCGCCAGGGGATGAGCAAAAAATAACGGTGGTTTGCTTCCCTGGATTTGCAGAGGTACTAACTCTAAAGGCAGTTTCTCAGAAGATGCAACAACTGTCTGGAGACTTTTAGCAGTAGGCAGTTGAGTCAGCACCTCTGTTGTGAGATTTTCAATTGTAGGATTCTCCAAGAACTTAATTATAGAGATATCCACCCCTAGCTTTTTGAGAATTCGGTTTCTGAGTTCAACAGCGATGAGGGAATCAAACCCTAAATTCTTCAAAGATGCAGATACATCAACTTGAGTAACCTGCAATCCCAATCCTTGAGCGATTTGTTCTTGCAGCAAAGCTTTGACAAGGGATTCTCTGCTTTCAATTGGAGTTTGTTGCAATTGATATACAAATTCGAGATGCTGGGTAAAGTTGCTGGTGCGTTTGAGCGTTAACCCCTTGATTTCAGCTATCACCGCCCCACTATCATCGAATAAGCAAATATTACTTCTGAGGATTTGTTGATTTGTCCCTTCGACAGTCAAAGATTGGACTTGGCTCCACAGGCGGCTCACACAACGTTGATACACCCGCAAACGCTCTAATCCCACTGGTAGATAAGTATCCCAACTCACATTTGAGGGCAATGCTGCGGCGATCGCGCTCAAGCTAGCATTAAGTAATACTGGGTGTAGCTGATAGTCTGCTGCTAAAATTAACTTAGTAGGCAACTCAACAAGAGCCAGAGCCGTTCTTTCTCCTCGCCAGAGTTGAGCGATCGCTTGCAAGTTTTCACCATAATCAATGTTTTTTTGGCGACATAATTGGTAATATTGGTTGACTTCTACTACTTGCGGACATAAATTCAAACAGGTGTTTAAGTTTACCTGCTTTGGTTGGTATTCTTTGTCTACTAATTCTACTTTTCCCGTGGCGTGGCTTGTGTAAATCGGTTCTGGGGTGTCTGATTCTAATTGCAAGCTAAAAATCTCAAAGGTATAACTACCTGTTTTTTGTGGAGTTAATACTACCTGCACTGTCACCTCTGCATCTTCTGACAGATGCAGAGCTTGCGTGAATACCACATGTGATAAAGTTACATTTGCTGAAGTTACAGTCTTTACCGCCGCCAAAGCCATCTCTAGGTAAGCTCCTTCAGGTAGGATAACTTGGCGATAGATGCGATAGTCTTGTAGATATATTGGTTGTTTAGGGCTGATCTCAGACTGAAAGCGAATTTGCTCACTGCCCGCTAAGTATAAACGTTGACCAAGCAGAGGATGAATATTTTCACCAGCAGATTTAAAGAATGAAGTTTTTTGTCCTAATGATTTGCTTTTATCAATCCAATAGCGCTGCCGTTCAAAGGGATAAGTAGGCAGGACAACTTTATTTCTGGGGTATTCTTGATCAAAGCCCAACCAATCTACTGCCACTCCCCGCACATATAGTTGGGCTAAACTCTTGAGCAGTTGTTGCCAATCGGGTATGTCTGCGTTTAGACTGGGTACCCACAATCCTGCATCTTCTGGTAAAGATTGCTTTGCCATAGCCAGTAAGGTCGGCTTTGGCCCAATTTCCACAAATGCTGTTATACCCAACTGCTGTAATATTGCCATACTCTCAGCAAATTGTAGAGTTGACTGCCCATGTTGTACCCAATATTCAGGTGTAGCTATTTCTGAATTAGCAACTTTGCCGTTAACAATGATTTTGATTTGGGGTTGAGAGTAGCTGATTTGTTCTGCTACCTTGGGTTGCATTGAGGGGTAGGCAGATCGTTGAGCAATTAGTTTGAGTGCATCCTCCAGGCTGAAAACACCTGCTATGCAAGCGGCAACATACTCCCCGACATTATGCCCCATCAATACATCGGGTTCAATGTTCCAAGATTTCCAAAGTTGATAGAGGGCATATTCCAAAGCAAAAAGTGCTGGTTGAATATATGCGGTTTGTTCAAGCACAGATGAAACATCATTCCCAGCTTGGGAAGGATATAGTATTTCTAAAAGCGAATGTTCAAGATAAAGACCTAGAATGCGATCGCACTGCTTTAAAGCATTGCGGAAGATCGGTTGAGTGTCGTAGAGTTGGCGACCGATGTTGACATACTCAAAGCCTTGAGCAGTAAATAAGAAGGCTATCTTTGGTCGCCTTTTGCTCATGACCTGAGCTGTAATCAACTCGCTGGTTTCCTTGCCATCTACAAAAGCATTCAGTTGCTTGATTAACTGCTCCTTGGAATCAACTACAATAGCTAAGCGGTGGTCGAAATGCGATCGCCCCCTATTAGCAGTAAAACAAATATCTGCGATCGCTTGATTGGGATGAGTTTCTAGGTGATGTTGATAACGATTGATTAACGCTTGCAAAGCTGTTTCTGTTTTTGCCGATAGCGTTAACAGATGATAAGAACGCTCAGGTAATTCCTTATCATTGACTGTTGACTTTTGACTTTTGACTTTAACAGGCGCTTCTTCCAACACTACATGAGCATTTGTACCCCCAAAACTAAAGGCGCTAACCCCTGCCAATCTAGGTTGTTCTGTGGCTGGCCATTGCTGAAGTTCAGTAGGAATTTGAATAGGAGTGTTTTGTATTTTAATATAAGGATTTAATTTTTTCAGATGCAGATGAGGTGGAATCTGACTCTGTTGTAGTGACAACACTACCTTAATCAGTCCCGCTATCCCTGCGGCACCTTCCAAGTGACCAATATTCGTCTTGACTGAACCAATCCAACAAGGTTGATTTGCCTCTCTACCTTCCATCAGCACAGCTTTAAGAGCATTCACTTCAATAGAATCTCCCATGGCCGTGCCTGTACCCTGAGTCTCTACATAACTAATTTGCGCTGGTTCAACCCCAGCATTTGCTAAGGCTTGCCGAATAACTGCTTGTTGAGAAGGGCCATTGGGAGCTACCAGTCCATTACTCAAACCATTTTGGTTAACAGCTGAACCTCTAATAATTGCCTGAATATTGTCTCCATCCCTAATTGCATCAGCAAGACGCTTGAGGACGACAACTCCACAACCTTCTCCTTGTACATAACCATCAGCAGCAGCATCAAAGGTTTTGCAACGACCATCTGCTGCCATCATCTGAGCATGGGACAGAGAGATCGTTCTTTCTGGAGACAAAATTAGGTTAACTCCCGCAGCCAGACACAGATTAGATTCTCCAGTCAGTAAACTCTGGCAAGCGTAGTGAAGTGCTACCAGTGATGAAGAACAAGCAGTATCTATTACTAAACTTGGCCCCCGGAGATTCAAAAAATAGGAAAGACGATTGGCAATAATGCTTAAATTATTGCCAATTGCATTATAGGCATTAATCTGACTATATTCTCTGGACAAGACTAGACCGTAGTCATAATTGTAGACACCTACAAAAACTCCCGTTTTACTACCGCTGAGTTCTGATGATGGTACAATCCCGGCATTTTCCAAACTTTCCCAGGCAACTTCCAAAAATAACCTTTGCTGAGGATCTATTCGCTCTGCTTCTATAGGAGAAATTTGAAAAAAGCCAGGATCGAAATACTCCACTTTTGGTAAAAAACCGCCCCATAGTCTCTTAGTCTTTCCAGTTGTAGGTACTATGGGATGGTAATCCAACATATGCAAATCAAACGGCCGTGATGATAGCTCACTGACAGCATCAATTTTATTCGATAATAGCTGCCAAAAAGATTCGGCATTTTCAGCACCAGGAAAACGACAGCCAATTCCTATAATTGCTATTTTTTCCATCATCTAATCTTTTTAAAGTGCCTGAGAAAACTTTCTAAAAATTGTGATATTGTTTTGAATAGCTTTCTTAATTGAACCTCCTGAAGCCATCACACGCATTTCGCGATTAATCGGCCATAAGTAATCAAGATTCTCTGCAAATTTGCGTAACTCTGTTAATAGATGATTATGAAGCTTGAGATTGAGATGGAATCCTTCATGTTCGTGACATAGGCATTTTTCTATCCAATGTAGGGCTTCTGTAGCAGACATATCAAACAAAGGACTCTGCAATAGCTTCATCATAAAACCTATCATATAACCATCATCACGTAAGAAGTAATAAGGTAATACTGCGGAAAAGCCATTTAAATTTTCACGTTGTGCTTGTAATATAGCTAAATTTGCAATGAATTTCTCATAAATTGATGGTTTGGGTAAATATTTATAGAAATCTCTACCCAAGAACAGGGAGGTTGTTGTATGAAAAGACTCATCCAAAAAATGATAGTGAGATATACTTGTTGGAATGGGTATAAATTCTTGATTTCTCTCCAGTTTTTTATAGTAATTGTGTATATTAAATTCAAAACTTTTCAGGAGGAGATTAGCCATGTAACGCACAGCATAAAAATTAGCAGCCAAGAAGGGATAACTTCCCCAGTTCAGAGGAAAAAATTGTCTTAGTGATTGAGATGAATGTCCCAAAGTCCCATTAAAGAAACCTTGAGTTGTGAGGGAGATATGTTTATTAATATCTTTTCCTTGTTTGAGATTTTCAGCGTGATATTGCTCTTTCTTTTGGAACGTCATCTGATTAACAAAGTTTGCAGATGAAGATAGATAATTGTCAATTTGAGTTCTTTTCCAGTCAGGCTCAGAACAATTCTTGCTTGCAGAATTAATCAGGGCTTTCTTACCTAGCAAAGCAATCGTAGTTTGATAACTGACTTGGTAAAAAGCATGAATATGTTTACGTTCCTGAGCGGTTTCTTGAGCTAGTGTTTTTACAAGTATTTCATAATCACTATTCGCAGCTATCAGACAATCTGCTGTAATTGTGTTGTAATGGGTAATCTCCATTTCACTATCAGCAACTTTCCTATACAAGAAAATCCAAGAAAGATGATTAAGACTTAGCTTTTGAGATAGAGAAGCTTGCTGATAGAGTGGTGTGCCATAAAACAAGGAATGTTCTGGTTCACGCCAGTAATGATTACTGTTACTACTATATTTAAAGTTTTTATCTAAATCTTCTATTTTTTCAGTATAGTCAGAGTCAACATTATTATTATAGTTTTTCTCTATCAAAGGAAGAATTCTGTTAACTTGGGTTTTTGGAGAATCACTACTGATGGTCGTCATGATATTTTACTCTTGTTTCCTTTACCTATTAACGGTCATTATCAGATCAATATTTATTGATAGGATGCATGAAAAGTTGTAAATAAAGGCTTATTTCATAACTTTTCAGACATTTTAGTGACAGTTTTTTGAGTTTTATTTAGTTAAATATTGTGCTAAATCTGCAATTGTTGGGTAATCGTAGAGTATTGTTGGCTCTATTTCTTTTCCTAGCCAAGTTTCTAAGTCTCCTGCTAAAACTACCGCTGTTGACGAATCTAAACCATAACGCGCAAAAGTAGTTTCTACATCTACTTTATCTGGTTGAATTTCTAACAAATCTGCCAAATAGGAAACTAACCACTCTCTAATTTGTGGTTCTGTCAATTGAATGCTGTTTTGATTTACTTTGTTTTCTTCAGATATTGTAGACATTTCAGCAACCTCGATTTTTGTGATATCTATTACTAGTTTCAATTTTGTTACAAAAACTCAGTCTTTATCTTTGGCTTTTTTAGCTTCTATTATCTATTTCAATTCACCCAAGACGGATTTTAATTATCTAACTGCATTCACTTCCACATTCTCCTTAACATTATTTTCCTGTACTTTTACTAACAGAGAGTTGACATCAGCTTCTAACTGTTGCAGCTTGGTTTGATACTGAGGATTAACACTGCTGTTATCTACCACATTCAAACTACCGTCTAGAAATCCGTGCCGGCAGGCATGACGCTGAATCTTGCCACTAGATGTCTTCGGAATACTCCCAGGTTTAATCAAAACTGTGGCATACACCTGTAAACCATGATTATTAATCACTGCTTCAGTGATATTTCCGATCGCCTCTTGAATATCCAATCGTCTGAGATAGGCTCGTTCAACTTCTTGGACAACGACTAATCGCTGTTGCCCCTTCTGTTCTACTGTGAATGCAGCCCCACTATTTTGTCGTAGTGCTGGATGACTTTTCTGGACGGTTAACTCAATGTCCTGGGGATAATGATTTTGTCCACGGATAATAATCACATCCTTCAATCGTCCTGTAACAAACAATTCGCCGTCTTGCAAAAACCCCAAATCTCCCGTGCGAAGAAACGGCCCATCACCCGTATCTGCCAGATAAACTTGGAATGTTTCTGCAGTTTGCTCTGGTCGGTGCCAATAGCCAACAGCTACAGATTCACCCGACACCCAAATCTCTCCCACCTTGCTATCTGGACACTGGGTTAAAGATTCGGGATCGACAATGGTGATTTTCTGGTCTAACCAACTGCGACCACAGCCGACAATTGTTCTAGTCCCTTCCTTAGAATTGGCAGCCGCTATTACCCGATTGTCTTCAAGGGCTGCTGCTTCCACCTGATACAGAAGGGGAGGAGCAGTTTTCAAACCTCCCGACACGAATAAAGTTGATTCAGCCATGCCGTAGCAGGGGTAAAATGCTTCCCGACGGAAACCACAAGGAGCAAAATAGTTAGTAAAGCGTTCCAATGTTTCAGCAAGGATTGGTTCGGCGGCGTTAAAAGCCACTTCCCAACTGCTTAAGTCAAGACCAGAACGTTGTTCGGGAGTAATCTTGCGAACGCAGAGGTCATAGGCAAAATTCGGCCCGCCACTACAAGTGGCTTTGTAACGAGAAATAGCTTGCAACCAGCAAATAGGCTTTTGCAAGAAAGCTACTGGTGACATGAGAATGGATGGTATGCCCAAATATAGAGGCTGCAACACTTTTCCAATCAGTCCCATATCGTGGAATAAGGGCAACCAACTAACACCAATGGTTTTTTCTGAGTTTCCGAAGCCGGTCTTGATCAATCTCTGGTTAGACAGCAAATTTCCATGAGTGATCATTACTCCCTTTGGTGTTCCTGTAGATCCAGAAGTGTATTGAAGAAACGCTAGGGTATCCTTTTCTAGTCTTATTTGTTGCCAATCAAAACTGAGATTGCTGTTAATGTTATCAGTGGTCAACCAAGGCAGAGTCGCCAATTGTGGATTTTCAGTTAAACGACTTTCTAAGCTGACTAACAAAGATTTCGTGGTCAAGACTATTGTTGCTTGGGCATCTGTGACGATCGCCTGCAATCTGAACAAATTCATGTTGGGTCGTGGTGGATAAGCGGGAACCGCTACAACACCCGCATACAAGCACCCCAAGAAGGCACTAATGAACTCTAGACCCGGTGGATACAATAACAAAGCGCGTCCGCCAGCCGTTCCTAAAGACTGAAGACAAGATGCGATCGCTTGCGCCTTTTGATTTAATTCTCCATAAGTCAAGCTGACTTCTTCAGTTTCTCCATCTCGCAGAAAAGTAAAAGCCTTTTGCTGTGGCTGATTCTGCGCTCTGTAACCCAGTAGTTCTACTAATGTTGAAAATCTGTCTATAGGGTTGTGGAAATCGTTTAAACGAATATTCATAAGCCAGAATTTTAGAGTTTAGGGAGTAACTTTCAGCCAAAAGCCGCATTAGCTTTGTTTTTTTTAGCTTCTTTCATGCTTTCTGTAGGAACCTTCACATCCCAAGCTAAACCTAGTTTTTCTAAGATACGAATCAACCAGCCACCGGTGTCAATTTGCCACCACTCCAAACCTAACATTGCCGAGTTAGGGAAAGCATGGTGGTTGTTGTGCCACATTTCTCCTCCCGTGGGGATGGCAAGCCAAATATTATTCCGGCTTTGCTCGCCTGGACTCGTATGATAGGGACGGCTACCCCAGATATGAGCCAAGGAACCAATAGTCCAAGTCCCGATATGATGTTGTATGAATATACGTAAACAACCTCCCCACAAAAAGCCCGACAAAACTCCTATCCAAGTTCCTGTCAGTAGCCCTCCTAAAACAGCGGGAATCATCAAACCCAAGAACATCCAGAAGTAGTATAGGTTGCTAATCTTTACCATTAATGGGTCTTGAATCATGTCTTTGGCAAATAAGAAACTGTTGGTCAGTTCGTGATTAAATGTCCAAGCCATGTGAGAATGCCATAGCCCTTGCCAAAAACTAAATTTTTTATCTTCTTTGACATAGGGAGAATGGGGATCACCATAAGAATCAGCGTATTTGTGGTGGCGTCGATGAGTGGCTACCCAATAAGTCAGAGGCCCTTGTGCAGACATAGACCCCAAGATAGCTAAGATTACTCGGATAAATTTGTGGGTTTGAAAGGCACAGTGAGCGAAGTGTCGGTGGAATCCTACAGTCCCACCTACTTGTGTTAAATAATACATTAAAAAAAATAATCCAATATCTGCTGCACTAACACCTACCTTAATAGCCATGACGATGGCAGCTATTGAGCCTAGAAAAGGAACAAGGGCGTTAGCTATGCCATGAATTCGCTGTTGAGTTTTCAGGCGATCGCTATTGATTGTTATGCTCTTGATTGTTGTTACGTTCATATGTCAGTCAGCTTACTTGATGATTGCGTTCTATCTCACACAGTACCTAGCCTTCAGTTATGCTCAATTTTTTGGCTTCTATCATACTTGCTGTCGGAATATTGACATCCCAAATCAAACCCAGTTTTTGGAAACCTAAAATGCTCCAATATGCTAAGTCAATCTCCCACCATTTCAAACCAATACTTGCTGAATTGGGAAAAGCATGATGATTGTTTTGCCACGATTCTCCAAAGGTTGGAATAGCCATCCAAGGATTATTCCGGCTTTTGTCACCAGTTTTGAAACGATGAGTCCCATAAACATGAGAAACCGAGTTAACACTTAAGATGATGTTACTGACTACAAATAAACGAACAGCACCGCCCCACAAGAAACCTTCTATAGCCCCCATCCAAGAACCTTTGAGAACTGCTCCCAAAACAGTAGGTATCACCAAACCCAAGCTTACCCAAATCACATACTGTCGGTTAATGCTGGAGATAGTTTTGTCACGCAATAGTTCAGGTGCATAGTAAGCTGGATTTGGGTACTCGTGATTGATCAACCAACCATAATGTGAGTGCCACAAGCCTTTTATCGTTGCTAAAACTCCCTCTCCGTGAAGATTGGGTGAGTGGGGATCACCTAGCTCGTCACTGCACTCATGATGCCGACGATGGACTGCTACCCAGGAAATCAAAGGCCCTTGAGCCGCCATAGAGCCAAGAACCGCCAAAATGACCCGCATAGCCTTGTTAGTCTTAAAAGCATTATGGGTAAAATGCCGATGGAACCCCACGCTAATCCCAATTCCTGTCAAAACTAACATACTCATGAAAAGCCCCACCTCCACTGCATTGAGGGGAACCCACCACAGCAAAATTATTGCAACTATGCTGCCTAAAAAAGGTATTATATTATACCAAACAAAATGCTTTAATTGAAAGGATTTGATGTGATCATTTTGTATTGTTTTTACCTTTCTATTTGACTTTGTAACAGAATCGGTTTGTATCGTATTATCCAATTGGCTTGTTGAGAATAAATGATCTGATTGTTTTACCATATTTTGCTACATCCTTTATCCTGTAGTACTTCTGGGAGATTTTGTATTCCCCCAAGCTCCTGAAGCCATGACCCTGATTTCACGATTTATAGCCCAGAAGTAGTCTAACGAAGGGAGAATAATCTCAAAATCAACGCTTTTGTAGTGTACAAGAGAAGTTATTGAGTTTTTTCGTGAGTTATCACACACCCTCTGACAATTTTTTTAGCTTCCCTCGGCCAAATATTCTGCTAACTCTGCGATTGTGGGGTAATCATAGATGACTGTTGGTTCTAGCTCTGTTCCTAGCCAATTTTCTAAATCTCCCGTTAAAACTACCGCTGCTGATGAATCTAAACCATAACGTGCAAAAGTAGTTTCTACATCTATTTGTTCAGGTTCAATTTCAAGTAAATCTGACATATAGGAAACTAACCATTCTCGAATTTTTAGTAATGTAAATTGCTCGTTATGTTCACTTGTTTTGTTATCTTCAAAGAGTTTAGTCATTTTCAGAAGCTCAATTGATGGAATAATTAATGCTTTCAAGTCATTGCCATATCTGAATTAGCATTTGATTTATACACCCATCAAATACTAGTCAATTGGCTTTTTTTATAGCGAGTCTCGACTTGGTGAGGTAAGTTTTTAAAGCTACTAAGTTAGTAAATAAAACTTGAGTTTACCTCAGATGCTTAAAAAACACTATATAGGACTCATATTTAATTTTTGAAATATATCTAGGTGCTTTATGCCTCTAACTAATGCAACTTCTAAAGTTTTGATACTGTACTCTCGGCAATAACATACCCTACAGATACCTAGATTTTTTCATAAATTAAATTGGGCTTCTATACTTGACTGAGGATAACATTAATTACTTGATTGGGCAAGTAAGTTTCAGTAATGTTACTTTTTTTTAGAACCTATTAGGTAATTTATTAACTTACCTCAAGGTTTTACAAAACTGGCTTTTGGGTATTGTCTAGATTTTCCTGAAAAAATGCAAGGACAGATAAGACAGTTAAGACAGTTTAGATATAACTTATCTCTACTTAATTTTGTTTAATGTAAATTTTAAATTTTGTAAAATTAGTTCATTTTATATGTAACATAAGGCTTAGAGGTTGTTTGAAAAGTTATAATAGTGAAAATTATTATGCCAATCGCTTTAGTATAATCCGGATCATAGCGAGGTAAATAAATGTCTCAGCAGTTTCCGGTAAAGGTACATCGTGCATTTTAATACTTGTTCTAGAAGCTGTTGACCAAGCTTGTTAGACGTTGGTTGAGAAGGTGTTGCTAGCTTGTTGGGAATTTGACCAACAGCAGGTGTAGGTACGAAAGGGAAAAAACTATTTAAGAAAATACCTGCAATCAAGATACTAGGCAGCAGACTATTGCGTTGATAGGGCTTTTGGTTTTTTTGCAGTTGATATTGTAGCCACCTAGCTTTGATTGCAGTTTGCATAAAAAATGATTGATGATTTTTAGCTAATAAGCTATTCATATCATGTCCGTTTAAACACTTATGATACCTGTGGGGGTTGGTAATGGGTAATGGGTAATAGTAAAAAACAATCACCAATTAGCAATTACCTATTACCAGGCAAACCGACTATATCGTAAGTAATTAGCCGAACTTGATATCACATATTTATTGCATATCTCATTGATATTGATAACTGAAAACTGTCATCAGTCATCAGTCATCGGTTATCAGTCAACGACCTTCTCCAGTGATTATGCAAATAGATGCGTTTGAGCTTATACCTGTTGTAACTGGTATTTAGCTAAATTCACAGGTGCAAAGGCTCCTTTTTCTGTGATGATGGCTGTAATTAACTTGGCTGGGGTGACATCAAAAGCTGGGTTGTAAAATTCAACACCTGATGGTGTCAAGATGGTGTCGCCAACTTGATAAATTTCCTCTGGGTTACGTTCCTCAATGGGAATTTGGCTACCATCAGATAACTCAAAATCAACAGTAGAAAGGGGTGCAGCGACGAAGAAAGGAATATTGTGTGCTTTGGCGGCGATCGCTACACTATAAGTACCAATTTTATTAGCCGTGTCGCCATTGGCAGCAATTCTATCAGCACCAACAACTACAGCGTCAATCAAACCTTGCTGCATACAATGGGCTGCCATATTATCAGTAATTAAAGTTACTGGAATCCCTGCTTGCACACATTCCCAAGTGGTGAGTTTTGCACCTTGTAAGCGGGGACGGGTTTCGTCAGCAAAAACACGTGCTAAACGATTTTCTCTCCAAGCGGAACGCACAACACCCAAGGCTGTACCATAACCAGCAGTGGCTAAAGCCCCAGCATTACAGTGGGTAAGCAACGTCAGCTTTTCGGGAGTAGTGGGTAACACTGTCAAACCATGATTACCAATCATTTGACAGGTTTGCAAATCTTCATGATTAATTGCTTGGGCTGTGTCAAAGAGAATTTGTTTAATTTCTTCTACTGTTCCTAAGCTTTCGTGGGCAGTTTTCAGCATTCGCCCAATTGCCCAAAATAAATTTACCGCCGTCGGACGAGTAAAACGCAACAACTGAGCGACTTTTTCTAAATGAGTGAGAAATGCCTGGCGATCGCTTGTCTCAATTTCCCTAGCCCCAAGATACAATCCATATGCCGCAGCCACACCAATTGCAGGCGCACCACGCACAATCATCGTTTTAATTGCTTGCGCCATGTCTTCACTGCGGTGAATTTCTACAAAAGTATATTCATTTGGTAAGCGGGTTTGATCAATTAGTGATACCGAGTTGTTATGCCAAATAACTGGATAAACCTGGTTTGTAGAAGGTGTCATAGAAGCAAATAGTTAGAAGCCATATATAAAGTAAATCTCACAACTGCCTCTTTTTTGTGTTCTTTGCGGTTCCTTCTTCCATCACCTGTGCATAAGTCTTAACGTATTAGCTCCTTTAGGAGGCTAATACTTTAAACAGCAAGACTGTTATGCGAGAGACCTATGATGCATCTGCTGACCACAAAAGCAAGCCTATTGCAACAGCTGCTCGAATAGCGAAAACTATCAATCCACCTGTTATGGAACTTTGTTCGTTGTCGCTTAGTTCTTCAAACAGATTAGAATCTGTATTGTTTAAGTTCTGAATATTGATAACAGCCATTTTCAATCTCCTTTTATTTTAAGTGTTGTAGGGAGAAAATACGGAGTCAAAATCGAAAACTCAGTGTAAGTATAACAAGAGGAGAAAGTGGAAACTACAGTAAGCAATGTGTAAAATTTAACTCTCATTCTTCTACTTAATTGTTTGTTACATACTTATAAATTTTCTCCACGATTTACTTAATTTATCATATTAAAGTCAGTAAACCAAAAAGTTGCCGTCGGCAACCGCTTTCTTCTCTCCATAAAAATGATTATTATTATTGTTTAAATATGGCTTCTTGGTTTTTGTTGATTAATTTATTATTTGGAAGTCCCTAAGCTGCCCTAAATCGTTACAATCTCTGAAATTTTCCGGTGACAGTTGAGTAATAAATAACATTACAAAACTCCACCCCAAATACTACAATAACAATATTGAATAGTTACTATAGATAAAAAGCCTATTATCTGAAATTATTTACTATTTCTACTGCAATTTTGGCAGTTATTTGGGTTTTGCATGTCTATCATACACAATTAATTTTCCTAGGTAGGGCAGAGTTACTCAGACTGTTTTATGCGTTTATTTAAACTACGTTGGAAACGAATTAACAACAGGTATTATTACCATTTGCTATTGCTGAGTCTGGTGTGCATTTTACTATTTTCTTCTGTAGGATTCGGTAAAGCACAGCAAACTAATAGCACTAGCCAACCAACCAACACCAATCAACAGACGACTACTACAATACCCCCTCAGCAAACTAGGAGTGAAACACCGACTATATCTAGGGTTACTTCCATAAATAACATCAGTCCTAAAGAGTTTTACATCAGCATTCCTCAGTGGTGGCTTGTACGAGATGATTATGTAGGCAACAAACAGGAACCACTCAAAGTAGTAGTCACAGGAGATAACTTTCCCCCACAAGACAACTCGCTAAACAATAAAATCGAGTTAAAAATTGGTCAGCCCCCTAAAATTGCCACCACTAGTGCTACAGAAGTGACTGGAGATGGCAAGGCATTTTTTGCCCAGTTTAATAATGAGCAACTAAAAAAATTAAGTAGGGGAACACACCCTGTAAGTGTTGAGGTGGGAGGCAATATAGCTACCGTTGATCCTCAAGTATCTGAGGGCAAACTTGAGGTGAGGGTGATACGCCCTGTTAGTGGTTTTACCACTTTAATTGTGTTGATTATCACAACAGTTTTGACGCTTATACCTGTAGGATTAATCTATGTGCTGACAAAAGAGGCACAACAAGCAAACTTGTCGAAGATTCCTTTATACGCTAATAGAAAAAACCTCAATTCCTTGGAGTGGATTATTCTAGACCGCCAGACAAATACTTTTAGTCTGGCGCGTGCCCAGTTTGTCTGGTGGATGACAATCATCGTTTTTGGGTATTTGTTTCTTTTCATCGGACGTGGATTAATTCAAGGCATATGGGAATTTATTCCGCTATCTGGATTTGGTTATACCTTCTTGATTAGTTTAGCAACACTAGTGACGGCACAAGCAACCTCTGAAATTCGTGGTAGCAAGGGATCTGGCGAAGTTTATCCTGGGTGGTCTGATCTAGTGGTACATGGTGGTGTGGTAGCACTAGAACGGGTACAGCAGGTAGTTTGGAATATAATTATTGGTATTGCTTTTATCGTTATTCTCTTAGTTACTTACACCACTGCCTCTTCTTTGCCAACCATCCCCAGTGAACTTTTAGTATTAATGGGAATCAGCGCTGGTGGCTACATTGGGGGCAAAGTTGTCCGTAAGCCTGGGCCAAATATTAGTCAAGTGCTGCTCACTTCTACACCCAATAATAAAACCCTTATCGATAACATTATTATTGCTGGCACTCACTTTTCCCTAGGAGGAAAAAAATCAAACTCAGGGACAGATGATGAAGACGATGTAGATACGAATACAATGATTAAAGATGCTGGCGTGATCGTTCAAATAATGTGCTTGGACGAAAATAAACAAGAACAAGGTAAGCCGATTGAAATAAAAAAAGACGACATCATTACACTAAAAACTGACCCTAGTGCCCCTATGGAGTTTTGCAGAAGATTTAAAATCAATCTCGCCAATGTTGAAGATATTCAAGGGCTTTCAGACAATAACTGGCTAGAAAAATTTTCTGATTGTTGTCATCACGGGCGAGTAAAAATCACCGTTATCAATGCGGATGGACAGCGAGCTGTCTGGGATGGTAGTAATATGACACCTGAACGAGAAACACCAGTTACAAAAGCAAGCTCAGCAATCGAACCTCCTGAATAATAAAGCTGCTATTTTTTGATGTTTTTCAAAGTTGACTTACTTGTAGCGTAATACGGTTCAGTTAGAGTCAAAACCCGTAAATTGCGTAGGTTGGGTATCGGATAGAAACCCAACATTTTCAGGACTTTGTTGGGTAGAGCGTAAGCGTTACCCAACCTACAATTATCCTTAACCCAAGCGTATTGACTTATAGCGTTTCCTAATCACATCAGGTACATGATAGCCCCTCCCCGCAAGCAAGGAGTGGGCTATCATGTACCTCATATCATGTCCGGGTAATTAGTTATGTTTCCCACAGTCGTTAAACCCCACCCCCAACCCCTCCCCGTTGACGGGGAGGGGATGCAAAGCATAGCTTTGGTGGGGTGGGGTTCTTCGAGTGTCATAAGCAATCAAGCGGACATGATATCATTCAACCGAGAATCGCTAATATTCATAAAAATAACCCCTAGAACAGGGGTTATTTTTCTTAAGTGTGCGGTATGCACTCAGAAATAACTAAACCACAGCAGATACTTGCTTTTGAAAGAAGGCTTCCAATACTCTTTCTGCTATTTGCGGACTAGTTAAACCTAATTCTGCCTTGGATTGGTCTGGTTCAGCATGATCTACTAACACATCTGGCACACCGATACGCTTGACAGGAACCACGATATCTGCATCTAAGAGTGCTTCTGCCACCGCAGAACCAAAGCCGCCCATGACACAGCCTTCTTCCAAAGTCACAACGCGCCCAATTTTCTTAGCCAAAGGCAAAATCAATTCAGTATCCAAAGGCTTGACGAAACGGGCATTAATTACAGTTGCTTCAATGCCGTGTTCGCTGAGAATTTCAGCAACTTGCATACTTGGATAGACCATTGTGCCGTAACCGATGATTAACACATCATCGCCTTGACGCAGAATTTCTCCTTTGCCGATTTCCAAAGCCTCCCAGCCTTCTTCCATCAAGGGTACGCCGTGACCGTTGCCACGAGGGAAGCGCATAGCTATTGGGCCAGTGGTATGGTTAATACCAGTAACGATCATGCGTTGCAGTTCCGCTTCGTCCTTAGGTGCCATCAATACCATGTTGGGAATACAACGCAGATAGGCAATGTCATACATACCTTGGTGGGTAGGGCCATCAGCACCAACAATTCCCGCCCTATCCAAGCAGAAGAAAACAGGTAAATTTTGGATACAGACATCATGAATTATTTGGTCGTAAGCCCGTTGCAAGAAGGTGGAGTAGATGGCAGCAACGGGACGCATACCTTCAGATGCTAATCCTGCAGCTAGAGTTACAGCATGTTGTTCGGCGATACCGACATCAATATATTGATTAGGCAGTTTCGCTTGCAGTTTGTCTAAGCCTGTTCCTGTAGCCATTGCCGCAGTAATCCCAATAATTTTGGGGTTTTGTTCAGCAAGTTTCACGAGAGTATGGGAAAATACCTTCGCATAAGCTGGGGGTTTGGGTTTGCTAGAAGGAATTGCTTTACCCGTTGTCAGGTTAAATGGACTTTGGGCGTGGTAGCCTACTTGGTCTTGTTCGGCAATTTCATAGCCTTTGCCCTTCATTGTTACTACATGTACCAAAACTGGCCCTGGTATTTGATGTGCTTGAGTGAAGGTGGCAATCAATTCTTCTAGATTATGTCCATCCACTGGCCCCATGTAGGTAAAGCCCAGTTCTTCAAAGACTGCACCTACCTTGGGAACGGCTAAACGCTTCATGCCTTCTTTGAGGCGTCCGAGTTCGGGAGACAGAGATTCACCGACAAAGGGAATTTGCTTAAATTGTTCCTCGAAATTATCTTTAATAAACTGCACCGGTGGGCTGAGGCGCATTTTGTTGAGGTAGCGGGGAATCGCACCTACATTGGGAGAAATGGACATCTCGTTGTCATTGAGAACAACCAGCAGGTTCGTTTTGGGCATATGTCCAGCATGGTTAATGGCTTCCAAAGCCATACCGCCAGTTAAAGCGCCATCGCCAATAACAGCGACTGCTTTAAATTTTTCGCCTTTAATGTCTCGCGCTAAAGCCATTCCCAGTGCTGCGGAGATACTGGTAGAAGCATGACCTGCCCCAAAGTGATCGAATTTGCTTTCACAGCGCTTGAGATAACCGGCAATTCCGTCTTTTTGTCTGAGGGTGTGAAAGTCACTGTAGCGTCCCGTGATCAGCTTATGAGGATAAGCTTGGTGTCCTACATCCCAAATAACTTTATCCCGATCTAAGTCTAGTGTCTGGTAAAGCCCTAACGTTAACTCTACAACACCCAAACCAGGCCCCAAATGTCCCCCAGTTGCAGCTACCGTTTGTAAGTGCTTATCTCGAATCTGACGGGCTATCTGTTGCAGCTGCCGGATCGATAAACCGTGCAACTGATTGGGATGGGTGATTTCACTCAGATGCATATTATAGATATTTCCTCTCTACAGTGTAGTTTCGGCATTATTTGATTTTCCCACGGTCGGGTTGTCCACAGAATTAGACTGTGATTAAGTTGAGATATGGAAAATTGACAGTGGGGATTGGCGAGTGCTGAGTAATTTGTTACTAACACCACTTCTCTATTTTCCATATTTTGCTGGTTAATAACAGCGTGTAAATCGCAATGCAGTATATCTTCAGTTAAATCAACTCATATCAGTACTTAAGGTTTTACTGTGCTATCAGGAACTTCGGGCACTTCTGGTGTTTCTGGTTGTTGTTGCTGTCTTTGCAAATATTTACTCAACACGTAAGCCATATCTCCACGGGTCATTGGTCGTAATGGGGAAATATTATTTTGGGCATCTGTATTGATAAAATTTTCCCAAACTACTGTGGCGATCGCTTTTCTCGCCCAGGTTGGAATCGATGCTGCATCTGGATATGGGGCGAGAGTTTCATTGATTGTGTCATCAGAAAATTGAAATACACCATAGGCTTGGGCAAAGATTGCCAAAGCTTCTGCCCTTGTCACCTTTTGATTCGGAAAAAATAAATTACCTCGGTAGCCTTTCATAATATCAGTTTTTAAAACTATCTGGATATCCTGAAATGCCCAATATGATGATGGTACATCTGATACAGATATAGTCTTTTCTTGTTTAGCTGCTTCTCGTTGTTCTAGACGAAATGCTTTCACCAAAATTGAGGCTAATTCCGCACGACTTATCACTTTTTCTGGATAAAAATTGCCATCAGGTGAATTGCTCATCAACTTGGCTGTAATTACCTGTTGAATTGCTTCAGAGGACAATCCTGAGCTTTGTTCTGGCACACTAGCTAGAACAATTGTGGGAAAGTTTTGCACTAGTGCTACTAAAGATAGAGTAATTGAAAGTTGACGCATTCCCATAATTACTTTTAGCTGCTACCTGTGAATAAAAAACTGGACGAATTTGGGCTTGGCAATGTTGCATATTCAAAAGGGAATGGGGAACGAGGAATTCGGGCCCCCCACGACCAAAAGGAGTGGGGATTAGGGGCAATGGTGAATGGTGAGATGAATATAGTATTGCCTCTTGTCCTTTCCCTTTTAGCACAATTTTTGTATTATTAATTGCGACCAATTACTTATCTGTTGGGCAAGCAGTCTCTTGGAGAGATTTATCGGTTGTCATCATTTGAGGAACTGATAAATAAAAAAATATCCCAAATTTTCTTGTGGGATGGGTGTCCCCACCCGTCCTTTATCTGAAGGGCGGGCAGGATGCCCACCCCACAATTGAGGTTAATTGATTTAGAAATTTAAAATAAAAAAATGCAAAATTCAAAATAATCGATTTGAATTTTGCATTTTTAATTTTTAATTACCCACAAGGGTTACTATCCACTTCCTGAATGTACTGTCTTCACCCATTTCAAACGCTTTGGTCTGAGGGACATGCGGGCAGTAGTACTGCTCATTACAATTAACCAGTGCAACATATATAAAGTGCCACGCAACGTCTGAATCATTAACAGAAAAGTTGTAGAAACATTGAATTTTTGGTCTTGACGTATCCGTCTCAATCCTGCAAACATGCCTACAACAGACATAGCTACAGACAAGCTAGTTACTGGACTTAAAAGTGGTAAACGATGTCGGGCTATTGACATTAATAAATCTGGGATTGCTGCTGTGGGCAAAATATACATAGTCAGCATAAACATCAGCAAATCCCAGGTTTTACGGGTACCCATGCGGTTTTTGAGAATGAGATCCCAGTAATCTAAATAGCGCTGATAGCCGCCTTCAGCCCAACGATTGCGCTGATGCCAAAGAGCGATCGCATTTGTTACGCCTTCTTCCTCCACCGCTGGGTAGAATGTACACTCAATATCCCAATTATCGAGATGTAGACGGAAAGTCATATCCAAATCATCGGTGATGGTTTCTTCATTCCAGCCGCCGCAACTTTCCAAAGCCGTGCGTCTGACAAATTGACCATTACCCCGCAGTTCGCCAGTTCCACTAATAGCAATACGTTGTTGCTGGAACCAAGTATCGAGCGCCATTTCTGCCATTTGGCCCTTAGTCCAGAAATTTTCTTTGGCGTTGGCGATCGCTTTTCGTACCTGCACCGCCCCTACATTTGGGCGTTGAAATAAAGGTATTACTTGTAGCAGTAAATCTGATGACATTTGAGCATCAGCATCAAAAACTGCTATGACTTCCCCCTTAGTTAGCGGTAAAACCTCATTCAACGCTCCCGATTTACCGCCAGTAGCTTGTGCAGAACGCCTGAAAACCTTCAATTGCTTGTATTCCTGCGCCAGTTGTGCTAATAACTGCGGTGTCTCATCGGTACTATGATCGTCAATTATCCATACTTCGTACTGCCCGCCTGGATATTCCAGACTGCAAAGACTCTTGACTAATCTAGCAATTACTGTTTCCTCATTTTTGGCTGCTACTAACACAGATACAGAAGGTAATTCTCCCTGCACTTCTTTGGGATAGTGGCGGGGTCTAGCAAACACAACCTCTAAGGCATGAAATCCTAATAAGGTGGTGAGTACAAGTACGAATATAAAACCCCAAGAAGCTAAATGCAAGGCGATCGTGCCACTCCAAACTATGGTTAAAACCAAAGCAGCTTTGCGTCTACGTCCTTGAAACCGGGATGGTAGAGACACAGGATATGTCTCTACAACTGACTCTTCATCTGCCGATAGGTCGGACAGCAATGAGTTAAGTGGGTCAAGCTCGTCGTAATAATCGTTTTCGGGCCAGGAATTCGCTGGCATAGGTTACTTGATTTAAAAAGCAGTATTTTTATACACCCTAAAGTAGCTGGTAATCACTCAATACTCAACTGTGCAGCCTGCATACACTTTTATCAAACCCAGAGATAGACGGTAGTGTTTTACCTTTTGTGACTAACTATTAAGTTTCGCCAACTGATCTATAAAATAGAACTCTGGATTGGGCAAAGTGATAGTCAGCAAGCAATAGCCAGGTGTTGAGAGAAATCACAATAACAGCCTCAACCGCCTCATAACAGGGATTTTCGATGTTATTGCGCCAACTTCAATAAAAGCCAATGCAGCCTTATTGTAACCGACATTTTAATATTTCTTAGCAGAACTTTAGTTAGTGGTCAGTGGTCAATAGTCAATAGTCAATAGTCATTGGTCAATAGTCAATAGTCATTGGTCAATAGTCATTAGTCATCCCGCTCATCTCCCCTGCTCCGAAAGCTCCGAAAGCTCCGAAAGCTCCCCATCCCCCTCACAACATGTGCTTCACCCCTATTTTCTGGGAATACTATTCACATCCACTAATATCCCCAGTTGTCAAGTAACTTGAGGAATATTCAAAGATGACTTTTGAGCAACTCCAGCCTGCTACTACTCAACAAGCAAGCGTTTACTTACCTTACATTCAGGGTACGAAGCGCAATTTCTTGCCCTATGCCATCAGTCTCTATCAAAAAGGCGTTTTGGAGGGACACCGCAAAATAGAAGCAAGTGACAATATTCCCTTTGTCGCCTCTTGGAATGTTGCCACCTTACCTTCAGACTTAACGCGTTGCCGGATGCAATTTGATGGCAATGCTGAACTCAGTTATGAAGTGATGATGGCAAGTTTTGAATTTATTGTTTTTTTAATTGAACTTATGGAAAACTATAAGCGCTATCGCGTGACTGATTTTTCTCAAACTTTCTACCGTAAGCTGCTGCGTATAGACGAATAAATCAGTTTACTCAAATTTTAGGGTGTCTGGGTGTAGGGGTATGATGGTCAATTATTCTCACATACCTTTACACCAATGCTTACAAGCCTGTAGAGATTGAATAACCCATATACTGTAGCCTCAGTCTGAAAATATTAAAAGCGATATTTTAGATACCATTTGAATAGCAATTGCATGGTAAAAATATGTATTAGTGAAGATAATTATATTACCTAAAAAAAGTATTTTCTGGGGAATACATCACTTCTTGAGAGTGCAAGGCTCCTGCCGAAACAAACTAGAATTAGTAAACACCTAGCTGGGTTTTACTTCCTTTTGAAATTAGGAGTGCATGTGTGCCAAAATCTGCTAAATATTTGCTGATTGGCTCAACCGAGGCTTACAGTGGAAAATCTGCAACTGTTCTAGGTTTGTCTCATCAGCTACAGCAAAAAGGACTGGATATTAGCTATGGCAAACCGCTAGGCACTTGTTTTAGTGCGTCTGGCAAAACCGTAGTTGAGGAAGATGTCCAGTTTATTACTAATAGTCTCAATTTGTCAGTAAACCGTATTGCACCCACGATGCTGGCTTTGAATGAAGTCAGTGTACAAAAGCGATTAAGCGGTGAGGATAAAATTGATTATCGACAGTCCCTAGTACAGCAATATTTGCCAATTTGCCAAGGAGATTTAGTGTTGCTAGAGGGGCCTGGTGATTTAGCAGAAGGCAATCTATTTGATTTGTCTTTGCTGCAAATAACTGAAGTACTAGACGCTGCTGTGTTGTTGGTAACGCGCTACAACTCGCTTTTGTCTGTTGAGGCGCTATTATCGGCTAAACAGCGTGTAGGCGATCGCTTGATTGGTGTTGTAATCAATGATATCCCCGCTGAACAAATAGAAGTAGTCAACAACCTCTTACGCCCGTTTTTGGAACAGCAAGGTATTGCCGTACTGGCAACGCTGCCAAAAAGTGACTTACTCCGCAGTGTCAGCGTTGGTGAACTGGTAAAGCAGTTAAATGCTGAAGTTCTCTGTCGCAGCGATCGCTTGGATTTGTTGGTAGAAAGTTTGGCAATTGGTGCGATGAATGTGAACGCGGCTGTCAAGTATTTCCGCAAACGCCGGAATATGGCAGTGGTCACAGGAGGCGATCGCGTAGAAATTCAGCAAGCTGCATTGGAAACTTCCACCCAATGTCTGATTCTCACCGGACAATTGCCACCTCCCCAATTTATTCTTAGTCGTGCTGAAGAACTAGAAATCCCCATTTTGTCGGTTGACTTAGATACCTTGACTACCGTGGAAATTGTTGACCGCACTTTTGGTCAAGTGCGCGTTCATGAACCGATTAAAGTTCAGTGCATTCGCCAGTTAATGACAGAGCATTTTGACATTGACCGCCTCTTATCTAAACTAGGCTTAACTCCTGCAAATACCTTACCTTAGCCTGATCTTAGAGCATAAATGCTCAGTCCTCAATTAGAAGGCTGTGTTACTGGTGAGGGTACAGCTGGTTCGCTGTCACCCCCTAGATGATGGCGTGCTGTTTCCCTTTGCTCCACAGCCGAGAGGTGCTTAGTTGCAGCAGCTAATCCAAATACAGGCATATTTCCGTAGACAAAAGTTTCTCCTCCGAAAAACCCTTTATCTGGATTCTGGTAAAGACTGCGTAGCATGGATGACATCGCTCTAGCTGTGGGAACCCATACTGAGCCAAAAAATTAAGAAAATGTAATAATGTATATCTCAGGTTCGCTTCGTAACTACACTCTGTTTGGTAAAATATCTGGGTCGTTTAATCTGATTATGTCCATCTTTGAGCCAGTCAATAGACCTCATCAACCTCGACACATTAGCGCAAGAACTGGCGACAATCCAGCAAACAGGTTCTAAAAGAATTGCCTTGCTGGGTTCGCGTCATGTGCCAATTACGCATCAGAATCTGATTGAAATGATGACCTATGCCTTAGTTTTAACAGGCAATCGGATCATCACCTCTGGCGCTACAGGTACTAATTCAGCTGCTATCAAGGGAGCAATGCGCGCTGACCCCAACTTGTTGACAGTGATTCTACCCCAAAGTTTGGAACGCCAACCTTATGAATCGCGCCAGCAACTAGAACAAGTAATGCATCTAGTGGAAAATCCCGGTAATGATAGTTTGTCCCTCGCGGAAGCTAGTTACCTGTGTAATAAGGAGATTGTCTCCCGCTGTCAGCAACTGATTTGCTTTGCGTTTCATGACAGTCGCACCCTACTACAAACTTGTGGAGATGCAGAAGAACAAAGAAAAGTGGTAACACTCTTTTACTTTGATTAGTTAACAGTCAATAGTCAATAGTCAAAAACTTAGAGTAGGGTAGCAGCTTATCGTCGGGCATCGCCTTTGTTATGGCTGGTTTGCTATACTCGATTTTTTATATCGTGAATATTTGGCATTGGCTCCCAGGGCTAGTGCCACTCTCATCCTCTGAGCATCATAGAAACCTGAAATACGGTAAGCTGACCCAAGCCACTAGTTAATTGGGAACTGGGGAACTCAATGTTCCCTCTGGGGTAATGGTGTACTGGGAACTAAAAACTAGCAATTGGGACTATCCTAAAAACCTAGTTTTTAACCCTATTCAAAATCCAACATCTCAAATCCAACATTTTTTATGGCCTCTACTTATTCCTTTGACATTGTGAGTGATTTTGATCGACAAGAACTAGTTAACGCCGTCGATCAAGTTGTGCGAGACATCAAAAGTCGTTATGACCTCAAAGATACTCAAACGAATGTCGAGTTAGGTGAAAACAGCATTACTGTTAGTACTGACAGCGAGTTTACCTTAGATTCTGTTCACACTATCCTGCGGGAAAAAGCTGCCAAACGTAACCTTTCCCAGAAAATTTTTGATTTTGGCAAAGTGGAATCAGCCAGCGGGAACCGTGTGCGTCAAGAAATCACACTGAAAAAAGGTATCAGCCAGGAAATTGCTAAGCAAATTTCCAAATTAATCCGCGACGAATTCAAAAAAGTGCAAGCCTCAATTCAAGGTGATGCTGTACGAGTCACAGCCAAATCTAAAGATGACTTGCAAATTGTCATCCAGCGGTTGAAGCAAGAAGATTATCCTGTTGCTTTACAATTTACAAACTATCGTTAAAAAATTTCTAGGGTGGGCATTGCCCACCCTATGTCATTATTAAAAGCAGGAAACGAGAGAAAAAACAATAAAGTAGTTCGGTTAATCGTCGAGAATCCCCACCATTTTTGATTAAGCTTTCTCAGGCTCGTTTCCCAATAGTTTTTTGAAAAGCTGGTCGTTCAGACACTTGGTTCAAATAGTTCACCACTGCTGGGTAGGAGCTAAGGTCTAGCTTCAGGAAGAGGGGAATGTAACTCAGGATAGAACCTACTGCGACATCAGCAACACTGAATTCTTCTCCCAATAAAAAAGGTTGCCGCTCAAAAATTTCATTCAGGGTAGTCAATAAGCGAGGCATTTCCCGCTCTCGATTTGCTTCTACAAAAATTCCTGGGCCGAGTGTAGCATTGGCGAATAGCACCCACTGGGAAAGTTCAGCACGTTCTTCTGGTGAAAGTGGGGTTTTGCCATACTTATCGGCAAGATACAGCAAAATCGCCCCTGACTCCCAAAGCTTAAAATCCCCATCAACAATTGCCGGAACTTTACCTATGGGGTTAATTTTTAGGTATTCAGGCTGGCGGTGTTCACCCACCTGCATATCTAGCAGGACGAATTCGTAGGGAACTCCGAGTTCCTCTATATACCAGTGGACAATTGATGCACGACTACGAGCGCCGCCATAAAGTTTCAGCATAATGATTGACAATTAGAGAACTTTGTGGGTGTGGGAATGCTGTTTAATGTTGTCTTCTTTGGTGACGACTCTAGCAACATTTAGCACTCGCTTACGCTCAACAGAATACTTCAAATCTGTGTAGGTTGTACCTAAAGGAATCAAGGATTTTGAAATTTCACGACGCTTGTAGGTACGAGCAGCTGCAAACAGTCGTGGCACAAATTCATCACCAAATTGCGCCGACTCCGGAAAGCCGTTTGGTAACAGCGGTGTCTCACCATCCAGCACAGAAGCCAAAGTTGTAGCACAAGCTAGCTTATAGGAGGTAGGAATACCTTTCAACAGCGCTTCTAAAGCAGCAGAGGGAATTGGTTCTACGACTTCCACTTGATGAACTTCGCCATCTTCCTTGATGAAGCAGGTTGCTAGACCCATAACTATATAATCATCAGACGCTAGATCCGGGGCATTTTGATAGGGAATTGCTGCTGTTGTCATAGGAAATTTTTTCAAAACCTAAAAATTAGCTCTAAAGACTGATGTAGGGGGAGACACAACGACACAAGACAGATGCTAAACATTTCTTGTGTTGCGGTGTCCCTGTGTCCCCTTCTCCATCTCTAATGAACGGCTAGTTGGCATTTTACCAAGTTGTCGGTCTCACTACTTGATAGTAATTCGTAATTCGTAATTAGGAGTTAGGAGTTAGGAGTTAGGAGTTTGGAGTTTGGAGTTAAGAATTATCTCCCTCATCCCCCCATTGCCCCCCAACCCCAGAGGGGGCCCCAATGCCCCCCATCTCCCCATCTCCCCATCCCCCCTACCCCTCTGCTTGATTGCCCTAGTCTTAAAGATTCATTTGTGCTGTTTCTGGAATTCAACCTGGGGATGACGTATCCATTATTAGATTGGAGCATGAATTATTGGTGTAGGGAAAATTTCACTGTTAGCAGTTCCTTAAGTTCAGTCTAAATACTTATTTGAAAGTATTTATGTACACTGGCATAATTAACTTAGAAATTAAACATTATCCGTTTTAAAAACTTGAATTTGATTTCAAAGAGCAAGTAGCTCGGGCAGGAAAGATGAATAGTCACTCATTTTTAGCTTCTGGCGACCAGCAAAATAACTGTTATCAATTTGTTGTGAAAAATACATTGCAGGCTCAAGAGGATGGGGCTAATGGTAGCGGTGAATCTGTTTTAGGTGACGGCTACTTACGCTCTTGCGCTTTAAGGTTAGCTCAGCAAGGAGATTATACTGAGGCGATCGCACTGTTAAACCAACTAGTTCACCGCCATCCACAAAATGCAGTTGACTACAATAACCGAGGATTGATCTATTTTCAAAGTGGTGAAGCGCAAAAAGCTTTGCACGACTATAATACCGCGCTACAACTTAACCCTAACTTGGCTAGTGCTTATAACAATCGGGCAAATTACTATGCAGCCTGTGGGGAATTAACAGAAGCACTTGCTGATTACGATCGGGCCATTGATTTGCATCCTAGTCATGTGCGGGCGTGGATTAACCGAGGTATTACCTTGCGTGACTTGGGACAATATGAGGAGGCAATTGATAATTTTGAGGTAGCACTGCTTTTTGGTCAGCTAGAAGGTCATATTTGGGCTGAACGCGGCAGAACTTACCACCTTTGGGGTGATTGGAATTGTGCGATCGCTGATTATCGTCGCGCCCTCACTCAGCTACCCTCCCTGGATAACAAAAGGGATATTGCTGGTTGCCGTTTGCGTTTACAAATCGAAAATTGGTTAAATGAACTGCTTTCTGGCTAAGGCAAAAAGAGCAGGGGAGCAGGGAAGCAGGGGAGATGGGGGGCTTTGGGGCCCCTTCTGGGGATGGAGGGAGACCCCCAAGAGCGGAATGGCTCCCCACGAGCTACTGTCGCGCATGGTCTCCCGACTTAAGGGGAGTGGCGTGAAACCCCAAGGCCTCAGGGGAAGGCACTTTTAGCATCTTGATTGGTAGATGATGAACTCAGTTCAACGCAAACCCCGGGGGGAATTGAAAATGCAAAACTCAAAAAAATAATTTTGAATTTTTATTGAAATAGATCGTTAATAATTATACCAATTATCGCAATGATTGCTACAGATGGTTTCCCCAAACGCTTAGCCGATAACTGTTTCACAATCTAAAATCTAAAATCCAAAATGGTATTAGCTATTAACTATTATCCGTTAATACTATACAAAAAATCAGTATTTATACGTACACAACCCAGCGAGGCACTTCAATCATTCCCAATCCCCAATTTAATATTTGCTTTAGGGTAATAAATCTGAAGCTTCAACTTCCTTGCCATCCTGATTGATTAACACAACTGGACGCTGGTTAGGGTCAAAGCGATATCCTTGCTGCTCCATAATACTTTTAGTTTGTTGGGGATCGAAATTCCGGCTAAATTCCGCTTGCAAAATATTGACGCGTCCTTGCATCAGCTTGACTTCAGTACGGATTTCTCGCAATTTTTCTTGTTGTGACCAGTGATAAGGCAAAAGTTGCATTAAAGCAGATACTGCTACTGCTGAGATTGCAAAGTTAACTGCTATCTTTCCTGTAGTTTCCAGTGCCATCACTCGATAAGAACGTTGGCGAAGATGCCGCTTTGGTCGAGGAACTACCCGACGTTTTTGTATAGGTTGTAACGGGGGTCTAGAAGGTTGAATTGCGTTCATGATACTAAAGAGAAACTTGCTGATTGAATGGAGGCCTCGTAAAAAGCTGGCTAATGCTGATTACGGCTTGATTTAGCTGTCATATTACTTCATTTTTTAGAAATTGCTACACGTATGTTAAGAGTCAAAAAATAATTCAACATACGTAAGTAACTGGTTTTCGAGCTGATTATGGTATCTAGTCACCAGCCTCTGGAAACTGCACCTAGTCTGCCAGGATTATTAGTCTTTTAGGACTTTATGTCAATTCCAAATTTTAATCTTTATTGTGAATCACAAGCTGCTGTAAGATGAATATTAAGTATTTTTCCTTTTTTGGTAAATTATTAAGCAAAGCAAAAGTTAAACCCCCTTACAGAAGAGTTTGGGAGTTTTTTTGCAGATGACTTAATTAGTGTTCTAACTATCTTGAGAGTTATATCACTCTTAACTTGCGTAAATTACTGTTGAGTTCGTAAGTGTGACGATACTCTAAACTGGTTTACCGTGTATTGAAACAAGGTTTTTACTGTTTGACGAGATTATAATTATACCTAAATGATGATAAGAAATTAAGTATTAAAATATCAAGAAAAATAATTTAGCTTCTGTCTGCCTTATTACATTCCTTGTATGATGACGACAACAACCAGGCTAAGCCTGATTGTTGTTCTAGAGTGTGGCGGTTCCTAGTAAGATCCGCTCACCATGCGATCGCGGCGTGTTATTTGTAAAGTTCTGTTGCTAAACGCCAAGCCAGAACTCCTGGAATCAAAGCCACAACAAGAGCAATATAGACTTGAGTGTCTGAGATAGAGGTAGCGAGCAACAGCGCGTTTGACATAAGCATGGATGAAAACCTCCTAGCTGGAATAGATTTTAAGTAGTTCGTTTACTACTTTTCACTGTTTTTAAAGATAGGGGAACTATCTTGTTACAAGATGCAACATAAGCAGTGATTAGGTAGTAGTTGTTGACTGATGACTGTTAACAGTCTAGTTGAGTCAATGTGCTATTTTCTTGGCGTAAGAGGTTATTTTTCATTGGGAAAGTTGATAAAACTATGACTTTTTACCTGGGGATCGACTTTGGTACTTCTGGCGCACGGGGTATCGTGATTGATGAGGCAGGTTGTATCCAGGCACAAGTGCGATATCCTGGGAAAATGTTAGAGGCAGATCAATGGAATTCTGCTTTATGGAGCTTATTAGCGGAAATTTCTGAGGAATTGCGACGAGAGATTCAAGCGATCGCTATCAACGGTACTTCTTCTACTGTCTTGTTGTGTGATGCAGCTGGCAAGCCTGTAGATGCACCTTTATTTTATAATGATGGGCGGGGATCAGTTGTGTTAGAGCAGTTGAAAACTGTAGCGCCACCCAATCATACTGTATTAAGTGCTACTTCTAGTCTTGCGAAACTTCTGTGGATGTCGCAACAACCATTTTTTGCAGAAGCCAAATATTTTCTGCATCAAGCCGATTGGTTAGCGTTTCTGCTGCATGGACAGTTGGGTATTAGCGATTACCACAATGCTTTAAAGCTGGGTTATGACGTGGAAGAATTGAAATACCCAAAATGGATAGAGAAACTGCAATTACCGATACATTTACCTCAAGTTTTGCCTCCTGGTACTCCTATTGCTGAAATCAGCCGTGAGGTTGCAGATAAGTTTCATTTTCGACATGATTGTCTCATATGTGCTGGTACTACTGATAGTATTGCTGCTTTTGTTGCCAGTGGTGCAAAATTGCCTGGTGAAGCTGTGACTTCCCTAGGTTCAACTTTGGTACTTAAATTATTGAGTCACAAGCGGTTAGAGGATGCGCGATATGGAATTTATAGCCATCGCTTGGGTGATTTGTGGCTGACTGGTGGTGCATCTAATACTGGAGGTGCGGTGCTAGGAAAATTTTTCACAGATGCAGAGTTAGCAAGCCTTAGCAGGAAGATTGATGCATCAAAAGTTAGCGAGTTAGATTATTATCCCTTGTTGCAGACAGGCGATCGCTTTCCCATTAACGATCCTCATCTATCCCCACGCTTGGAACCACGCCCAGATAATCCTGTAGAGTTTCTGCATGGTTTGTTAGAAAGCATCACCCGCATAGAAGCACATGGCTATGAATTATTACAACAAATGGGAGCAGATAAGTTAACTTTTGTTTATACAGCTGGCGGTGGCGCAGCGAATTCTGCTTGGACTGCAATTCGTCAACGATATTTAAAAGTACCTGTAGTTTCATCAGTGAATACAGAAGCCGCATACGGGACGGCGTTGTTAGCGATGCGGGGAAGTAATTAGACAGGTGATAGTGGCTATCACTCAAAATCTCTACTGTTAGGAAACCTCAAGGGCTTTGTCTAAAACCTCATATAAGCGCTTTTGTAAAGCAGTTTCATCTCCTGGATAAGCACGTAGAGCATCAATCCCTGCCTTTGGATATAATTTGAAAGAACCAGGGTAGAGAATTGCGGCATAGCGAACAACTCTTTTACCCTCACGATCTCGGATGTCTTCGCGGTAAACCTGCATCTTGTCAGTGTCTTCTTTCAGAGGTTCCCCTTTATCATCAAGCTTATATTTAGGGTCAAAGAGGTAGACGTGCTGAGATTTGTTAGATTCTTCCACCTCAATTGCAACATCAGGAATCTGTTGGCGACCAGTAGCACTGTGCAGTTCTCCATCTTTCCCATAGCTTCGTTCAGGGATTAACTTGATTCTTGTCTTGTGTTGTGGGTGAATTAAAACTAATGCTGGTTGTCCATTGGGTAAAATTCTGACGTAGACTCCTGTTTTATCCCTACGGACTAAAGACTGGGTTTCAATTTGGTATCCTTTCTGCATAGCTACTTCCAGCAGCGTTGCAATTACCCACAAAGTACCCCAAATTTGGTAAAGTTTGTGCAGCTTCTCTAAAGGTGCATCAAGGTCTGACTCATCCAAATGCACAGCAGGACTTCTGATAAATTCTAAATAACCTTCCAAAGCAGCATGATAAAGTGGACGGTTTAATAAAACCATCGTAATTTGATTAGGCAAATATTTAGGCTGGCTCACTTCATCAAGAAAAGTTGCTAGTTGACGAGCCTTTTTTAATTGGTGAAACAGAGACTTAATCTCTTCCAAAGGTTTATCTTTAGAGTCAGCTTCAAAAGCTTGCTGAACTCGTCTAAGTCTGTGATTAACAAGCTCAAAAAATAACTTAACTAGCTGATTTTCATAAACATCAAAAGTATGTTCAAATCGTAAATCTGGTAAACGAATTGGTCTTCCACTAGCATCCAAGTTATGACCTCGGAAAAAAGCTTGAACTAGTCCACCAGGAGAAGGTCTACGGACTTGTTCTTGCCTAACCCAAATTTCATTAGTTTTAAGGATTTTATGAGGATCGTGAGCAAGTTGATTCAAAATCTTACTCAATCCTAGTCTATTATCTGTGCCATTAATAGCCCGGCGTAAACGAACCAATTCCTGAGCTAAAGTAGTTTCGTTTAATTTTGGTAATTTCAAACCAGCTAAAGCTCCGTTACGTTGTAAACCTATTGCTACTGAGGTTGGCAAACGAGAATCAAGATCCTCCAACATGTGAGCAAAAGCTTCACGACTAATTTTTTGAGGCCAAACAGCAATTGTCTGTTCCTCAATGTCATTTTCATACTCAAGTCGCAGTCGGTGGTAGCCAGCATTTGAACGAGGCCATTCAGCCAATACTCGAAACTTTCCACCCAAACGCCTTACTGAAATTGGGATTTCTTTATCTTGAAGCCAAAGCTGCACTTGTTCTATCTTTTCTTGAGGTACGTGAATTTCCAAATAAGCAGGTTGCCACTCAGCAGGAGCCTTTATAATTTCGCCTTTGTCGTTAAGAAAACTCAGTTTAGAAGTAGGAGGTAAATCCATGTTGTTCAAATGTTTTTAGCATTTTACTAGCTTTGGCGTAGCTTAAAAGAAACTTATTCTCTTCAGCAATATTAACAAAAGCTTTAAGGGCTTCTCCCACCCTTTCGTCAGCACCTTTAAGCTTGGGTAGAATTTTTTGTAACAGTTGTTCATCTAAAGCTTCTTGCCATTCTACATCCAATGCTTCTGCCTCTTTCACATATGTTTTGATTTCATCCATAACACGGAAAGCAAACGGGGCAACTACGTGTAGTTTGTCCCAAATTTGCATCAGAATTTCACGATAGTCAACCTTATCCAAATGCTCAGATAAATCCTCACGACAAACCTCAAGTTCTATCATTTGCGCTCGATCATAAACTTTGTCAGCAAAACCGTGAGTAGTTTCGTCTACATTAACTGTGCCAATAAAGTAAAGGTTAGGCGGTAGTATAACTTGTTTTTCTGATGCAAGTTCAATTTCGGCTACTCCTTCACGCATTCTCACTTCCATTGCAGATAGAAATTTAGCAAAGTAATACTCTACTCGTGCTAAATTCATCTCATCTAAGACTAGATGATAAGGTCTAGAGGTACGTTTTTCTGTTTCGGCTTGCTTATATTCCTCAGCGGCTTCTTCTAAAAAATGACTAAAAGCAGTATAGTGATAAACTCCCTTTTCTAGTGGATTCAAATAGCCAAGTAAATCTTCGTTAGTTGTCCAATTGGGAGCCACTGCAATAGAGAGGTATTCAGCACCTACTATTTCAGCATAAGCTTTAGTAAGCCAAGTTTTACCAGTCCCACTAGCTCCTGAAAGAATTACAAATTTTCTAATTTTAAGAGCTAAGTGATAGCGTCGTAAGATACTTTCAGAAATACGCAGACCTTTACAGGAGATATTTTGAATAATTTCACTCAAAGAAGGTTCAGAGTAGCCTGGTTGAATAGTTTTGAGAATACGCTGTGCTTCTTCGTAATTATCCACGTCTTTTTCCTTATCAAATAATTCTACGGCTGTGCGTAAATCCTCAAAAGCTTTTTGTTGATTCTCAAGTTTTAAATAAGCCAGTCCTCGCTGGTAATAGGCTAAAGCAAAGTTAGGATTAGTACGTATAGATTGGTTATAATCAATAATCGCTTTCTCGTAATCTTGCAATTTGTAGTAAATATAACCGCGCCTCTGATAAATTTCTGAATTTTTTGGTTGGATAAGCAGTAATTGACTATAATCTAATAAAGCACTATCAATATTTCCTAATTCAGCTTTAGCTTCGCCTCTATATTTATAAGCATTGGCTAAGTTTGGAGATATTTTTATGCATGTATCAAAATTTATAATTGCAATTTGGTAGTTTTTTTCTTTATATTTTCTCAAACCTCGCTCGTAGTAATTTTGAGCCAAAGACTTATGTTCAGGATCTAAACAATCTCTAATCTCTTTAATTGGTTCATCGGAAACTGCCATTAAAAATAAGGGAAAAATTCCTTCAAATGTCCGTTTAATTTGATTAACTAAATCTTCACACGAACAAAGTAAAACTTGGTTAGCTTTAATATGTACACTTACTTGAATATTCTTAGTAACGCTATTCTGTCTAGCCACAAGCCTTAACCAATCTCTCAAAAGATTTATCCTATCGAGGTCTTTTTGTGAAGAATTGTGCAAAATACATTCGTCAGGTAGGTGAGTATTCTGGAAAAGAATTTCTTTTGCTTGATTATTTTGTGTATTTTTAATTAATCTTACCTTATCATTGCTTTTTTCGTAAATAAATAGACCAAAACGAAATTCCTCACTAGTAAAATGTATAAATAAAAAAGCACCATCAACTTCTATTTCTGAATTACGTTGATATAAATTATATTGGCTACCTTGATTAGTTATATTTGGTACTATATTAAGTCTTTTTGTTATCCCGCCATTAAGTTGAGCAATAACGTGACTATAAATGATTTGGAGTGGGTTTTCAATGTATTTTTGAAAATCTTCTTTGTATGCTAGATAAAAGTGTTGTTCTGAATCTTTCTCCAACTCTTCAATAAGTTTAAAACTTGTCTGCGAAAATGGGCATTCTGGATTTACAACAACTTCTGTCATCTGACCTGATAACGATAAATAAAACTATTATTGTGACAGATTTCACAAAATATTACCACTATTTCACTCCTGTAGAAGCACTATGCACCCCTGACTCCTCTCTGCGTCCTCTGCGCCTCTGTGGTTCGTTAAAAATCCCCTTCCCCTGTTAACCTTTGCAACGCCAATAAACCAGCACCATAAGCAGGTTCATACTTAGGTAAAATAACCTTTATTCTGGGAAATTTCTTGACTAGAGATACTGCAAATCTCTCGTGAATTTTGGATCTACCTTGCCAGACACTTCCCGTTGTGACGACTTCAACAACTGAGTCAGAACTAAAAATTGCATCAATTACTGTAGATGTAGCTTTTACCAATTCTTTTACAGCATCATCAATAATCTTATTGGCTACTTCATCTCCGTCTGCTGCTGCTAAATCTACAATTGGTGCTAAACCAGCTATTTCTTTTACTCCCAAATTTTGCCGATAGATTACTTCTATCAAATCTTCTATACTCGCTAAACTAAGATGCTGTTTGAAACTTTCTATCAAAGTCGTTGATATTTCACGTGCATCATAGGATTTTAATGCTGCTTGCATCCCAGCAATAGCAATTTTATAAGCGCTACCTTCGTCTCCTAAAATATAACCCCAGCCACCAACTCGCTTCGTTTCTCCTTGATGATTTCGCCCGAAAACTATAGAACCTGTACCAGCAGCAACCACAATTCCTACAGGATGACCAATGCCACCAACTAAAGCAATTAAAGCATCATGAGAAATTACAATATTAGATTCTGCTAACATCCAATTAATAGGCAAACTTTTACTACTTTGCAACTGGTTGAATAACAGTTTTACTACTGCGATATCCTCAGTACGACCTATACCTGCTAAACCTAAACAAATTGCATTAATGTTGACAGGTTTCGTTAAATTTTGTGCATTATCTACTGCAATATGAATGGCAGATTGAATTGATTGTAGAGTAGCTTCAATACCTATACTTTGATAGTTAGAACTACCTGCTATGCCACGACCTAAAACTTGATGCTGATCATCCATGAGGATACAAACAGTTTTGCTACCGCCGCCATCGATGCCCAAAACATAATTCATAAAGAATTACAAGTATGGCTTTTATTAATTTAGAGAATGATTAGCTGATTCTTTTAAAGGAATGAAAAATAAAGTAATCATTCCGGGAATAGTGAGCAAACAAACCAAGACAAAAAATAATGGGTATCCCACTGCTTTTTGAATACTACCACTAATTGCTCCTGGCAACATCAGTCCTAATGCCATTAAACCAGTAGATATGGCATAATGAGAAGTTTTATATTCGCCTTTGCAAATATACATTAAATAAACACTAAAAGCTGTAAAGCCAAGACCATAACCAAATTGTTCTAAAGAAACTAAAGGATAAACCCATGTGATTGATGGTTTAGAGTAAGCCATGTAGACATAAAATAAGTCGGGTAAATTTAAAGCTAAAGCCATCGGGAACAGACATTTTTTTAATCCATATTTAGAAATTAATACTCCGCCCAAAATACCACCGATAATTAGGGAAAGTACACCAAAAGTACCATAGATCCAGCCAAATTCCTCAGTTGATATACCCAAGCCTCCTTTTTCTACTTGGTCTAATAAAAATAAAGATGCTATTTTGAGCAGCATTGCTTCGCCTAATCTGTAGAGTAAAATAAATGCTAAAATAGCTCCTATTTTTTCTTGTTTAAAATAACTGCTAATCACATTACAAAAAGGTAATTTGTTGACTTCTGCTCCTGTCTGACGTGGGGTATCTGACTCAGGGGAGGGTAAAATGAAGCGATGAAAAACAAAAAGGATTGCAAAGATGATGGCAGAAAAGCCTATGGATATAGTCCAACTTAATGAAATATTATTTAGATTTCTTTCTAATCGTCCTGCTAAAACTACTAAAAAACCACTACCAAATAATACAGCTAGTCGATAAAATAGCGAACGAATCCCAATAAAAAAAGCTTGTTGTTCTGAATTTAAAGCCAACATATAATAACCGTCGGTAGCGATGTCATACGTGGCTGAAATAAATGCTCCAACTGCCAAGGCTGCTAAGGATAAGAAAAAGAAATTGGGCAGTTGTAAAGATAAGGCTACTAAACTCAAGCAACAAAACATGGCAAATTGAGTTAAAAGTATCCATGTTCGTTTAGTTGAGTGAATATCTATAATTGGCCCCCAAAACATTTTGATCACCCAAGGGAGATAAAGAAAGCTAGTCCAGGCGGTTATTTGTTCGTTATCTATGCCTAGCTTTTTGTAGAAAATTACAGAAACTGTGCTGATGATGACGTTAGGTACACCTTCGGCAAAATAAAGAGTGGGAATAAAAGCCCAAGGTGAACGAGATATTGTTTGATATTTCATGAATTTTTTTAACGAACTGCCAAGTCTGTGAGGGTGTCAAGAGAAGATTAACAAAAGAGGATAATACGCTTTATGCCTTCTTTAAGGATAAGAATGTTGAAGTTAATAAGGAGATTTGGCTAAGGCTCTTGAAGTTAACAAGCCACTTTGCATTTGCTGGTTTGCTTGTGCGATCGTTTTAGGGATAGAATCTGCTTGCATCTATGTTTCATACTGCAATTAAGCAATGCCTTAAAATTAATTATTATGCGTTAAAAATTATCCATGCTATTTGATGCCTTTAAAAGCCGTAAATCTGATAAAAACTCATTCATCAATACTAACCCGACTTGGTGCGTAGCTTGGGGAGAAATTGATACAAGTTATCAAGACATAGCTTGGCGAGATGAAAAAATTGTGGTGATTTTACTACGCACAAGTTCTGGATTTCTCACAGAAAAATTAGCAATCAGTTCTGGAGAGCAATTTGTTGTTGTTGGTGATATTTGGTTAACTAACCAAGTGCAGTTGCTAGAACAGTTAGGAATTGAACCAAATAGGTTTAGAGGAAATGATCTGCAACTAGTTGCTAATCTTTGGGAACGATGGGGTTTTGAATGTCTTAACCAACTTGTGGGAATGTTTGCACTAGTGGTTTGGGATAGGGAAAAACAGGTGTTGGAGTTGATTCGCGATCGCATCGGTAGCCGTACTCTCTACTACACTACTACTGGTGCGGTTCGTTGGATTGCGCCTCAATTGAGAACTTTATCACCTTATCGTTCCTCTGATTTGGATTTGGTGGCTTTGCGAGATTACCTTTGTTGTGCGTTTGTTCCAGGAGAAAGAACACTTTGGCAAGATATCCGGGAACTACGACCTGGAACTGTTTTACAATTACCTGACGACAAAGTTCAAATTTATTGGCAGCTACAAGAACAGATTACAGCAATAGATCAACCTTTAGCATGGCATGGCGATCGCTTGCGAGAATTACTAGACCAAATTATTCAAGAATATCTACCACAAAACGAACCTGTTGGGGTTTTTCTTTCAGGTGGTTTGGACTCTAGCAGCATCACTGCTTTAGCCGCAAAATTCCATAATTTACCAGTCCACACTTTCTCGATTCATTTTGGCCCTGAATGTGCCAATGAGTTAGAATTTTCTAGTCTGGTGGCTTCTCATTGCCAAACACAGCACCACATTTTAGAAATTACTTTTGCGGATATGTGGGAACGTTTACCCGAAACAATGGCACATTTAGATGACCCCATTGGCGACCCACTAACTATTCCTAATCTCTTAGTGGGACGACTAGCAAAAGAAAGTGTAGAAATAGTTTTAAATGGTGAAGGTGGCGACCCCTGTTTTGGTGGGCCAAAAAATCAGCCAATGCTGATTAATAGTTTATATGGCTCTGTTACTAATCAAGATTCATTACAAGCTTATTTAATTTCTTTTCAAAAGTGCGCTGCTGACTTACTGCAACTTTTAAAACCAGAAGTTTTGACAGCAATAGAAACAGCGCCTTGGGTTTTTGCAGAAGATTTATATTCTCAAGCCAGCTATCTGAATCGTTTGATGGCGATGAACATTAAATTTAAAGGTGCTGACCAAATTCTCACGAAAGTAAGTAACTTAACTCAAGCTGCTAATTTGCAAGGTCGTTCTCCTTTATTTGATCAACGAGTCGTAGATTTAAGTATGAAAATTCCTCCAGAATATAAGCTTTCAGGAGTAGAAGAAAAAGCAGTTTTGAAACAAGCGATCGCTGATATTTTACCAGATGCAATTATTCATCGTCCTAAAAGTGGGATGATGGTGCCAGTACAGTTAGGATTTCGGAAATATTGGCAACAACAAGCCAGAGATTTATTGCTTAATCGTCATGCAGCGATCGCTCCTTATTTGAACCAATTACCTATTCGCAATTGGCTAAACTATCAAGGCGATACTTGGAGTCGTTATGGTGTAAAGCTTTGGTTACTTGTTAGTTTAGAAATGTGGTTGCAAGTAAATCGAAAATAAAAAATTAACCAAAGCTTTCGACAACATACATAGAATTTCCAGAATCAGCAACTAAAATCAAACTGCTGTTATCAGCATCTAAAGTCCGACTATTAATTATGCCGCGATTGAGAATTTGAATTAATTTTTGAGGACTAAATGATTCTAATTCCACAAAATTACCAGATTCTAACCATGCTAATTCTTCATCTGATAAACTCTGACGAATTTCCCCAGCTAACTTTTTAGCTGTTTGCGCCGAATCATTAGAAGATTGAATAAACATTCCCCGCTTCGTAGCAATAATTTGACGTGGTAATAATCCCACATCAATAATTGTAACGTTGCTATCCCTGAACCAATTAGGACTAGTACGGAGTTGGTGAACTAAACCAACGCCTTGGGGACTACAATCATGCAAAGCATAGACTTTCAATTCTGGATTGCGGTGCAGCATTTCCATCGTGGTGTTAAAAATGCTTTCAGGATATCCAGTAATGCTGAGAATTGCACAGTTATTTTCAAAGTGGAAATTATTAGCAATTAAGAGTTGAGCAATAGCCGCACTATCGCAAACTACTAATCTATCAAAACTGTAAGCTGTCACATCAGGATTAATTGCTACAGCTGCAATTTGCTGACGTGGAGAAGGAAGAATTTTGACAATTGAGCCATTGATTTGTTGCCAACGATCTAACCAATCTTGAAATTTCAATTGAGAAAATAACAATTCCTGTGTAACTACAGATTGGTTTAACTGTTGAAATCCTAAGTAAATCGACAACAACCCTAAAAAAGCGTAAATGACAAATATAACGAATGAATTGAAGATAGATACACTGACATAAATTCCACCAATCAGAATAATAAATCCTATCAATTGCAAAATTTTAGCATTTTGCATTCGTTGATGCCTGTTAACTTTACTTGACTGAGTATAAATTTTGTAAATATACCATATTTGGACACCTATGTTAACAATTATGTAGGTTGCAGATATAGGTAATCCAATTAATGGTAATAGCCATGAGCCGATATATGCCATTGAGAAAGCTCCGATAAAACCTGTAGCCCATATATTAAAAAAACAATATAAAAATAACCATCCCCAACCACTTACTGTCTTACCACTAACACGATTATTTAAAAAATAAAACAACTGTTTAGGAGTAAAAAACAAAGTGTTATTTGCGGAAATATCAGCAATAGCCTTGGCAAATAAGGGGTCAGTAATCTTAATAGTACCCATGCTCGTCGGTTCAAATACAAACGTATGCTGACATTTAATACACCGCCCTTGATTACCTGTTCTGTCCTTGAGCTTATTATCAGTTCCACATTTAATACATTTCATAGTGGTAATTCCTCCTTGTTATTAGTTGCTAACTCTCGAAAGATGATGAAAAAACAGCGTTGCTGATTGAAAGGATGAATTTATCTTAGGCAGAGGCACAGAGAATATATGAATCCTATTTGATTTTTGAACAAAATTCCTTACACTTTTCCTGTTCGCTTTTTATTTTGGCAACCTATTTAAACACCTGATTTGCTAATAAAACACTGTAATCTTCCCGCCAACGAATCAAGCGATGTGTACCATTTTCTAATAAAATCTCCGCAGGTTTAGGACGATATAAAAAATGCGAAGACATAGCATAGCCATAAGCACCCACATCTAAAATGGCAATGATGTGACCAATTTTTAAAGCTGGTAATTGGCAATTTTTTCCTAAATAATCTCGTGAATATGTAGTATTTCCACAAATATCTGTTGTATAAAATTTTGATTTATCTACACTATTCCAAGTCACAATTTCCCGATAACTACCGTGTACCGAGGGGACAGAAAGATTAGCAACGGTGGTATCAACTCCTACAATTTGTTTATCTGCTTGCCATTTCACAGATACTACTTTAGCAAGTAAAATACCACAGCCTGCGATCGCTGCACGTCCAGGCTCAATGACTAACTCAATATCTCTTCCTAAATGGCTGATTTTATTGCTCAAAACTGCACCAAAAGTTTCCCAGTTAAAAGCTGCACCATCATGATGATATGGATAGCCAAAACCACCGCCAAAATCCAGATATTCCCAATCAGGTAAAAGTTTTGCTGTAGCTATTACTTGATCAATTACATTGGTAAAAGCTGCTGTAGCATTAGTACCTGTACCTCGATAAAAATGCAACCCACTGAGTTTTAATCCTACTTGATGAGTCAGAGCGATCGCATCAGCAAATTCTTCTGGACGTACACCAATACGGCTATCACCAGTAATTTCAGGTAAGTTAAGACGTAAGCCTAGACGAAGAGAAAATGAGCAAGTCAAAGATTTATAGACTTCGCAGCAGAGTTGCAACTGAGAAATACTATCCAAATTGAGAGTTCTGACACCCCAATTTAAGACTTGTTCCATCTCCACACGATTTAAATTACTTCCACTGTAGACAATTTGTTCTGGTGAAAAACCTGCTTGTAATCCCAAATAAATGTCTCCAGGGGTATTAGCATGTAGTCCCCAACCTGCGGCGCGAAAAATTTGCAGCAGTGAAATATTGCCATTGGTAACACTAGCAAAGCGAAATTGAGTCTGAGGATAAGAAAAAGCCTTAATGATGCGTGTGATAGTTTGATTTAAGATGTCAGCTTGGTAAACGTAGAGAGGTGAATCGTAAATATTTAATAATTCTTGAGCAAGTTCGTGAGAGAAAGGAAGATGACTAGATAAGAAGTTTAATTCCTCACTTTCAACTCCTAACTCATAACTTGTTTCTAAGCTTGCCATTTTTTTTGAAATCTCCATAATCTTTGTGGTAGCCAAAATGGATGATCAAAAGATTCTTTCCCCGATTCTTCACCAAAAACATACACTCGCCAAAGTTCCCACATAATCAGCAACCATAAAATTTCACCAATACGACGACCTTGAATAGTACCGCCCAAATTTCCATCAGCAATTTGTGCTGCAAGATGGGGATAAAAGCGGTTTTCTAAACGAAGTTTGCCAGGATTTAACCACTTACCAAGGGAATTCCAAAACTCATTCAAACACCAAGAGGTTAAAGGTACTCCCATACCACGCTTTTGTCGCCAAACAATTTCTGAGGGTAATAAGTTTTCTACGGTTCGCTTGAGGATGTATTTCTCACAAACTCCTTGTAAACAGAGTTCTCCAGATACCTGAAATGTCCACTCAGCCAATGGTAAGTCGCAGAAAGGCGATCGCACAAATAACCCATGAGTAAACCCTAAAGCAGTCGCACGCGGATGTATATTTTGTGGCCCTTTCAGCATCAAACTGGCACGGCGCAACCGATGCAGCATGGCTGTGCCATACTCAGGGTTAAGTGCTTCTGCAATCCAGTCTTCTGGATGTAAATTTTGTATCTGATCATAAATATGTGGTTGGTAGATTTGAGCCTCGTAACCCCAAAGACGGTGAAAAGTGCGGAGATATTGTTGGATAAAATTTTCTGGAGTAGAGGAATTTTCGCTTTGATAAACTCCTGCTGCTATTAAAGGTTTATTCGTCCAACCTGCAAACAATTGGTCGCCACCTTCGCCGTTAAAAATCACCTTAGTATCTTGGCTAGCCCTTTGTCCTAAAAGAAACAACGGAACTGTCACACCATCGCCAAAAGGCAAATCTAGCGCCTGTACAGTTGCAATCAGATTCTTCTGGATTTGATGGGGGTTAGCATCAACTTTTACTAAGGGAATTTGCAGATGTTGGGCGACAATTTCGGCATAGAGAGATTCTGAAATACCTGCATTCCCAAAATCCAAGATATAGCCAATCACTTTTATTCCCGCTTCCACCAGTAAGGCGGCTACAACAGAAGAATCTAATCCCCCGGAGAGAAAAACGCCTACGGGTTCATCTGTTAAGTCAGAAATTTGCCGTTCAATAGCTTGTTGAAGCAGAGTTTGTAGTTCTTTGACAGCCGTTGTTTCATCTTTTATTTGCACAGCTGCTTCACACCATTGTGATAAACGTTGAGAAATTGGTACTGAAAGCTTTTGTGACTCAGATTGAGTTTGCCAGACTAACTCCTCTCCAGCCGGAACTGCAAATATTTGACTCACTGGTGTTAGGGGATTGGGAACATAAGAAAAGCAAGAATAACCGTATAAAGCAGGAATGTTGACTTCAGGATTTTCCACAACTTTCAACAGCAGTTGCAAACGAGATGCAAACCAAATGATTTCTTGTTGTTGCATCCAATACAGGGGGACTCTTCCAAAAGGTTCTCGTCCTAAAATTAAGCGATCGCTTTGGTGTAATTTTGCCCAAGCATCAGGTAAAAAGGAACCATCATGTAAGTAAGTAAATATTCCAGATGCAGATATACCAGCTATTCGTTCTCCATGATCAATTGGCAAGATTGATTCTTGTGAAAAACCAATATATAAAACATTCCAAATAGGGCAGTTATTCTGGGATAGCGAGTCGAAATCTGATAATTGACCAGAGGTGGTATGCCGTGTTTTAATAATACTTAGTCGTGCTTCTAACTCGCGTCGAGAACCATAACCCCAATATCCAATAAATTCCTGGGGCTGATTTATCTTTTCACCCGACGGAATTTTTTTCATACTATTTCACTTCAAATTCTGTTTCGCTAAGTTGGCGACTTTGAAGAAATATTTGCACCTTCCACTTACCTGGAGTCGATGCAGAACCAATGATGTAACGACAGTGAGTATCCCAAATGGATTTGTCAATTTCACGGGTTTGATAGCGGTTTTGCTTGACAATTTCACCATTAGGATTAACCCAATTGCAGGTGAAATCTAGCTTTTGACCCACCGGTGCATCTTTCAACGTCACACGGTAAAAAATTTCTGGGCTGTTCTGGCGTGAAATATTTCTCAGGTTACTGCCATCATCTTGAGTGAGAGTGATGCGGTTTCTTTGAGCAGAAACTCTCTCAAGAGTAGAATTATGCTGTTGAATAGTAAATAAAGTAGCCATAATGGCGATCGCCACAGCAGCAATCACCCCGATAGCAATTGTACGATTACGTTTTTGCTGTACTTGCAAAGCTTGCTGGCGTTGCACTTGAACGAGCGCTTCATCAAGCAAATCCGGCGCTAAACCTAATTCGTGTAAAATTTGCTTAACTTGTTCGGGTTCAATTTCTGCTTCTCGACGTGCTTGCAGGTTTCCTACTTCAGCGATGATCTGCGTTAGTTGCTCTGTAGTTAGTCTTTGCATCATGATTTAGTACCACTGCTGCATAAAAAAGCGTTTAAGTTTCTGCAAGAATAGCTTTGTTTGAGGTTGTGTATCCAACAAACACCTCCACAGCGTAACTAGGAGGGTTTTAGTTTTAATAGATATAGGATAGCGATCGCCCCCTCATTAAGCTACAACTGCTCCTTGCCAATTTCCTGTTTTTTGAACTTTAAGGCTTTTGCAAGTGACCAGCTATTAGGAAGCTAACACGCGGTAACACAAACTAACATTGCGCTGTTATCCACAGAATGATCATCAGATTGCAGCAACTATTCCACCTCGTGGTTAATGCGTCATCAAATGGGATTGAGGGAAATTTGTGAAGAACCCGAAGGGCTTGGTCAAGCTTTTTTTGCAGAGAACAGGTTCATGTCGAGGTGATTGAAAGGATATCGAAAACATTTGAGCAATTGTCGCAGCGGTGGATTGTGGAAACGAAACTCGGTTGGCTCAATCGATTTCGGCGTTAGACTTACTCACAACTTCCAAGGATCCTGAGTGATATCCAAGAACACCATAGCCGAAAACCCTGACTGAGTAGAACTTATAGCGACGAGAAAATAATTTTTCCAAAAAAGAGGAAAAAGAGTTGACAGAGTTGGGGAGGTTAGTTATATTGGATAAGTGCCGAACACAGAGCGCACGAGAGTGCAATCCGGGAGGCAACCGAACCATGAAAATATTATAGTTTGAAAGCGATTATACCACAAGTAGCCTGCGTCAAGTAAATTGAAGCACCAGGCTGAGGTGGATAAATATTACAGTCAAGATAGAGCTATAAAGCAAACACTTCAAAACGGAGAGTTTGATCCTGGCTCAGGATGAACGCTGGCGGTATGCTTAACACATGCAAGTCGAACGGTGTCTTCGGACACAGTGGCGGACGGGTGAGTAACGCGTGAGAATCTAGCTTCAGGTCGGGGACAACCACTGGAAACGGTGGCTAATACCGGATGTGCCCCAAGGGGTAAAAGATTTATTGCCTGAAGATGAGCTCGCGTCTGATTAGCTAGTAGGTGTGGTAAGAGCGCACCTAGGCGACGATCAGTAGCTGGTCTGAGAGGATGATCAGCCACACTGGGACTGAGACACGGCCCAGACTCCTACGGGAGGCAGCAGTGGGGAATTTTCCGCAATGGGCGAAAGCCTGACGGAGCAATACCGCGTGAGGGAGGAAGGCTCTTGGGTTGTAAACCTCTTTTCTCAGGGAAGAACACAATGACGGTACCTGAGGAATCAGCATCGGCTAACTCCGTGCCAGCAGCCGCGGTAATACGGAGGATGCAAGCGTTATCCGGAATGATTGGGCGTAAAGCGTCCGCAGGTGGTGATGTAAGTCTGCTGTCAAAGCGTCTAGCTCAACTAGATACAGGCAGTGGAAACTACATGACTAGAGTGCGTTCGGGGCAGAGGGAATTCCTGGTGTAGCGGTGAAATGCGTAGATATCAGGAAGAACACCGGTGGCGAAAGCGCTCTGCTAGGCCGCAACTGACACTGAGGGACGAAAGCTAGGGGAGCGAATGGGATTAGATACCCCAGTAGTCCTAGCCGTAAACGATGGATACTAGGCGTGGCTTGTATCGACCCGAGCCGTGCCGTAGCTAACGCGTTAAGTATCCCGCCTGGGGAGTACGCACGCAAGTGTGAAACTCAAAGGAATTGACGGGGGCCCGCACAAGCGGTGGAGTATGTGGTTTAATTCGATGCAACGCGAAGAACCTTACCAAGACTTGACATGTCGCGAATTGAGGTGAAAGCTTCAAGTGCCTTCGGGAGCGCGAACACAGGTGGTGCATGGCTGTCGTCAGCTCGTGTCGTGAGATGTTGGGTTAAGTCCCGCAACGAGCGCAACCCTCGTTTTTAGTTGCCAGCATTAAGTTGGGCACTCTAGAGAGACTGCCGGTGACAAACCGGAGGAAGGTGGGGATGACGTCAAGTCAGCATGCCCCTTACGTCTTGGGCTACACACGTACTACAATGCTCCGGACAGAGGGCAGCGAGCTAGCGATAGCAAGCAAATCCCGTAAACCGGAGCTCAGTTCAGATCGCAGGCTGCAACTCGCCTGCGTGAAGGAGGAATCGCTAGTAATTGCAGGTCAGCATACTGCAGTGAATTCGTTCCCGGGCCTTGTACACACCGCCCGTCACACCATGGAAGCTGGCAACGCCCGAAGTCATTACTCCAACTGTCAAAAGAGGAGGATGCCTAAGGCAGTGCTGGTGACTGGGGTGAAGTCGTAACAAGGTAGCCGTACCGGAAGGTGTGGCTGGATCACCTCCTTTTAGGGAGACCTAATCCACTCAAAAATCGAAAGCAAATAGTAAATAGATGATTGAGATGGTCAAACCTAGGTCGGTCGCAACTATTTGTGAAGAGCTTTCAAACTATATTTGGTTCGATATGGGCTATTAGCTCAGGTGGTTAGAGCGCACCCCTGATAAGGGTGAGGTCCCTGGTTCGAGTCCAGGATGGCCCACCTGAAGAAAGTTAGGAGTAAACAGTAAAAAGTTAAGAGTATAAAAACTCATAACTAAGAACTAAAAACTCATAACTAGTTATCTGGGGGTTTAGCTCAGTTGGTAGAGCGCCTGCTTTGCAAGCAGGATGTCAGCGGTTCGAGTCCGCTAACCTCCACCTGTAAAAAGTAGAGAAAAAATTCAGCAACATGACATTGAAATAGTGATGTCAGACTGCTGGGAATAAATCTCAGCCAGAACCTTGAAAACTGCATAGTAACGCGAAAATAGCAGGCAGACACAGACATTCAAATAATTGAAGAGATTGTGTATGCAGTGGTGAACACCAATTGTTGAAAGTGGTCAAGCTAATAAGGGCTGACGGTGGATACCTAGGCACACAGAGGCGAAGAAGGACGTGGTTACCGACGAAAAGCTCCGGGGAGTTGGAAGCAAACATTGAGCCGGAGATATCCGAATGGGGCAACCCAAGTTACAGCCTGTTGAATATATAGACAGGTATGAGCGAACCTAGCGAACTGAAACATCTTAGTAGCTAGAGGAAAAGAAATCAATAGAGATTCCCTAAGTAGTGGTGAGCGAACGGGGAACAGCCTAAACCAAGAGGTTTACTTCTTGGGGTAGTGGGACAGCGATATCGAATCTAGAGGTTAGACGAAGCAGCTAAATACTGCACCAAAGAAGGTGAAAGTCCTGTAGTTGAAAACTGACTAGATAGTAGCTGAATCCCGAGTAGCATGGGGCACGAGGAATCCCATGTGAATCAGCGAGGACCATCTCGTAAGGCTAAATACTACTGTGTGACCGATAGTGAACCAGTACCGCGAGGGAAAGGTGAAAAGAACCCCGATAGGGGAGTGAAATAGAACATGAAACCGTCAGCTTACAAGCAGTGGGAGGACGATTAAACGTCTGACCGCGTGCCTGTTGAAGAATGAGCCGGCGACTTATAGGCACTGGTAGGTTAAGGCGAGAATGCCGGAGCCAAAGCGAAAGCGAGTCTGAAAAGGGCGTTAATCAGTGTTTATAGACCCGAACCCTGGTGATCTAACCATGGCCAGGATGAAGCTTGGGTAACACCAAGTGGAGGTCCGAACCGACCGATGTTGAAAAATCGGCGGATGAGCTGTGGTTAGGGGTGAAATGCCAATCGAACCAGGAGCTAGCTGGTTCTCCCCGAAATGTGTTTAGGCGCAGCGGTAATGATTATACCTGGGGGGTAAAGCACTGTTTCGGTGCGGGCTGGGAGACCGGTACCAAATCGAGACAAACTCAGAATACCCAGAGAGAAGTTGCCTGCGCGGCTTGGCCGCGTTGAGCAAACTTCCACACATTGCCAGTGAGACGGTGGGGGATAAGCTTCATCGTCAAGAGGGAAACAGCCCAGACCACCAGCTAAGGTCCCCAAATCATCGCTAAGTGATAAAGGAGGTGAGAGTGCACAGACAACTAGGAGGTTTGCCTAGAAGCAGCCACCCTATAATGAGTGCGTAATAGCTCACTAGTCAAGCGCTCTCGCGCCGAAAATGAACGGGGCTAAGCGATGTACCGAAGCTGTGGGATTTGTTATAACGATAAATCGGTAGGGGAGCGTTCCGTCGTAGGTAGAAGCAGTAGCGGCAAGCAGCTGTGGACGAAACGGAAGTGAGAATGTCGGCTTGAGTAGCGCAAACATTGGTGAGAATCCAATGCCCCGAAACCCTAAGGGTTCCTCCGCCAGGTTCGTCCTCGGAGGGTTAGTCGGGTCCTAAGGCGAGGCCAAACGGCGTAGTCGATGGACACAGGGTGAATATTCCCTGACTATGATGTGGGAGCATTGCTAGGGACGCATGAAAGCTAGCTACACCCTAATTGGTTTGGGAGGGGTTTACGAACTCCGCGTAGTGATTCGATTGTGCCAAGAAAAGCTAGTAATGTGATGAACATGTTGTACCCGTACCCGAAACCGACACAGGTAGGGAGGTTGAGTATACCAAGGGGCGCGAGATAACTCTCTCTAAGGAACTCGGCAAAATGGCCCCGTAACTTCGGAAGAAGGGGTGCCAGCGAAAGCTGGTCGCAGTGAAGAGATCCAGGCGACTGTTTACCAAAAACACAGGTCTCCGCAAACGAGAAATCGGACGTATGGGGGCTGACGCCTGCCCAGTGCCGGAAGGTTAAGGAAGTCGGTTAGTGTTAAAGCGAAGCTGGCGACCGAAGCCCCGGTGAACGGCGGCCGTAACTATAACGGTCCTAAGGTAGCGAAATTCCTTGTCGGGTAAGTTCCGACCCGCACGAAAGGCGTAACGATCTGGATGGTGTCTCAGAGAGAGACTCGGCGAAATAGGAATGTCTGTGAAGATACGGACTGCCTGCACCTGGACAGAAAGACCCTATGAAGCTTTACTGTAGCCTGGAATTGTGTTCGGGCTTGGCTTGCGCAGGATAGGTGGGAGGCGATGAGACATTCCTTGTGGGGAATGTGGAGCCAACGGTGAGATACCACTCTGGCGAAGCTAGAATTCTAACCCATCTCCGTTAGCCGGAGAGGGAACAGTTTCAGGTGGGCAGTTTGACTGGGGCGGTCGCCTCCTAAAAGGTAACGGAGGCGCGCAAAGGTTCCCTCAGCACGCTTGGAAACCGTGCAAAGAGTGTAAAGGCAATAAGGGAGCTTGACTGCAAGAGTGACATCTCGAGCAGGGACGAAAGTCGGCCTTAGTGATCCGACGGCCCAGAGTGGAATGGCCGTCGCTCAACGGATAAAAGTTACTCTAGGGATAACAGGCTGATCTCCCCCAAGAGTCCACATCGACGGGGAGGTTTGGCACCTCGATGTCGGCTCATCGCAACCTGGGGCGGAAGTACGTCCCAAGGGTTGGGCTGTTCGCCCATTAAAGCGGTACGTGAGCTGGGTTCAGAACGTCGTGAGACAGTTCGGTCCATATCCGGTGCAGGCGTAAGAGCATTGAGAGGAGCCTTCCTTAGTACGAGAGGACCGGGAAGGACGCACCGCTGGTGTACCAGTTATCGTACCAACGGTAGACGCTGGGTAGCCAAGTGCGGAGCGGATAACCGCTGAAAGCATCTAAGTGGGAAGCCCACCTCAAGATGAGTGCTCTCACCACGAAGGTGGGTAAGGTCACGGGCAGAACACCCGTTTATAGGCGGTAGGTGGAAGTGCAGTAATGTACGTAGCCGAGCCGTGCTAACAGACCGAGGGCTTGACCTCACTCAACAATCGCTATCATTTATTTCGCGTTGCTTGCAGTCTTCTGGGTTACTGTCAAGTTCGTAGTTTCTTGATTCTTTAATTACGAATTACGAATTAGTAATTACACTCTTTCCTGGTGCTGATTGCGCGGTGGAACCACGCTGATACCTTCCCGAACTCAGAGGTGAAACGCTGCTGCGGCCACGATAGTCTAGGGGTTGCCCTATGCCAAAATAGCTCTGTGCCAGGTTTAATACTCAAACACAAAAAGCCTCCTCTCATACACGAGAAGAGGCTTTTTGCTGCAAATACTCCCTCCTCATGCAATTTCCTCTGGCATTAGTTAGCGATATTTATATAACTTCCATCTTCTGTAAGGTGCGATCGCTACATCAAACACATTAAACTACTTCTAGTTGAACAGGCTTCGCGTTTACTGTGTTTGCTTGAGTAAAAGATGGATTTTAGCCAAACTTTAATTGAGAAAAGTGATGCCATTATTGATCGCTGGGTACAAGCAGTTTACCAGGATCAACAAATTGAGGCGACAAAAGAGCTTACTTTCAAAGCTGTCAGGGATAGCTTACCCCGTGTTTTGAAAGCATTAGCAACGGTACTTTCGGAATCTGAAAAAAGTGATTTGCAGACGGTAGTAGATGCCAGCCTAGAACACGGCACACTTCGTGCAGAACAGGGATTCGAGCCAGCAGAAATTGCGCGAGAGTATCGTTTACTCCGGTTCGTTATTTTTTCTTTCTTGGAAGAAGATTTGTTACAGGCATCTCCTGTAGATCTGTTACGGGCTGTTCGACTGATTGATACAGTAATTGATGAAGCGATCGCTCGTTGCTTTAACAGTTATACTTATGGACGACTGCAAGAGCTTAAACAACTCCAGAGTCAGTTGCGATTAACTAACCAAGAGCTAACTCGTTTAGTTCGCGTCAATAAAGATTGCCTTTCTCAGTTGGCTCATGAACTGAAAACACCCCTAACTTCAATCATTGGCTATGCAGACTTATTTCTACGCCAGCATCGTCAACAATCAAAAGTCCAGGACTCATATTCAAATATCGAAAGTATTGAGCGCGTCCTCAGAAGTGGCAGGCTTCTCCTCCGTTTGATCAACGACACTCTGGAAATTTCGCGTTACGATGCTGGTAGAATGAAATTACAACCGACTCTATGTGATGTGCCTGAGTTAATCAATTCAGTTGTAGAGATCATTGAACCATTAGCGCGTCCTAAAGAATTATCCTTAATTGTTGATTGCGATCGCGCTCCAGAACAGGTTACTACCGATCCCCTTCGGTTTCAGCAAATTATCACGAATCTGCTCAGCAATGCCATTCGTTACACAGAATCTGGTACAGTCCGTTTAGACTGCTGGAAAGAATCTCAACAGCAATGGGCAATCTCTGTTACGGATACAGGTATTGGTATTTCTCCAGATGCTCAAACACAAATTTTCAATCCTTATTTTCGTGCAGTAACTGATCCGCAAGTCCAAGGTTCTGATGGTACAGGATTGGGCTTAGCGATTGTATCTCGCTTAGTTGAGTTAATGCACAGTCACATCAGAGTAGTTTCACAACCAGGGAAAGGCTCTACATTTACGGTAATTCTACCATTAGAAGCGATGGCTGCGCCAACGTCTTTGACGAACGCACATGAAGATAAAGCAGAAAATCCAGATTCTTAATTTTTATGATGATTCAACGTGCAGTAAATTACTGACATGACATTATCGTTGCACTGTCACAGTGTGAAAAAGTTTTACTTGAAAGTATCGAGCAATGACACTGAGATAATTTAGTAACTAAAATGAATTAGAACCGTGGTCGCTTGGAAAAATAATGAGAAATGTAGCTGAGCAATTTGGTATAAGTTCTGCCTCTGTATTTATGGCTTTAAATATTTTAGATTATCTGTATGAAGAAGAAAAACAGGACTATGAAAATTCTAGCTATTCTGAACTTGTAAAAGATTTTCTCGAAAACTGTATGGATTTTTCTGATCAGTCTACAGAAACAAACAAAAAACTGCAAGAATTACATATTAGATTTTATGCAAGATTGACTAGTTATCTGACTACTATTTATCAATTAGAAGAAAACCTAGAAAATATTTTTAAAGAATGGACAAGATATCACCATAGTAATAAATCTAAGCAAAATGCTATAGATAAAGCAATTAGAGAAAGAGAAGAAGAAATTGTAAAATATAAAGTTTGGAGAAATAAAGTATTTGCACATCTAGAGAAAAAGGATTCGCAAGATATAAAAATAGAAGCAAGACTTCAGTATGGTGGGTTCATAAAAGATATTTCTAAGAAAGAATGTTTATCTCTTCAACCTAATCCGTCATTAAAAATATTTTCAGAAATAGATATTGTTACTCAACATAAAACATTACTACAACATTACGAAAAATGGGAAAATATGTTTAACGAATACTCTCTTGAATAATCTATAACTGGTAATAGAATTAATTGCATCCCCCATTGATTGCTCAACTTTAACTCTGTTAGTTGAGGTACTTCCAGATTAATTTTTTCATGCATATCTGCCTATGAACTATTCTCCCACCAATTCCATTAAGTCTTCAATCGTCACATCAAAAGCACGAGCTATTTTATACACTGCACTCAAATCAACTGTATTCATACCATCATCACGACGAGCATAACTTTTGACTGTGTTGTAGTTGACTCCTGCGCGGTCAGCAACATCTTGCAGCGTCCAACCTCGCTTTTCAGATAATTCTCGAATTCGCAGTCTAACTCGTCCCATTTATCTGTTGACAACGGTGAGTATTCACCTTTAGTATAAAGAAGGTGAATACTCACCTGAATAGCAAGAACATATCAAAAGCGATCGCTCCTCCAGCCTGGAAAACTTGAAAGCGATCGCCATTACTAACACATCCCACAAAGTGGGAAGGATTGCTCTATGATATCAACGTTAAAGGCAAAATCAAATAGTCATTGTTATAGGTGGATGGAATATAAACGACCACTTACTCTTCCACCACTTCCATCAACTCTTCGATGGATATATTAAAAGCACGGGCTATTTTCTGAACAGCAGTCAAATCAACCATATTCATACCAGGGTGTCGGGCGTAACTTTTTACTGTGTTGTAGTTTACCTTGGCACGTTCGGCTACCTCTTTGATTGTCCAATTTCTTTCTGCTGCGAGTTCTCTAATCTTTAGTCTAACTAGCCCCATTTTTCATCTTGACAAAGGCGGGATTCCACCTTTTAATAACTAATATAGGTGGAATTCCACCTATGATATGAACAACACCAAAAGCGTAGACGCAAAGCGGCTTGTCGTTAGACATCGCTCCTCTAGCCTGGAAAACTTGAAAGCGATCGCTATTCCTAACACATCCCACGTAGTGGGAAGGATTACCCTATGATATCAACATTAAAGCCAAAATCAAATAGTCATCCTTGGTGCATCATTCGACAACTACCAAATATGCAACGGGTGGTAGTTGCTCGGTTTCATCGTCGTCATGATGCAGATGGATATTTACAGATTCTCCAACAATTACTGCCGACTACAAAGCATGTAATTGTGTTTGACTTGGTGCAAGAAGCTACATACAAAAACTAAAAACTACTCCCAAAATATAGTTAGCGATCGCGCATTTTTGGCTTGATAATTCTGGGGCGATCGCTAGAATAATGTGAAATGAAGTAATACAAATTAATTATTGGTTATGGCCCGCACGTTTACAGCGATCATATATTGGGAAGAAGATGTTTATGTGGCTGAATGTCCAGAAGTAGGAACGGCTAGCCAAGGTGAAACAATAGAAGAGGCGATCTCTAATCTTAAACAAGCAACTGAGCTTTACTTAGAAGAATTTCCTCTTCCTAAAACTAGTCCCCGTTTGTTAACTACATTTGAGGTAATCAGTGCCTAAGCTACCACGAGTACCTGCTTCTGAAGTTATTCGTGCTTTAGAACGCTTGGGGTTTGTTCAAGTAAGACAACGGGGAAGTCATATAATTTTAAAAAAGCAGATTGTTAATGAAAATTAGGATGTCACTGAAATGGGTTGTGTTGTACCTGTACACAATACAACGGTGGCAGTTGGGACACTCAAAAGTATTTTGAATCAAGCTGGTGTTTCAGTTGAAGAGTTTTTAAATAATTTGTAGTGATTGTCTGTTGTGAAAAATTTAGTAGGTAAGCTTTTGGGTACTCCATTGCTTTACTCAACTTTCTCAACAGCAAGAAACTTTTGTTCTGGTCGCTAAGATAATAGAATTATGCACCTATTCTCTAAATGAGGTAGCTAATTATGACTGGCCTCTTACCTACTTCTCAATCAACTGAAATTTTCTACCCAAGTTCGGATGGTGAACCCTTGGCTGAGACTTCTGTTCATGCAGATGCAATAATTAATACAGTTATTGCCTTACGTCAATATCTTCAAGAACGTTCAGCAATTGTACTTGCAGATCAGTTTCTATATTATGCACAAGGATTTCCCAGATTGCGGGTTGCTCCAGATGTGATGGTTATTTTCAACGTCGCACCTGGAGGTCGGGATAATTACAAGATTTGGGAAGAGGGACAAGTGCCTGTAGTTATCTTTGAAATGACCTCTGTTGGTACTAAAAATCAGGACATGGGCTTCAAAAAAACTTTGTATGAACAGTTAGGTGTTCTTGAATACTGGTTATTTGATCCCAAAGGAGAATGGATTCCAGAAAAGTTGCAAGGATACCGACTACGAGGCGAGGTATATGAGGCAATTACAGATAGTCGATGTGAGCCTTTGCAACTACGCTTGCAAGTAGAGGGGCAATTGATTAGTTTTTATCGAGAGGATAGTGGAGAAAAATTACTAATTCCTCAAGAGTTGGCAGAGGCACTCAAGCAAGAAAAATTGGCTAGACAACAAGCCCAAGAGCAAGCCAGACAAGCTGAATCGCAGGTGGAAAGATTGAAAGAACATTTGCGATCGCTTGGTGTTGACCCTGATACTATTTAGCATTGATAAACAACTGCGATCGCAAAGCAAATTCACTCTACTTACAGCTTAGAAAAACCACCCGTAAGAATGCAAACCTTTACCTAAAAGATTCACACCAAGATAGCAAATCCAGACAACAAAAAAGCCAGTAGCGGCTAAAATTGCCGGACGCAGCCCTTGCCAACCACGAGTGATACGGGTATGAAGATAGGCGGCGAAAACTAACCAAGTAATTAACGCCCAAGTTTCTTTCGGATCCCAACTCCAGTAAGAACCCCAAGCTTCATTCGCCCAAACAGCACCAGCAATAATGCCAATCGTCAGCAAGGGAAATCCCAATCCAATGACGCGGTAACTCATGTTGTCGAGGGTTTCAGCTAAGCTAAGGCGCTGGGGTGAAAGAGGTTCTGAATTTTGAACTGTGGATTGTTGGTTTTGAATTGGGGTTGCCACTACTGCTCCCAAAACAGCAGTATTGCCGTTGCCGTTGTTATTATGTTCATGACGAGCAAAGCCGTTATTTTCTACAGGGGGTGTTGGTGGTTGAGAAATCAGTTCACCTGCTTTTTGCAAGCGGTAGCCATTGCTACGATAGCCACCTGTACCAACAGAACTGCCCTGTAGTTGAATGTTTTGACCGCGAGTCACAATCAAAAAAGCGATCGCTAATAATGAACCCACCATTAAAGCGGCATAACTTAACATCATCACACTGACGTGCATCATCAGCCAATTCGACTTCAATGCGGGTACTAAGGGTTCTGCCACCTGCATTTCTGACGGCAGTGTGAGAGTGGCAAAAGCAGCGATCCCCATAGCCACAGGGGCGGTGACAACTCCTACTAAGCGGCTACGACTGGTATTTTCAGCAATTAAATGGATGGTAGTAATTCCCCAAGTTAAGAAAAATAAAGATTCATACAAATTACTCAGGGGGAAATAACCAGCTTCTATCCATCGTGACCCTAAAAGGGTAGCTATGCACAAATTTGCGATCGCCATCCCCGCTGTACCCAAAGCCGCAGTTGCTGACAGATTCGGGAAAGCTGCCCCCACCCAATACACCAGCATGGTTAGGAATAAGACGGCAAAGGAGGCATTGTCCAGCCAATTCTGGAGTCCAACCAGATTCATAAAGCGTTCTCCCCAGTGAATTCTTTAAAATATTAATTCTGACTTTTCTGATCCTATCTGCTTACAGGCTAACTCTTGCGATTGTGATTATGGAGATTGGGTGGGATTTGGTGTGGGTGCAGCATTTTTGCTCTTGTTGGGTATAACTGAGTTACCAGCTTTTTTGAGTGCAAAAAAAATGTCGTAGCGGGTACTGCGATTATCACTAACAGCAGCTGTTACCCCTATTGAACGTGTTGCTGCTAGTAAAGTTTTTTGATTGGAGAATAGCTGTGGTATGGGAAAATTTTTCATCGTCCGTTCCACATCCAGGAAAAATTGCCCATTATTGGGATTAAGTTCTGTGGGAACTGTTTGTTGGAAGCCAAGAGTGCTAGCTAAGGTGTTATCGGGTTTAGGGAAAATTTTATCCATGACAGGAGCGCCTAAGATAAAAAAAGCAACATTTTTATCTAACCAGCCGTGGGTTGCAGTTAAAGTACCAAAAGGTGCAATCCAGTTGACAACGGGTTGACCTGCGACTGTTTTCGGTTGAATCTGGAACTGATATTGATTTTTCATCACATCATCCAGTTTTTGTAAGGAAGCTTCAGCTAATTTGCGATCGCTTGCCTGTACCATGAATACCAAACCCGCACGAAAATCTTCTGGTGAACCATCTTTTGAGCTACTGGGAATCACTGAAACCGAAAACTCACCTTTCATCCAACGCAGCAAATCCTGCTCTAAATCAAGATTAGTCAAAGATTTCACGCCACCTCTGAGCTGTTCTGGTGGTATGGGTGAAAGAGGATTTCCTTGGGATGTTAAAACGTAATCTCCCCACAACCTTTGTAAGTTTTCACCGGACAACATCATCAATGTTTCCGCTGGTAAGCGGTTTTGCATTTTCAAGGGCTTGTTTTCCACCGCTAGCACACGCTGACTGTTAGGATTGAGCCATGACACACCCTTTAAGCTGATACCTTCAGGCTCTAAAGTCATTGTCCCTGCTAAACCTTGGTTATTTTGAAGTTGGGCTAAGACTTGTGCAGGTAAATGGCGGTTTGGAGAAGCAGTGGCTATTTTAGCAGCGGTTGGGACATTGATATAAAACTGGGCAAAGGGATGATAACTGGCGATTTTGGCAATATTTTGGGCAAAGCCTCCGGTTGTTGCTAGAGTTGCTTTATTTTTATAGGCATCAATCGCTCGTTCTGTGGTTTTAGGATTGTCAGTAATCACTAACAATTGCCCATCTATTAATGTCGCACAAAGGCTTTCCCCTGCCTGTCCATCAGTTTGTTTAATGTCTAAGCCTTGATATGTGCGCGAAATCCATTTACCTTGTTTTCCGGCTTTGGGCTGTGTCCAGATGCTTTTGGCTATTTCTGGGTTCTTCACAGGTAACACCAGCACCATTGATTGGTCATTACTAGCAGCATCTTGATTGCTAACCACTGGTTTAATTTTAGGTTTACCTGTTTCTGGAGCCAAAATTGCCAGGGTGACTTCATCGCCTACCCAAGGTTGAATGTCTTTCTCGAAGTCATAACCATTACTTGTAAGAAAGCGATCGCGCAATTGTACTAAATTTTTCTCCAGTTCTATTTGGGTTTCTTTTGTCCCAAATTCATGCAATTTCTGCCATTGTTTGGGATCTGTAGTTAAAGAAACAGCAAACACAGCGTCTTGGGGAATGATGTTTGCACCTACTGGCAAATCTCTCCAAAGTGGTTGTCCTTGGGTTAACAACCAGTATGCTGTACTTCCCACAGCAATTAATAGTCCAGCAGCTGAAAGCGTCAGCACCAGAGATGGTTTCTTTGTTTTCTTCATGGGAATAGACACAACAGGCAGTGCCATTAAGAACTCTACCTCATACTTGCGAACTGATTATTTGGTTGATTGGTCAAGTAAACCAAAAAGTTTCCTTGTCTTGATGGCAGGTAATTGCTTAATTTCTCCACCATGAACCTTTGATGAAACTGAAGTGATAAAACTTCCTACTGTTTATTCATTCATTGGTGAATTTATAGCTAGTTAACCTTTTTAACACGCTTTGTAGAATTTTGCATGGTACTTTCGCTCAATTGTTGCCAATACCAGCAATTTTTTGGCAGATAAATCTATTATTTCCAACACTTTGAGAATATAACTAACTTGAAAAAGCTGCAAGTCATTACCAAGCCATACTCTTGTTTGTTGATCACATTTAAATAAATTGTATTTTATTTTACCTGATTATAGTCATTTAATTTATATACTTTAGCCTTGGTACGCCCTTTTTGCAGGCACTTACCCCATTCAATCATCAATTTTGTACCAGTACATTTTTTACATTCACAACTATTTTGTGAATTTTTATAATCAGTTATCACTATTTTTATGCCAGCGCACAAAAATCAGCCTTTAACCAAGATTTTCGGTTTTAATAATGACTATATGGCGATATTTGCAGCTAATACCTGGGGATTAGGGACTGGGGAACTCGGGGCCCCCATGACCAGAGGGAGTGGGGATTAGGGGCAATAGGGATTGGGTATTAAAAAATGCTCATTGGAAAAATTTATGACTATATCTCTTTCCCAGTACCCAGTACCCAGTACCCAGTCCCTAGTTCATACCTTTCCATTAGTGGAGTTTAACTGCATGGGCCCCAAATATTTAGTTAAATAAGGCGAAAAAACTTCATAAATCAGCGTTAGTGGTTGTCCATGATGCCAAAACAGGTAGTGGCGACCCCAAAAAGGCCCAGCCACCTCAAACCCGGACTCTAGGGCATCTGAGTAACCATAGTAAATTCCTCGCACATCGCGATACAACTCTGTGCGGAGACGTGCCAAACTAGCCCAAATTGGCAATGAACGATTTTGCAAATACTCATCTACATGACTGGCTTCCCACCACGAGCTAGCATAGGCCAATCTCTGACCAGAGGGGGTACGCAGCCATACCTGTCGTCGCAGTCGCGGCCCTGGTACAGCTTGAATTAATTCTGGAGCATCATCTAAATCCATGCCAATCAATGACATGTCAATCACATCTACTTCTGTAGGTTCGCCTGTAAGCAACTCTAAATGCCTTGTCGGCGAACCATCCCCTAGAAGCAGCATTTGCCATGTTGGTGCCAGATGAGTGTGAGGCAAACTCTGCTGGATAACTTCCTCCCCACCTTGCCAAATCGGAGTGAGGCGATGCCACGCTGCTGGCAGTGTTGGGTTGTCTTTCGGAGTAAAAGTTGCAGTCAATGTTCTTTACAAAAGTTCACCTATCTCTATAAAAGCACAAAAAAGCAACAGTGATCCCATAGTCAAAAGTCCATAGCCAACAGATAAATAACAAAATGTCAACAGTCAATAACTAATAACAGTTGACTATTAACTACTGACCCTTGACTATTCACTAAAAAATGCGGATGGCGAGACTCGAACTCGCAAGGCAAAGCCACACGCCCCTCAAACGTGCGCGTATACCAATTCCGCCACATCCGCGTAACTTATCTAATAAAAAATATTAGCACAAGAAAGTAGATATAGTAATGTCATATTTAATTTTTTGAAATTTAGCAAAAATTTAAGTTTAAGCGATCGCAAATTTCCTGAAGTGGATATCAGACTGACAGAAATGTAATAGCTAATCAAGAGATATTAAAAGGGGTATAGCTACTGTGGGATATACGGTGCGTTTGCAAAAGCCTAGGAGAGGGAAACTGACACGCCCTAGCAGCTGCAATAAAGTTGTTAGTCTAGTTAAGACCCGTAGAGGCGAAAAGTCAGATCCTGCATTTGAGGAAGCCGCCACGGATACTTGCTAGCTGTTGGGCAGCGAGACAGTGCTAGCTTACCATGCAACTGTCTTCGGCAACGCAGTATCCACAGGAGCCATCTACACTTTGCTTGAGACAAGGCTTGGGAATCTCCTGTCATAATTTGAGATAAAGCGAAAGCGTTGTTGCAAATGGGATCGGGGACAATGTCAATCTACTGGTACTAATATCGAAGCTAGACAATGAAGTTTGACAAAATATTAATTGCCAATCGGGGAGAAATCGCCCTTCGCATTCTTCGCGCCTGTGAAGAAATGGGAATTGCGACAGTTGCAGTTCACTCCACCGTTGACCGTAATGCTCTCCACGTCCAACTTGCCGATGAAGCAGTTTGCATTGGCGAACCTGCCAGCGGTAAAAGTTATTTGAATATTCCCAATATTATTGCTGCGGCGTTGACACGCAATGCCAGCGCCATTCATCCTGGTTACGGCTTTTTGGCAGAAAATGCCCGGTTTGCAGAAATTTGTGCCGACCATCACATCGCCTTTATCGGCCCAACTCCAGAAGCCATCAGGCTTATGGGAGATAAATCCACCGCCAAAGAAACCATGCAAAAAGCTGGTGTACCCACTGTACCAGGTAGTGAAGGGTTGGTAGAGTCTGAACAAGAAGGATTAGCACTGGCCAAGGATATTGGTTATCCAGTGATGATTAAAGCCACAGCTGGTGGTGGTGGACGCGGTATGCGGTTGGTGCATTCTGAAAGCGAATTTGTCAAACTGTTCTTCGCTGCTCAAGGTGAAGCGGGAGCAGCTTTTGGCAATTCTGGCGTTTATATAGAAAAATTTATAGAACGTCCACGGCACATTGAATTTCAAATTTTGGCTGATAACTACGGCAACGTCATCCATTTAGGCGAACGGGATTGCTCAATTCAGCGACGCAATCAAAAGTTACTAGAAGAAGCTCCTAGCCCGGCTCTAGACTCAGACCTGCGGGAGAAAATGGGACAAGCTGCTGTCAAAGCCGCCCAGTTTATTAACTACACTGGGGCAGGTACTATCGAGTTTCTCCTCGATACATCCGGTAAATTTTACTTTATGGAAATGAACACCCGGATTCAAGTAGAGCATCCCGTTACAGAAATGATTACTGGAGTGGACTTAGTTGTTGAACAAATCCGGGTTGCTCAAGGGGAAAGACTCAAACTCACCCAAGATCAAGTAGTATTACGGGGCCACGCCATTGAATGCCGCATCAACGCTGAAGACCCCGACCATGACTTTCGCCCTGCACCTGGACGTATCAGCGGCTATTTACCTCCTGGTGGCCCTGGAGTCCGCATTGATTCCCACGTTTACACCGATTACCAAATTCCCCCCTACTACGACTCCTTAATTGGTAAGTTAATTGTTTGGGGGCCAGACCGACCTACTGCCATTAATCGGATGAAACGCGCACTGCGAGAGTGTGCAGTCACCGGACTACCCACCACAATTGGATTTCATCAAAAAATTATGGAGAGTCCACAATTTTTGGAGGGTAAAGTTTACACCAATTTTATACAGGAGATGAATATTTAAGGGACTGGGGACTGGGGACTGGGGACTGGGGACTGGGGACTGGGGTGATGCGGGGATGGGGGGATGCGGGAGAAATAACTAATAACAATGCCCAATGCCCAATTCCCAATTTCCAATCCCTAACTCACACGAGATAGCATGGTGAGTAATCCTTGCTGACCTAGAAGAATTTCCCGCAGCAGACTAAAAATACCCACCCAAATAATCGGGGTGATATCTACCCCGCCGATAGGTGGTACTAGCTTTCGCAACGGCACCAAAAAAGGTTCAGTGGGCCAAGCTATAAGGTTAAAGGGCAAACGATTCAGATCTACTTGGGGATACCAAGTCAAAATGATGCGGAAAATAAACAAAAAAGTCATCAGCCCTAGAATAGGGCCGAGAATCCAAACAGTTAGGTTAACACCAGTCATGGGTTTGAACTACCATCTGTGAACAAAAAACGCGCTGGGCGAAAGCCAGAAAGTTTGAAGCTTTGTAAAGCACTCTCTACATATATTTTATTTCAATCCCTGTCTTGAAAATAGGGAGTCGGGAGTCGGGAGTCGGCAAGAGGTTATTTTGATGGTTTCGTTGTGTGATTTATCACATGACCCTCTAGCTTGAAAGTAGGTTAACTCTGTTTCGTTCCGAGGTTCCCTTTTTTCTTCCCCGTACACCCTGCACCCTAGTTTTGTCCAAAATTTAATCTTCCCTACTCACTACTCCCTACTCACTATTCCCCACTCACTACTCCCTACTAACTTGGAAAGGAAGTGATACACCATATTAGAATTATGATGAAGTGTGTAAAAAAAGGTTGAGAACTATGACACCTGCTTTAGCAAATTTTCTTTGGAGTCTGTTTTGGGGTGCTTTAATTGTCGTTGTCCCTGCTACAGTTGGTTTAATTTTCATTAGCCAAAAAGATAAGATCCAACGTTCATAATCGTTGGAGGAGTCAGATCGACTCTTACAACTGATTGTCTGTCAGCTATCTACCTAAATTCCGTCAGTAGCATAAAATCGTCTCTGTGAAGACGAGGTATACTTAGCTGACAGACATAAATTTTTTGAGTTTTCGGTGAACAGCTTCAAAGCTTCTTTGCCAGATGCTTTGGAGCTTTAATATATTATCCTTGTGACTGATTAGAGTAGTGATTTTAATTGTGACTCGCTAACATAGATTTGATATTGGGAAAAGAACAATGCTAAATTTTGGGCTGAACTCAGCCAGTGTTCTGGCTCAGGTCAATGTTGGGACGAACTCAGCCAGTATTCTAGGAATTTTCCTGGCTGTGGCTGGGGCAGCACTGTATTTTCTTCGCACTGTGCGTCCAGAACTGTCTCGAGATCAAGATATCTTTTTTGCCGCAGTGGGTTTACTGTGCGGGTTCATTCTTATCTTTCAAGGATGGCGCTTAGACCCGATTTTGCAATTTGGTCAGCTGCTTTTAGTAGGTACAACTGTGTTTTTTGCAGTTGAAAGTATTCGCCTCAGAAGTATAGCTACCCAACAAGCCAAACGCAACACTCCGATTGTGGACTCAGAGCGAGAGGTGAGTAGCAAGTATTCCTACAATAAAAAGTATAAGGCTGAGGTAGATGCAGAGTTAGAACCACTGCCTTATGAGGAAGAAGACGAAGATCGTCCTGTGCGTCGCCGGATTCGAGGAAGCAGGGAAGAACGTTCATCTCGTGATGACTACTACGAGGATCAAGCACCGCGTCGTTCTGAACGCCGCAATGGTGGGAGTGAAGGAAAAGACTCAGGCGATAGAGGTCGTCGCCGTAGTTCTGGGCGTCCAGTAAGCCGTCCTGCTGATAGTTATGAAGAAGATTGGGGTTCTTCCTCTAGGGAAGTTGAAGATTGGGAAAGTTCCAGCGGCGAAGTCAGGAAACCTTCTCGTCGTGGTAATAATCCGCCTGTGCGCCCAGAAAGCCGAGAGGATGATGTTGCTCCCAGACCAAGAAGACGGCGTTCTCCTAATGACTCAGCTCCTCGCAGAGAGCGCGTAGATGATGAGGCGATACCAACTGACTATGTACCATACAACCCGATAGAAAGACCAGAAGAGAAGCCAGATAATTCTACTGATTTTGACAATGTTTAAAGTACCTCGGATGGATGTAAGCTTAAAGGCGGTAAAAAACAGTAAACAGTCGAGGTGAAAAAATTTACACCGAAATTTTGGCTCCAAAGACTAATTAATTGGAGCCTGATTTTTAGCTTTGCAAGTTGGCTTGCATCTTGTAATTCCGACAATATTCTGATTGGGCCTACTTCCCTCAACAGTCGCTACACTGAGGAGCAACCTGCATTGAGTGGAAATGGGCGCTTAATCGCGTTTATTTCCAATCGCAATGGTAGTCACCAACTGCTGGTTTATGATTTGGCACAGCAACGGTTTGTTTCCACACCAGGGTTAAATCGACCAGATACAATTGCCGAAAGTCCGAGTTTGAGCTACACCGGGCGTTACATTGCTTATATTACTAGCGACCAAGGTAGACCAGTGGTGGCGCTTTACGATCGCGCTACGCAACAATCACAAATCCTCACTCCCGCTTATCGCGGCTGGGTGAGAAATCCTAATATCAGCCCAGATGGACGTTATGTGGTATTTGAAACCGCTAGCCGTGGTCAGTGGGATATTGAAGTACTAGACCGGGGGCCAAATCTGGAGTTAGATGTTCCCAATGGTGCAACTGTGGGTGCGCCGCCTAATTAGATGGGGGGATGGGGGGATGAGGGGGATGGGGGAGATGAGAGAGATGGGGAGAAAATTACTAATGACTAATAACTATTGACTATTGACTATTGACTATTGACTAATGACTAATCACACTATTTTTATTCCTGTGCTTGCTTGCTGTGGTTTGTTGACTGGTTGTTTTGGTTATCCCCGCTTGGAGAGTTATCCGTTTGATCCGGGGGGTCGCAGTATCAATAGTCTGGCCTCAGAACTAAATCCCCAAATTTCTGGAAGATACATTGTTTTTACTAGTGACCGCCGGGGCAGTCAAGATGTTTATATGTTTGATCGGCTGACGCAGAATTTGGTTGATTTACCAGGTTTAAATTCTTTGGATACGATCGCCTCTGATCCTAGCGTTTCTGCTGATGGCCGTTATGTTGTATTTGCTGCTAGTCGTCTGGGGCGATCGGCTATTTTTCTCTATGACCGCGAAACACGCCAGTCACGGAGTTTGACTAATAACTTGCAAGCAGAAGTGCGTAACCCCACCATTAGCGCCGATGGTAATAAAATTGCTTTTGAATCCAGTAACAACGGTCAATGGGATATTTTAGTTTACAACCGTTCTGGGCAACCGTTGAATGTGCCGTAATGTTGGGGATTGGGTAGTGGGGATTGGGTATTAGGTATTAGACAGAAAAACGCTCTTTGATGAAGTAAATTCCTTCCCAGTCCCCAGTCCCCAGTCCCCAGTCCCCAGTCCCCAGTCCCTAGTCCCCAGTCCCTAGCCCCTCAAGTTCCTGCACAGATTCGATGAGCGATCGCACTTGTTGTGTTCCTTGTGATGGCTCAAAGGATAGGGGAAATTTTCCCCGGATAATCATTCGTAACCCTAAGGGTGCAAGGCTCAGCAATCCTCTCAAGTCTTTAAAGTAGTTTCCCACGACTTGTAAACCGAATTGTCTTTCATCAATCCACCCACCTTCTTTCACCAAATCTACTAAGACTTTCCGGTGACGAATTGAGCGACTTTCGTCAACTTGTTTGTCTGTTAGAATTTCTTGTTTGATTTTGGTGATTTGCTCTAGTGGTGCTACATCCATTGGACAAACTGAATCACAGTACAAGCAACGAGTGCAACCCCAAACTCCTTTAGTGCCTTCGTTGTAGCTTTTTAAGCGATTTTCTGTGTCACTGTCGCGGGAGTCTGCAACCATGCGGTAGGCTTTAGCTAGGGCATGGGGGCCGACAAAATCTGGATTCACTTCACGGGCATTACATTCAGAGTAGCAAGCGCCACACATGATACAGTTGCCAGTTTGGTCAAGGCGCGATCGCTCTTGGGGGGATTGCAAAAACTCCCTTTCTGGTACAAGTCTTGCTTTTGTACTCACATAAGGAGCTACTGCTTCTAAATTATTCCAGAAACTGCTCATATTCACAACCAAATCTTTAATCACGGGCATATTCCCTAAAGGGGCGATCGTGATTTCTGGAATAGAATTGGCTCTTATTTTTGGTGCAGCAATCTGTTGTAATCTAGCAAGTTCACTACCAACATTTTCTTTGCAGGCAAGGGCTGAACGTCCATTGATTCGCATCGCACAGCTACCACAAATGGTATTGCGGCAATTTTTGCGAAACGCTAGTGTTCCATCTTGCTCCCACTTAATCCGATTCAGACAGTCCAGGATTGTATTGCCAGATTCCGCCTCTATAAGGTAAGTTTGCACTACAGGAGCGGAATTTTGTTCTTGGCGAATAATTTTAAAAATAACTTCCATTCTCACCAACCAAAGTCTTAAAATTGTTTCACCAGCCTCAGAAATCATAAGTCAAGGCAGGTAGTTGTGAAAAGTGAGCTATACTCTTGTTGCCCTTAATTCAAAGCCAGGTGTTAGGAGACTGATGAGCAAAGAGCGACTGTTTCTAGTTTCAGGATAACCATTAAAATTTTAGTTGTATCAGCACCACAGACAAGATTTGTGTTAAGTTCTAAGTCCGACCGCAAAAAAGCTAATTACAGCTTCACATTTAATTTACCTGTTGGGAAGTGCAAGAGAAAGGGGGTTCGTCTTGAGCAGGACTTATGTTTATCCCCTGGATAGGGAAAATATCCTTGACTCAATCTACTAATGGTTCTCAAAACTTCTTCATGCCTACAGCAGTCAATTCCTCTGGTTGAAAAATCCCTCCACTAGTCACGAAGAGGAATTATTTGATTATATAGAAGTGTTAAAGCGGATGATCAACATCTAGTAGTGGTAATCAAGCTCTTGGCAGATTTGGCTAAATTTATTCTTCCCATAGACAGAAGTATAGAATGGCTGTCTGCTTTTTGTCTTGTGACAATAAATCAGGATAAAAATCAGCAGTGGTTTTTGTCTCCTCCCAATCAAGCAAATCAAAGCTTCTAAGTCACTCGTCAAAACTGCTGGCTAAATTTAGATTAATTTTTATAAAACCCATGTTGCTGTACTCATGAGGGTAAGAAACAGCGATAAAAATCCTGACTGCTTTTTACCTCCTAGAGTTAGGGGATTTAGATAAAACTTCACCAGCAAATTAAATTCAAAACTTAACAACTATTTTGCTATTATTAGTCCATGCTAGTATTTAATAGAAAATTACGAAGTCACAAAACCAGAATCAATAGCCGTATAAGCGCGGCTACTGCTTTGTTACTTCGTAATGTAGAGACAAGAATTTTCATGTCTCTCCAGGTAGGACAAACGGGTGTATGTCCAAACGACCATATTCAAATACTGTGCTGTCCTAAGCTTGAGAGTAAGAGTGAGGAAAACCTTACAACTCAAAGGCAACAAAGGCAAGCAATGAACGTGGAAAGCCTGCAATATATAGGTTCTGCAACTTATTTGTAGTAGAACCTAACGGCAATAAATTGGGAGGAAAATCAACACTGATTTTTGCCTCTCCAATTTGTAAAGGTGGCTTAAAATTACACAGCTACAGTAGCGCCAAAAGAAAAAATAATTTGATTTCCGATGGCGAATGATGGTTAAAAGTGCCGTAAAATCACTGAAATTCATACCTGTCACACCATGACTTATCATCTATTGTGGGCAACCATAATAGAGGCACTTGCATTTTCTCTCAGCAGGAATTCACCCCTCACCCTAGAGTCACCAGTAGCTCTATGCAGATGCTAAAAAGTCAAATACTGGCATAAAACGACATTGTTTATCAGTTTGGAGAGAGTAAGGAAAAATTGAGCGTAATGACTGAAACCGCAACCGCACCATTAACAGGAAAAGCACTGCTGGCTAAAGTAAAAGAACTTTCCACTTTACCACGCCGAGAAAGAGCCAAGCAGTGTGGCTATTATACGGTTACTAAGAATAATCAAGTTCGCGTTAATCTCACAGATTTTTATGATGCGTTGCTATCGGCTAGAGGAATTCCTCTTAGTCCAGAAGCACCTAAAGATGGTCGTGGCCGTGAACCGACATATCGGGTTAGCGTCCATCAAAACGGTCAGATTGTGATCGGTGCTACTTACACTAAAGCGATGGGCTTAAAACCTGGAGATGAGTTTGAAATTAGGTTGGGATATAAGCATATTCACCTGATTCAACTCGGTGAAACTGATAAAAAAGGAACTTCACAAGATTTAGACTCTGATGAGTCAGACGAGGACTTGGAAGACGAAGAATAAATTTGCTGATGTTAGAGATAAGTTGATGGTGAATACTGAATAACTTATCTCTAGCCTGACAGCAAACTGCTAGTTAGATTGAGAAAATTTTCTCTGAGGAAAAAATACCATTAGACCCCTTGCAAAAGTCACTAATTTTAGTAGAGTCTTGATTAAAAAGCAAGAAATCTATTGTGCAAGGAATCTATTGTGTTTTTTTTGTTTGTATTGACAAATTTATTTGAGCCATCATTCAACTACTTACTGGCATTTATGAAAGATGCATCAGTACTAGTTGTAGTGATGGCATTTTTTATTTGCTGGGTAGGTTGCTGGTTACCAGTAGCAGCAGTCACTGCGATCGCACTTAATTTTCAACCAAGCAATTCTTTGCAGCCAGAGCAAAAGTTGCCGCTAATGGTGTCACTTTATTTATTAGCTCCTCTGGTTCTTTGGGGATTTATTTGGTTAACTAATAAGTCTTTTTCAGATTACGGCTTATTAGTCAATATTTCTATGGTTGGTTCTTTAGCACTGGGTTTTGGGTTGGGAGTGCTGAGTTTAGCTATTATGTTTACCTGTCAATACCTTTTGGGTTGGTGTACTTTACAAAAGTCGAATATCAAGTTAGTTCCACCCATATTGCTACCGATTTTATTAATAGCGTTGTTGGTTGGGGGCATAGAAGAGTTAGTTTTTCGCGGATTTTTGTTAACTGAATTTGAGCGGGATTATCCAATTTGGCTAGCAGCAGCAGTTTCTAGCTGCATTTTTGCGGTTCTACATTTGGTTTGGGAGCAACGCGAAACCATACCGCAACTTCCAGGTTTGTGGCTGATGGGAATGATGCTGATATTGGCAAGGGTTGCAGACGGTGGCAGTTTGGGTATAGCTTGGGGACTACATGCTGCATTGGTATGGGCGATCGCTACCATAGATACAGCACAACTAATTACTTACACAGGTAAAGTCTCAGAGTGGTTCACTGGTAAGAATAAAAAACCCCTAGCTGGGGTGGCGGGAATGATTTGTGTGTTGGGAACCAGCTTGATACTCTGGGTTTTTTCTACTTTCCTGTTGGGATGGTATGAATAACGTTACCTTAGTTGGCGTGCGTTCAAAGTAGCAAACTATCTAAAAAAGTTGTGAAACAAGCTTGTCAAACGACATGTTCACTAGATTGCTAGAGTGAAGTAGTAAGTTTTTGAGCATTAGGAGCAGCTATGTACGTGCTAATTGGTGGAGCAGGCTTAGTCGGTCTGAGTTTAGCTCAAAAATTGGTAGAACTAGGACATACTGTTGCCGTTATTGACATTGACCCTACCGCTTGCCGCTATGCTCGTGAACAAGTGGGAGCAATGGCATTTGAAGGTAGTGCTGTGAGTACAGAAGTATTACTAGAAGCAGGAATTCGTAAAGCTGATTCCTTGGCTGCTGTCCTCAGGAGTGATGCCTTGAACTTGGCAATGGTAACTCTGGCTAAGCACTACGGTGTTTCTCATATTTTGAGTCGAATGCGCCACCCTGATTTTGCTGAACCACTGCGTCTAGCTGGAGCCAACCATATTATCAGTACTGTTGAGCTAGCCGTTTCAACAATGGTGAATGCCATTGAATATCCGCAGGTAGAATCAATGATGCATTTTGAGCAGGGACAGATTGAGGTGCTGAAACTTGTTATCCCAAATAATTGCTATGTTGTTAATCGTAGCGTCGCCGAAATTGCTCAGGATTCTCGCTTCCCCACTGGTTCTTTAATTATTGGCTATCAACCCCATCCACACGAAGATTTGGTTATTCCTAACGGTAGTACGGTGCTAGAACCTAGTTCAACTGTGCTGATTGTAACCAAACCAGGCTCGTTACATCAAGTCATTGATTTTATCGAAGGTTGTAAATAGTTTTTTAGTGGGGACTGGGAACTAGGTACTAGGGACTGGGGACTGGGAAACAAATATAGTCATAAATTATCCTAATCCCCAATCTCTAATCCCTAATCCCCAATCCCTTTCATTCATCTTCTAGTTTCAGCAATTGTTCATCAATAGTTTGTATGCGTCCGCGCACAATTTCTTCTGAGAGAATTCGCTTACGCATTGCTTCATTGAGCGCTCCTTTTTCTGCCAGCAGTAAACGGCGGCGAATGGCATCAAGTTTACTGAGATCACCATTTTTAGCTGACAACTCTTCTGGACGGCGATTGTAGAATTCCCGCAAAGCCTTTTCTGCCCTAGCAATTCGCACCTGATAAACTGAACGCATCTCTTCATAAACAGATTTCGGCAATACCCCTGAATTCAAAAGGCTGTCTAATTCATCTTGTGCTGCCTTACCGGTCATCAGCTGAGCTTGTAAGTCTTCAACCTGCTGCTGATCTTTTGAAAATTGAGATAATTTTAAGCGTTTTACCACCCAAGGCAAACTTAAACCTTGTCCTACTAATGACACCAGTACACTGCCGAAAACTAAAGCGATGAGGACTTCTCGCCCTGGTAGTGTGGTAGGTAAGCTCAAAGCCAGAGCCATCGACAGTGAACCTTTGATGTTCCCAAAAAAGAGTAAATGTTGCCAGCGCAGCGGAATTGGGCGGTCAAACCAACGAACTCCTGCCAGCAAAGGGTAGACTGTAAGAACTCGCCCGATTTGATAAGCCAAAACTGCAAGTAGAATAGCAGGTAACATCTTCCAGAGCGTCACCAAGTTGATTTCTACACCAATCAGCAGAAAAATAAAAGTGTTGACAGTAAAACTGGCATATTCCCAGAAACTCAACAAGGTGATGCGACTAGAAGCAGAAGTGCTTCGAGAAAGCCCAATATTACCGAAAATTAATCCAGCTATCACTACAGCCACTGCACCTGATACACCCAGAAATTGCCCTACCTGAAAAGTTCCTAATGCAACTGCGACTGTCAGTAACAGACTGCTCAGGGGATCATCTAAACGGGCAAATACAGGTATGCTCAAGTAGCCCAAGACTAACCCGACGAGGCAGCCTCCAACAGAAATAAATAGTAGTTGTTGGATTCCTTCTAGTAACGTCAGTGAACCTGTGGAATATACTTGCAAAATCAGATTGAATGACACTAGGGCTGCGGCATCGTTGAATAAAGTTTCTCCTTCAACGATGGTGGAAAGCCGGGAGGGCACTGGTATTTCCTTAAAGACGGCAATCATTGAAACTGTATCAGTATTTGCCAGAATTACTCCTACAAATAAAGCAGGTATCCAACTCAGTCCCAGCCCAAATTTTAACAGAACGGCAATAATCACACTGGAAAGTACAGCCCCAGGCCCAGCCAGAAGAGCAATTGGTTTAAACGTGCTGCGTAGACGGCTGACATCTGTATTGATCCCAGCTTCAAAGATGAGAATTGGCAAGAAAAGATTCAAAACCAGGGAAGGGTCTAATCCAATGCGACGAGACAATAACTCAGTGATTGGCAAACCTGCTAACACTAAACCTGTGACATAAGGCACTCGTAACCGACGGGATAGCAGGGCTACACCAGTGGCAACAAGTAGGAGAATAATTGAAATTTTGACTAATTCGGTGACAGTCACTTGGTAGATGTGATCATACAGACTTCCAAATAAATAAATATCCCATCGCTGTGAAAGCTGGGGGCTTAAAATCCCAGTCTGAAAATTTTTATAAATGAATGAGTCTTAAATTAATACAATTTTTTACTGTACATCTTTTGATGTACGATCGCGCCACTTTACCAACGCGATCGCATTTTCATAGATGCCCGTCAGATCTAATCTATATTGCTTCCCAGTCATCTCTACTGATATTAGCTTGACGTAATATTCTATTTAGTAAGCTTGAACTGATGTCTCCCTGATGCAGGTTGGGAATTGTCAGCTTTAATTCACCTTTTAGCATGTATTGATGTTTACCAGCTGTATAAGGCCCATCAAAACCTACATCTTTCAGGTAACGAATCAGATCCCGCCGATTAATCGATCCAAAGGGTGGCATTAGGCGACCTCTTGGTTTACATTCAAGTCAATGCCATCCAGTATCGGCAGAGTGTGACCCAAACGCAGTCCTAGTATAAGCCATCCTTCAAGAGTATCTTGCAAATCTTCTCGACAAGCTTCTAGCGTTATAGCATTTGTCCACACTCCTTGGCATTCTGGAATTTCACCATAGAAAGTTCCATCCTCAAGCAACTCGTAGGTTGCTTTGTGCATAGCTGTATGAATGTAATTTGTTAACATTTATATTTTCTTAGAAGTTCATTTAGCTTTTTGCTCGATTTCCCTATGAGTGAAATTTTATTTCTAATTGCGAATCTACAAAAATTTTTAATTTATGAGAACACGATCGCGTTGGTATGGCGCGATCGGTTGACTATTTAAAGTTTATACTTTACCTTGACCGTCTTTACCGATTTTTTCAAGAAACTCAGGGTAATTATCAAAGTCATCCATTGAATTCAAAGGTGGCATTGTTACCCAAGTTCCTTCTGTCTTTGATTTATCCATGTAAGCATAGAAAGCTTCATTATCGTCTTGATGAGCCAGCACATAGACTCGTAATTCTTTGAGGCTCATTTCATTAAAATTTGGTTTCATCTTTTAAATGTCCATTTTCCATCACGCTGAATTGCTATCTCGGTTTCTTCACCAGCTATAATGACTACTTCGCCTGTACGTTCATCTAAACGTACTAGATAAATAGGTCGATACATCATAGTTAATCTTCGGCAAAGAAGAAAGCACTGTAAAGTTTGTTCTGGTGTTGGAATAATAAGTAGTCCTCAATATATTATATCTATCACTTTAAAACTTTTAGAACTAACAGAACAAGAGCGATCGCGCTTCTTTACCAACGCGATCGCATTTTCATCCATACCCTAAGCAATGAGATTGATGGCTGCACTAATCAGGTGATGGGTAATGGGTAGGCTATCTACCACCATACCCAAGCACAAAAGCATCATGTAGGAGATGGAATAAAGAAACAATTCTCTAGCGACAGTGCGATCCTCTGGATTTTGCAACAAGCGCCAAGATTTGTGAATAAACAACCCTCCCAAACTCACCGCCACTGCTGCATAGACAACTCCACTGGCGTGCAAGGGATAAACCAATACCAAAGTTGCTGTCACCGTGACCAGTGTATAGTACCAAATCTGCTTCACGGTTGCCGTAGCACCTTCAATTACAGGTAACATTGGTATCCCGACTTTTGCGTAATCGTCCTTAATCATCAACGCTAACGCCCAGAAATGCGGCGGTGTCCACAGAAAGACGATGGCAAAAATTAACCATGCTGCCCAGCTTAAAGTACCCGTGACAGCTGCCCAACCGACTAATGCCGGAATTGCTCCCGCAGCCCCACCAATCACGATATTTTGGGTACTGTGACGTTTTAGCCAGTGGGTGTAGACCAAAACATAAAAAACGATCCCCGAAAATGCCAGCAGTGCGGCTAGGAGATTCGCAAACACAGCTAGAAGCGTAAAAGACAATACAGCTAGAGCTAGAGCAAAAATTAAAGCATCACGCGGCTGCACCTTACCGGAAGGCATCGGACGATGGCGCGTCCGCTCCATGTCATAATCTATATCGCGGTCATAGATACAGTTAATCGTTTGGGCGCTAGCAGCAGCCAACGTGCCACCAGTAAGAGTTACGAGCAACAGCAATGGATCTACTTCTCCTTTAGCAGCAATCCACATACTGCCAGCTGTGGTGATCAAAAGCAACGGAATAATCCGTGGCTTGGTTAGCTGGAAGTAACTTTGAACTACTTGGAGAAAAGTTTGGTGGTGGCGAGAGACATTAGTCTCAATCATGTTGACTCTACTTCCTTATTTTTCAACAACTTATATACAGCCCCTGCCATACCGAGTTGACATCAAAGATAGAAACTGAGGCGCTTGGGAGGATGAGGAACATGAGGAGGATGAGGAAGATGAGGAAGATGTTGCTCCCTAATCTTGCCCTGCTTGCTCATCGCCCTTGCTCAGTCTGGCTTGTGAGAGTCCAGGGTGGGGATTGGGGATTGGGGATCGGGGATCGGGGATCGGGGATCGGGGATCGGGGATCGGGTATCGGGTATCGGGTATCGGGGATTGGGGATTAGGAGAATTTATGACTATATCTTTTTCCCAGTCCCCAGTACCCAGTACCCAGTACCCAGTACCCAGTACCCAGTACCCAGTACCCAGTCCCCAGTCCCCAGTCCCCAGTCCCCATTCCCTACAAATTAGCGTTGATTTCACGACTTGCAGCCCAGTCACGTAGTGCTAGAACTGTGAACGCCGCCAAACTACCAAGCAAAGCAGCTCCTACAGCTTGGTGAGAGACAGTTAGCGGTTCGACTTGCAGGTGTAAGCGGAAAGTAGCAACTCCCAACAAGATTTGTAAAACCAACAATACACCAGCCATATTTGCTAGTCGTCGCAAAGCTGGATGCAATGCTGGTGTACGCCAGGAAATAAAGACTACTGCCAAGGTGGCTACAGTTGGCGGTACTAGTCCGAAAATATGGCTGTACATCACACTACAAAGTTGAGAACCGCCAAAGCATTGGTGTAATGCCCAGCGTGACCCTACCAAAGCACCTAGTAGACTTTGTAAGTAAACTAAAATAGCCGCAATTAAACCCACCCAAGGCAAGTTACCAACAGTTCCAGTTCCTTGATAGGGAGTAAGTGCTGTGCCGACAATTAGCAGCGTGGTGAAAAACAACAGCGCCGTTCCTAAGTGGGCGGTGACGATATCAAACCGCAATAGTTCGGTGACGGTAAGTCCGCCCAAAACGCCTTGAAAGACGATTAAAAACAAAGCGAATGTGGATGCCCAAGGTAGCCAATTGGGTAAAAAACGACGATGCCACCAAGATAAACCGAAAAGGGCGATCGCGCTGATTCCAATCAAACTTGCATCCAAGCGATGAAACCACTCTAGGAACACTTGGAAATTCATTTGCTTGGCTGGCACCAGTTCCCCGTAGCATAAAGGCCAATCAGGGCAAGCGAGTCCAGCATTCATCACGCGGGTGGCGCTGCCTATTGCCATCAAAATCAAGGTGGCGATGCACATCCTCCATACCAAGCGACGAATCAGTTCCTTGGGCTTTTGCTGCTCTGCTACCGCTTCATTTTGTTGTTCTAGGACAATTTCGTTCATGAACAATACCTTTTACCCGCTCTTGGTAGGGCTTGAAAAATCCTCAATTTTTAGTACCGAACGGACACTTTGCCCAGCTGGGGGGGAACCCCCACATGCAAGTGTCCTCCCCATCTTTACCCTAGCGTACACACTAAGGTTTATAAATTTAGCTTTCACTTATACTTTGAATCACTCCAGCTAGTTTTCGCCTGAAGCTTTAGGTATTTTTCAAGATGTCAACAGATGATCAATGGCTGTTAAATTTGCTATCCTAAATTTTTCCTTAAATTTTTCACTGATTTATATCTATTCTTGGCAGTATCCAATAAGTCTCTTGTACTCAAGATTAGTAAATTAGCCAAAAAAATTAATAAAAATTTCAGACCACTAGACTCAATGTCTTCTGGTCTAGACTACCTTAGTAAGTGAGTAGCTTCGAGATAACGTAGTAAATTCATTTAAGTAAACCGTGAAGATTCCAAGTTCAATCTGGACATTACTCATAGGCATCGCGCTAACGTTAGTCAGCCTTTGGTATGGTCAAAATCACGGTCTGTTGCCAACAGCCGCCTCAGATGAAGCCGTCTTGGTGGATGGTCTGTTCAACGCGATGATGATCATTTCCACTGGTATTTTTCTGATAGTTGAAGGTGTCTTGATTTACTCTGCAATTAAATACCGTCGGCGTCCAGGTGACAATGAAGACGGGCCACCAGTTGAGGGCAATGTACCTTTAGAAATACTCTGGACGGCGATCCCAGCAATTATCGTTATCGGTATTTCTGTGTACAGCTTTGATGTATACAACGAAATTGGTGGCTTTGATCCTCATGCTGTTCATGAAGCCCCGATTACTCAGAATATGTCGATGACAATGCCGGGAGCAGCTATTGCTGCTACTTTGAACGATACCCCTCCCAGCACAGAACCGAACCTGAATCAAGAAAAATCTGATGAGGCGATGCAAGACCCAGCCACCGCCGCAGTCCGCAATGCTGATCAAATTCCCCAAAAGCGGAATGCTCCTGGTGTAGGTGTTGTTTCGCCCACCATTGGCCCAACTCCTGATAAAGCAGGCATACCGCCAGAATTACTAGTTAACGTCACTGGTCTACAGTACGCATGGATTTTCACCTATCCAGAAACTGGCATAACCACTGGTGAACTACACCTTCCCATCGGGCGGGAAGTGCTAATTAATATGACTGCTAACGATGTGATTCACGCTTTTTGGGTGCCAGAGTTCCGCCTCAAGCAAGATGCGATCCCTGGTAGACAGAGCGAGATTCGCTTCACACCCAACAAAGCAGGTGACTATACCCTGATTTGTGCCGAACTTTGTGGCCCATACCACGGAGCAATGAGAACACAAGTAGTTGTAGAAACCGAAGAAGCATTTGAAAAATGGACGCAAGAGCAGCTAACTGCTAGCAACGAAACTCTCAATCAAGCCGTTGCTGTTAATCCTGCGGATTTATCAGCAGATGAATTTCTCGCTCCTTACACCAAGGACATGGGAATTCAACCCGAAATACTCCATCAAGTTCACCATTAGTCAAGAGTCAAAAGTCCAAAGTCAAAAGTCCAGAGTAATTAATTTTGACCCTTGACTCTTGACCCTTGACTCTTGACCCTTGACCATTGACTATTGACTCCTATGACACAAGCTCAGTTGCAAGAAACTGCCAATATCCCCGCTCATGGTGAAGAACCACCGGCCAGAAAATGGCAAGACTACTTTGGCTTTAACACCGACCATAAGGTAATTGCGATTCAATACCTTGTCACCACGTTCATTTTCTACTGCATTGGCGGGGTTTTAGCTGACTTAGTTCGCACCGAACTGCGAACGCCAGAAGTAGATTTTGTGACGCCTGAAGTCTACAACAGTTTGTTTACGCTGCACGCCACAATTATGATTTTCTTGTGGATTGTGCCAGCGGGCGCAGGGTTTGCTAACTTCTTGATCCCCTTGATGATTGGGGCCAAGGATATGGCATTCCCACGGCTGAATGCTGTGGCTTTTTGGATGATCCCGCCAGCTGGTTTGTTGCTCATCGCTAGTTTAGTCGTGGGCGATGCACCAGATGCAGGTTGGACTTCCTACCCTCCCCTGAGCTTGGTGACAGGTCAGGTGGGTGAGGGTATTTGGATTATGAGTGTCCTCCTGCTTGGTACATCATCAATTCTGGGGGCAATTAATTTCCTCGTAACATTGCTGAGGATGCGTATCCCTGGTTTGGGATTCAATCAATTGCCTTTGTTCTGCTGGGCGATGTTTGCCACTTCGGCATTAACTTTGGTGTCAACGCCAGTGCTAGCAGCTGGTCTGATTCTGCTGGCTTTTGATTTATTAGCAGGAACGACATTTTTTAATCCGACTGGTGGTGGCGACCCAGTAGTTTACCAGCATATGTTCTGGTTTTACTCCCATCCAGCAGTTTACATCATGATTTTGCCCTTCTTTGGGGCAATTTCCGAAGTGATTCCTGTGCATTCGCGCAAGCCGATTTTTGGCTATAAAGCGATCGCTTATTCCTCCCTCGCTATCAGCTTTTTAGGGCTAATCGTCTGGGCGCACCACATGTTTACCAGTGGTATCCCCGGCTGGTTGCGGATGTTCTTCATGATCACCACGATGATCATCGCCGTACCTACGGGTATTAAAATTTTCAGCTGGTTGGCAACCATGTGGGGCGGCAAAATCCGACTCAACACTCCCATGCTGTTTGCAATGGGCTTTGTGGGTACCTTTGTAATTGGCGGTATCAGTGGCGTGATGTTGGCAGCAGTGCCTTTTGATATTCACGTTCACGACACTTATTTTGTCGTAGCCCACTTGCACTACGTCCTCTTTGGTGGTAGCGTCCTCGGCATTTACGCGGCGATTTACCATTGGTTCCCGAAAATGACGGGACGAATGCTGAACGAATTTTGGGGTAAAGTTCACTTTGCCTTGACAATTGTCGGTCTGAACATGGCCTTCTTACCCATGCACAAGCTGGGAATGATGGGCATGAACCGCCGCGTTGCTCAGTATGACCCGAAATTTACGTTTCTGAACGAAATCTGCACCTATGGTGCTTATATCCTGGCAGTTTCAACGTTCCCGTTTATTATCAATGCGATTTGGAGTTGGTTGTACGGTGAAAAAGCAGGTAATAATCCCTGGAGGGCATTGACCTTAGAGTGGATGACAACCTCACCGCCAGCCATTGAAAATTTTGACAAAACTCCAGTACTAGTTACAGGCCCCTACGACTATGGCTTGGAAAAAGCTCATGAAGGTGTACCCTTATCTGACCCCAATCCAATCTTATCCGCCGGCCCCAACTCAGTATTAAGAGCAGAACCCGACCCAGCGGTTGCTGCCAACCCTGAAGACCGTAAATAAAGGGACTGGGGATTGGGTACTGGGTATTGGATATTGGGTATTGGATCTTGGGAAAACTCTTTATCAGTCCCCAGTCCCTAGTCACCAGTCCCCAGTCACCAGTCCCCAGTCACCAGTCCCCAGCCCCCAGTCCCCACTCACTTATAAAGATTCATGCAAAGTCAAACAATTGACCCGGCGAAAACTGAACTGAATCATCACCACACAGCAGAAGCAACTGTTGGTCATCACGAAGAACATCCAGACCATCGCCTGTTTGGTCTAATTGTCTTCTTGATTGCTGAAGGGATGATTTTTATGGGGTTGTTCGGAGCTTATTTGGCTTTCCGTGCTACCTTACCTGCATGGCCCCCAGAAGGCACGCCAGAGTTGGAGTTATTGCTACCTAGTGTTAACACTATCAATCTAATTGCTAGCAGTTTTGTGATGCATAATGCTGATACTGCTATTAAGAAAAATGATACGCGGGGTATGCGTACTTGGTTGGCAATTACTGCGGCGATGGGTGCTATTTTCTTGGTAGGGCAGGTGTATGAATACACACATCTGGAATTTGGTTTGACTACCAACTTGTTCGCCAGTGCATTTTATGTTTTGACTGGTTTCCACGGACTACACGTTACCATCGGTGTTTTAGCGATTGTGGCAGTATTGTGGCGATCGCGCGTTAAAGGTCACTACAGTAGCGAAAAGCACTTTGGTATTGAAGCTGCGGAAATTTATTGGCACTTCGTTGACGTGATTTGGATTATTCTGTTCGGATTGCTGTATTTACTGTGAGTATTAATTATTAGTTATTCATTCCACGCGAATAACTAGATCAGCCCCCTTTAGGGGGTTTTTTTATGGGTTTATAAAACTTAATTATGTCACACGTTTGTGAACACAAACGTACAAAATTTTGCCTCACTTGATCTTGAAAACGGCTTGGAATTCAACTGTAATCTCGAATTTCACCAACTGCATAGTTGTGAGGATTTCTAAGTAATCGTAGGTAAGTTTTGAGGGGCTTGGTTGGCAATTATGCAATATATGAGGAGAGCAAATACTTTTTTAATACGATCATGCTTACGCTCATTCTATATTTTTGCGGATTTTCTTTAAAAAATACAAGTAAGCTCAACAAAATTAATTTAAGTATAATTTGGCATATTTATTTATATAAATTATGGTATTAAATGTATTAAGTATTAACTACAAATTACTCCAAACAGTAGATTGTCTGGATTGTAACGCTCGGGAAAATTTTTGAAATTTTTCAAACGTGAAAATTTTTGAAATTTTTCAAAAAAGATACCAATTTATAGCACAAATTAGCCAAGGATGACCTTTTTTGTTTTTACAAATAAATTGGATCAAAACATTCTGCAAATATTTATCGAATAGTATGTCGTCACATAAACACAGCATCTTACTCTCGCTTCTATTTATAGCTTTATCTGCAAGTTCAAGTTCAGCATACCCTTCTAACTGTCAAGCGGAACTTTCATCACCAGGGGAGCGTCATTATTTTGGTGGTTATAAAAGTGTAACATCGGTTTGGGGTGCATCAGCTACAATTGAGACTCAAGATGTAGATATTTGTGCAGCTACTCCGGTAGCAGGTACTAATCTATCTGCTATGTGGGTAGGAATAGACAATGCCTATGCAGCGAATATAGGTTGGATACAAATGGGCTACCGTAGGCTTTCTAGTACAGCTAACAACCATATCTACCAGGAAGCACACTCTACGTCAACAAACCAATATTTTATATGGGAAAAAGCAGTTCCAAGTGGTACTAATAACTATAAAGTTGACTTATATTGGGCAGGTACCAATGCCTCATCAAGTTGGAACTTCTACTTAAATGGAGTGCTACAGACTAACTCAATTCCTTTTAATGATTTGAACATAACCCCTGTTGCAATCCAAGTACAGGATGAAGTAAAGAATCCTGGTAATCAGATTGTGGGAAAAGTGTCCAACCCCGCAAGTTGGAGTGATGTTGCGTCAAAGTCTACTAAAACAGGGGCGTACTCTACAACTACCCTCCCCAAGGGAGCCATAGATCCTGCAATCTATGTTGGACAAAATATGTCTAATCCGGATAGTGCCTGGGAAACATGGGATACTCGATATCCCTAAAGTAGTTATCATGAACTACCTATACAAGGACGCTTGAAAAAAATTCTCCCCCAACTTACTCTGCACTTGCTATTTTTTTACAGTCAACATCTTGCAAACAAAATTTAATTATTAGAGGCGTAAAGATGAACCATAAATGGATAATTTCACTTTTGGTACTTCCAATCTTAGCTTTAACCTATGCTTATGGTTCAAGCAATTCACGCGCTCAGACCAAATCTACATTAGACGAAATAAAGCCAGTTTTGACAGTAGGATTAGATCAACCTGTTGATATTTCTCCAAACGCAGAAAAAATTCTTCAAGGTTATGGAGTTCAATTCAAACCAGTAGTCCCTTCTCTTAATCTTCCTGTGTCAGCAGAGAAAGCACTGGAAATGGCAAATAAAACTACACTGGCTAACCTGACGCAACCGCCTATTAAAACCACAGTCGAATATTTATCCTATACAGATAAAAACCTTGATCTTGTAGATAAAAATGTTTGGAGGGTTGTTTACTGGGGTTCACCGCTGCTGATGACTGGGCCTCCAGCTAATCCAGATGGTTCCACACCAGAAGTTAAACAACCCAGTAGCAAGAAAGCAATTACCTATGTTTTAATTGACCCATTCGATATTGAAGCTAAAAAAGACTTTATTACCAGAGTTTCTACTGGGCCAATTCAAGATTAGGTTTTTGTATTCTATGGAGAGTGTATTTAAGCTCTCCTTTTACTGTTTATTTATAAAAACGTTATACTTATTGTTAACTTTTAACTTTTCCAACTAACTAATAAAGCATAAATATAAGCGATGGTTTCAGATATAGTGACCCGCACACCTTCGCTAGTTCTCCACCAGTTACTTGAGTCATAATATAGTGGTTTAGCAGCAATTATACCCACTTCAATTTGGGGAGGAAATACATTTTTATATATCATCCAGCTTCTACGTGCGTGAGCGTCAGCTGTCAAAAGATTTATTGATTTTATCGGTAAATTTGATTGTGATATCCATTTAAGTAATGCAACAGCAGACTCGTGAGTACGATTTCTAATTACCTTGGGAATATATACAGGTATTATCTTTTCTTTTGGCATACCTAGTTTATTTAAGGTAGCTGCGGTCATGTCTGCATGATTTTTATATTTATTCAGATAAAAACCTTGCTCTATTGGAGCTCCGAGGGTAATTATTCGGCTATAGGAACCACGTTGAAATTCAGCGGCTGCTTGTTCTACTTCGTTGTCTGATAGCCATCCATCAACAACTAATATATCTGCTACTTTGACAGGGGAAGTTACAGCCAGAAATGGGTGTAGATGAGTAATTGTAAAAAACATTAAAGCAGTTACAGTTGCAAAGAATACTACCCATCCCTGAGCCGTAAATGTCCATATCTCCTGGCGTTTTATTAACCGGATTTTTGGCACTTTTTTATTTTGATGTTTTTTCTGCATTAAACCTTAGTTGAACGCTGTTCTTTCAAATAAACAAACACAGACTTATCCCCAATATCTGGAGGAATTGCTTGCACTGTTTTACGCAGTCCAAACACTAAGAATAATGTCGCCCAAATTCCTAATAAAACTTGTTCTGACTGAATTGGTAAAATCCCTACTAAATGTCCTAACAATAAAAGTGGAACTATGACAGTTAATACTTTTGTTTCTAGACGATTAAAGCAAAAAGCTTCTTTGAAGTAAATACCTGTCAATGCAACAAAAGTGAAACCAACTCCAAATAAGGTAATGGGCTGATTGTAAACAGTCACAGCCAGAGGTTCACTGTGAGAAAGTGCCAGTATCACTGATGTAATACTACCGATCGCCCAAAAAATTTGCAAAAGTCGGTGCAGTGATGCCATGTAGATATGAATGGTCAATAAACTGACACCGAGAGCGAGACTAAAACAGGCATACAAAGGCGTTAATAGGGTGAAAACAGCTGGATTATTGTTGATTAACACCAAAGCACTGCCGATGGCAAAGCTGAGTGCGGCTACCATTAACCCAGCGCGGTAGATAATTACGCCAGTGCGATCGCTCTGAGTGATTGTAAATTCCCCAAACTGACCTTGATAAATTTCTGGTGCAGTTATTGTTTGTGTAGTCATAAGAAAACAATAATAATGAACTTGGAAATATTCCCTAGTATCTAGTCTAATGACTAATGACTAATAACTAATAGACCATCTTGCAAGTTGATTTGCAACTGTGAGTGAGCATTACCGCTATTGATGGCAATTTCTACCCAGCCGTGACTACCAACTAAAGCGATCGCTTCTCCTGCTTCAACATCAGCGTAAGTCTCACACCCTGGTATAGTCAACCCAGCAGCTTGCACATACCAAGTTTTACCTTGCACGTAACTTTCTGGAATGTTGCTGACTAAGTTGCCAAAGTGGTCTATATACTGAATGCAACCGGTCACACCTGTTGCTGTCTGGTTGCAGTTGGCTATATTCAGCTGTACTAAAGTTGCTTTTTCAATTTCTTGTCCTAGCTGTTTGAGAGGGATACCACTGGCGAGATTAGCTGCTACTGGTGCAAAGATATCTCTACCGTGAAAAGTTTTGCTGGGTTTTGGTGTTCTCCAATAATTAAGATTTGTAAGTTCAACTGCGGCGATCGCTGGACTTTGACTGAGTACTCCACTGAATATGCCATTATCTGGGCCTACTAAAAACCCTTGTGCAAATTCTACGGCGATCGCTCTGCGTGTGCTTCCCACACCCGGATCTACCACTGCGACATGCACTGTCCCCACTGGGAAATAACCATAAGCATTCATCAGGCAAAACCTAGCTGCGGCGATATTTTGTGGCGGAATCTGATGCGTTAAGTCTACTATGGCTAGCTTGGGGTTGATTTGGGCTATGACTCCTTTGATCACGCCTACATACACATCGCGATCGCCAAAATCGCTCAGCAGGGTGATAACACTTGTGTGCAAAGGTTTCTGCCGTTGTGAAGCTACTAAATTTTGATTCGTAGACATGATTGAATAATAAATTTAATATTAAATTGAATTATTCTGTAGCAACAGCTACAAAATATATGTTATGTTAGGGAAACAAGACATAAACAGAAAAATTAAACTAGGTAATTCTATGAGCCAGAACAGATTGCAAGTTGCTAACCAAGCAAGACAAATGCATAGACTGAATATTCAAAGAAACATAGAACACCGCTTGGAAGTAGCCAAAGCCAAGGGTGACGAAAGACTAGTTCGCCAACTCGAAGCAGAAATCAGGTATTTCGGCTAAATCAAGATTTGTTGTTCATAGTGTTGTGTGTAACCCGCCGAAGCGGGTTTTATTTTTTTATGGAATAGGGAATAGGGAACTTGTACTCTCGCACTTGTACCGAGCTTGTCCTGAGCTTGTCCTGAGCGTAGCCGAAGGGCGTAGCCGACTTGTGCCGAGCGAAGCCGAGGTAAGGGCGAAGTCGAGGTAAGCCGAAGTATTGGGCATTGGGCATTAGTTATTTCTCCCCCATCCCCCCATCTCCCTCATCTCCTTATCCCCCCTGCTCCCCTGCTCCCCTGCTCCCCTGCTCAAGAGTTCTAACTTAAAACCAACCTTCTTGTTCTAGAGTTTCAATCAGCTGCAAGCCACGAGGATCGCCTACGCCCAAGAGTGAAGCTTTAGCATCTTCGCGCACTCCCAAATCTTGGTCTTCGGCAAAGGCTTGAATCAGGGCATCGATCGCTGTGGCATAAACTACGTTAGAAGGTAGTTCCCGACATAACTGTCCAATTGTCCAAGCACAGTTACTCCGCACTGCTGCTACTGGGTCTTGGACTAGGGCTTCAATTAATGGTGGGATTGCTCCGACAACTGCTTCATAACCCACCTCTGCCATTTGCGCCAAGGCACTAGCAGACCATAAACGCACTGCTGAGATATCAGTTCTGAGGGCGTTTGCTAGGGGTGCTAAAGAACGGCGATCGCGGCAGTTTCCTAAAGCCCAAACTACACCTTTACGCACATAGCCATTCCAATCTCGGTTCAGTTGGGCAATTAACGGTTCTACCGCGTCTGGACTGGGATTACGTCCGATACCATAGGCAGCACTGACTCGCACTAAAGGACAGGTATCAGTTAATAAGCGAATCAGATGGGGAATAGCTCGTGTATCTTCAATATCACAGAAAGCACGAGCCGCTAGCATCCTTTGCTGCGGTTGGGGATTTTCCAAAAGAGCTAACATTACTTCTGGATCGGGCTTTGCCACAACTGAATCAGCAGTGAGTGGCTGCATTTTATCTAGGGGGCTTTCTAGCTCTGACTCTGCATCGAGTAGGCTTAAATCGTCTTCGTCATACATATTTCATTCGCATACCCAATTGGGATTTTTATGTAATCCCCCACGTCACCAAGTCAAAGCTTCATAGGTTTTAGTTGAATTATTGTACACTTTCTCACCCATCTAATTGACTTTTAGCCGCAGGAGAATTGCCATAACTAACAAGCTATAGGATGCTAACTCTATGCACCGATTTATTTATTGGTATTGAGTGATTTTACCATCCACAGAGATTGAGTTTCATAACCGAGCTGATTGTAAAGATTGAGAGCAGCTTGGTTGGATTGAAACACCTGTAATCCAATTTGGCGATCGCCTCTTTGAGTTGCCCAATTTTCCAGATATCGCAACAAAGCTGTACCAATACCCCGCCGTCGATGTTCTGGCTCGACGTAAAGCAGAAAAATGTGAGCATGGCGATCGCCCCGGACTTGATCTATGGCATTTCCCACCCAGAGGCAGGCGATGGGGGATGAGGGGGATGAGGGGGATGAGGGGGATGAGGGGGATGAGGGGGATGAGGGGGATGAGGGGGATGAGGGGGATGAGGGGGATGAGGGGGAGAAAGTAGAATTTCCTTCCTTATCTTCCTTATCTTCCCCTGCACCCCTGCACCCCTGCACCCCTGCACCCCTGCACCCCTGCACCCCTGCTCCCCTGCACCCCTCTTCTCCTAAAAAATCTACCCACCACAAGGGTGTGTCACTAGAAAAGTATTGCTCGACTGTTCGCGCTAGGTGGGCAAAATCTTGCTGTGGAAATAAATACTGGTAACTTCGCTGCATGAACTTTACCAGTAGCGATCGCTCTAATGTTGAACCACGACGAATGAAGTATCCAGGTAGCAGTTGCTCAGACACTTGATATCAATTTTGAATTTTAAATTTGAGATTTGGGATTTTATATCTTGCACCAGTTGCGTTATTGACATTTTTGTAGGGTGGGCACTGCTGTTGGTTCGTTCAAACCTAAATTTTTACGTTCTTGGCAGTGCCACCGCAGGGTTAATTGAGAATGGTGCAAGATATCACGGATTAAAAGTCTTTACCATAAAGCTTTTACAGCCAAGAAATTCACGTGGCTTTCAGCGTCCCATTATTTTCAGGTAAAAAACTCACTCCTACCTCTTCAATTGGTGCGGGGGCTGCCATATCAGAGGGTAAAAAGATGCGGGCGCTAACTGCCACTAGGGCAAATATAAATACCAATACTACAAGTAATGGGGCGATGTACTGACGGAAAATAGCCATATGTAGATTACAAGTAGCTAGGGTGTTTTTTGATCACCTAGCTGAAGATTTGTGAATTTTTCTTGACTTATTTTAGCGGCTTTTTGAGTACGGGAAACATCAACTTAGCGCTGATCGCGGTCTAAATCATCGAGTACTCTTTCGCAATACCAGCTTTCGGGCATATCAGGATAGTTCTGTTTTGCCTGTTCAATTAACCGTTCGGCTGCGGCTGCATCACCACCTAATTTAGCGATCAGCTTGTCTTTGAGATTGCTCTGGGGTATGCTCTGGTTGATCTCGGTGGGTCTTTGTGCTGGTGATACTTGCGACTGTTCTCTCTTTAACTGCCAAAATAAAACGTAATAAAGTGTACCAAAAATTAAAATCAGACTGAGTGTTCCGAAAAGAGTTAGTAGATTAAATGTCAAAAATCCTAGAACTAACTGTGAGAGAACGTAGCCAAGTAATAAACCCGTGAGTAAGAGAATAAATGTGCCGACGATAATAACTACTTGGTTCCCCATAAATCCTCTTGTTCGTCAAGTCCTGGTCTGGATATTGCCATTGGTTTTTGATTCCAAGGGGCAACAAAAGGCAAAAGTAGCAATCCTGGTAACGCTGCTACTATAGTGAGCAAGAAAAATGAGGGCCAGCCAGTAGCCTTAGCCCAATTTCCTGCGGGAGCAGAGAGAACATCTCTACTAATGGCCATTAAGCTAGAGAATAAAGCGAACTGAGTAGTTGTAAAGCGGTGGTTACAAAGATTCATTAAAAAGGCTACTGTTGCCACTGTAACTAGTCCAGCACTGAAGTTTTCGATATTAACTGCCAAGACTAAAAGCGAGTAATCTTTGCCTGTCACCGCTAAGGCATAATAGCCCAAGTTACTGAGTAATTGCAGTATGCCAAATAACCATAAACTGCGATTTAAGCTAATTCTAGTCATGATGACGCCAGCAGCTAATACGCCGACGGTCGTGGCGAGAAATCCCATCCCTGCTTGAATTGCCCCAATCTCAGTTTTGGTAAAGTTAATTTCGCGGAGAAATAAATTGGCTGTGATGCCCACCAAAGAATCACCCAGTTTATAGAGGATGATGAAAATCAGGATAACACCAGCTTGAGCCAGTCCAAAGCGGTGGAAAAATTCTTTAAAAGGTAGAAAAATCGCTTCTTGTAAATTTTGGGGGGCACGATTTTCTCTGTTTTCATTTAGTAACTCAGTGGGTAATAACAAAGATGAGACTATCCAAGCTACTATCAAACCTGCCAACAGCCAATAAAATACGGGTAGAGCGATAAAGCCAACGAAAACGCCTCCCAGTAACCCAGCTACCAAGGCAGTGATCAACAAAAGAAAAATCACATCTTTAAAAGATAAAGGTGCTTTTTCTGTGTCGTCGCGCACCTTTGCTTCCGGTGGTGCCCACAAAGTTGTGAGTATACTTCCTGCCATAAAAGCTGCCATCAGGAGATAAACACCATTCCAGGGGATGTAGTCAGCTAAAATCAAAGCTAGGGAACTAGTGACAAACAAAGCTACGCGATAGCCTAGCACCCAAACTGATGCACCTGCTTCAGATTCTATCGGTTCTAAAATGTCGGTGCGGTAGGCATCACCAGCAATATCTTGGGTAGCACTCAAAAAAGTAATGATTAGACAGTTGATGGCTAGTATTTGCAGCACTTGACTACTTTGGGCAGGCTGTTGCAATGCTAGAGTTGCGATCGCTGATACTAGCCCAATTTGAGTAAGTATTAGCCAGCCTCGCCTTGCTCCCAAAAGTGGCGGCACAAATCTATCTAACAACGGCGACCACAAGAATTTCAGGGAATAAGGTAAAGCCAGCAAACCAAATAAAGTAATTTTCCCGATATCAACGTTGGCATCTTGCATCCACAACTGCAATGTTCTACTAGTTAAGAACAAGGGCAAACCAGATGCAAAACCCAGTAATAACAAAGCACCCATCTTGCGGCTTTGGACTGCCTGTCGTAGTGCTTGAACTTCTCTCATCGTTTAAAAATTCCTTTGACTGATGACTGATGACTGTTGACTGATGACTGATGAGTGATGACTGTTGACTGATGACTGTGAACAGTGGAATATTTTTTTACTTGGAAGTCCCTTATCTTGTCATACCTGTTTTGTAATTAGCTGCAAACATCACGACTTACCAATATTTCCTTAACTGATGTACACATCAGGAATGACCCGCATTGAAGAAGGCTCTTGAGCAGGGGAGCAGGGGGAGATGGGGAGAATAACCACTGACAACTGACAACTGACAACTGACAACTGACTCAACAATTAAATATTTCATGCCCCCTAATTTCTACTCCATGTGCGGCGAGGCATTTTTTCCAACCTTCGCGGGTACCGATTTCGCTTTTGAGCTTGAGGAGTCCTAATTGCTGTTCTTGTTTGGTGAGTTGAGCAAATTCTTCATAGCGAGGGTAGTTGCTAGTTACAAAATTTTCTTTGCGGTGTAAGATGGGCGGATTTGCTCTATTTTCATAGTCTCGGTGAGTTATATATAAAGTTTTTAAGTCAATAGTTATACTTGCTTTTAAGGCTGGATGGGGGTCATTGTCAAAGTCGGGATAAAAAAGATAGGATATTTGCGGTTTGTCGGTGTAATATTTGATTAGTGTGGCTTGATCCACACGCCCAATGGTACGGCTGGCACAGCCTTCGTAAATTCGCAGCAAGGGGTCTAGTGCTGCTAGGGCGGAAATATGAACGTACAAAGCGCCGCGTGTGTGTTTGCCAATTTTGCTTTTTTCACAAGCAGTCTGTACAACCTTGGGATTGCCTAAGCTGAAAAGCTTTTGGTCGGCTACAAGGCATGCTTCTTCATAGCCACCGAAAAAGGCTTTGATATCATAACGCATTTCTGGCGCTAGCTGATGGAATTTCGGGCGTTGATCAAAGTGAGTGAGGGCAAGATAAACTTGGATATCTAATGAGCGACGGTAGGCGATCGCATCCCATTCTGCCTCATCGGTGGCTTGCAAAACTATAGCAAAGGCACGGCGAAAATTACCAAATTCAGTTAGCAATTCTTGTTCATTTGCTAATTCGCCTTTGACTGGTAATCTGCCACGTTTGGTAAAAAAGGCCATCAGTGGTTCAAGCTGTTCTTGATAGTCTTCAAACCGCTTGGTGGGGATGCGGACTCGTGGGGTAGAAGTACGAGAAAAAAAGCGGATAGCTTTGTAGTTCTCTTTTTGGGCTTCATCACGAAAAACAAAGTAGACCCCTAAAGCCACCGGCACTGCATCTACATTTAATACTTGATCAATGTAAGTTTTAAGTTCTTGTTGTTCGTAATATTTCTGAAAAGTATTGCGGCAGGTGACGATACCATCGCTGTAGGCAAACTGGGCTTTACTGGGAGCGTTAATTAGCACTTGAGCCGCGACAATTAAAACTTTCTGGGTGAGTTCCCAAGCTTGGATCAGGCTTTGGCGGCGTTCCTCTTGGTCTTCAATGACGTTGAGGACGTAACCCAAGTTAACTACATCGGCGGCGGTGATTGGTGTATTGGGGTAGTAGTAAGGATCCCAGCCGGCACTGGTGTAGCCTAATTTAGCTACTCGCTCTACATCACCACCGTGTCCACAACCGTAGTCAAAAAAAGTGGTATCCTGATTTAGGATTTCGGATTCTATTGCCAATCGTACAGGGCGAGATATGTCATGACGAGCGATCGCAGCTCTGTGACGCTCAATTTCTAGCGCTTCGGACATAATATTCAGTTAACAGTTAAAAGTTAACAGTTAACTAATATCCTTTCAATCTTTAACCGCTAGTTCAATTAAATCTTCAATTTTCTTGATATTTGGGTCGCCTGCTAAGTAACCAATGCCACGGTGTAAATGTAAGCGAAATTGAGTGGCGAGGGTTTCTTTGTCAGTATCATAACCGTCATTGTGACAGCGTTGTTTGAGGGCGAGAAGGAGAATATCAGACATTTCACCGCCAAAGACGCGCCAAGTCATTTCGACGTTGCTATCTTGGGGAATTGGTACGGGGGAGGGTGGGGTGGCTTCTGCTAGGGAACGACAAAACGCCCAACGGCAAAGGATATTCCATTGCTCGATTTTGGTGTTGCGCCTGAGTTTGAGCAGTTGGTCTTTGGCTGTTTGGGATAGTTTAATTCTTTCGATTGGGGATTCCATGATTAAAGGTTAAAGGAATACTCTAGATTATGGTTTCACATATTTAACAAAATTTAAGGGGCTGACAAATAAAATAACATCTCACTGTTCACAGTCATCAGTCATCAGTCAGCAACTTCAACCGGGATAATTTATTTCTGGGAGTTCCCTAACAGCTTGTTAATTAATTTGGTATAATGTGCATTTAGGCATACAAATAAATTTGTATCAGGTATTTTAATACATATTTGATTTAGCTAAAAATAGTAAAAATTATTAAAAATAATTTGTATTTTTAAAGGATATTATGGTTAAATTGCAATTACATTTTAATGGTTCTTTTGCCCTGAAGAAAGATGAAGTAAGTAGACTGCTTCATGCTGCTGCCCAAGAAAAAGGCTTAAATGATAGCTTGCCCAATTTGATGGAAAAAACAAGTTTAGGTAATGCCAAAGTAGGACGGGTAAAAAGTTGGGCAGTACGTGCTGGGTTAATTAAGGATAATCGCCCTAGTCCGGAAGGTAAAATTGTCTTGCGACTAGACCCTGGCTTGGAGTCAAATATTACAGATTGGTTGATGCACTTTTATTTAAGTTTTGGCGATCGCGGTTTACAATCAACGCCAAAAAATCCTGCTGATTGGGGTGGATGGTCTTACTTTGTATATACATTTTTACCTCGTTATAGTAAATTTACTCGTGAGGAGTTACTTGATCACAGTGCGTCTGTTTTTGAAGAAGAAAGCAAAGTGATTGCTGACAGAATTAAATTTCTCTTGCGGGCATATACTGAATTTTATGCTTTAGCATCTTGCAAGTTTATCACTCAACAAGAGGATAGATATGTTGGTGGAGATGCTCGTTTACCGAACTCTTATTTAGTGGGATATTTCCTGGCAAAGCTGTGGGAACGTGACTTTAAAGGCGAAGGTTCCGTTCTCACTGAGTCGATTTTGAACGAGAAAATGGGACTTGCTGGCGTGCTGGGGCTAAAAAAAGAGGCGTTACAAGAACAGCTAAATGCGTTGGAAGCTTACGGCATCATCGAACAACGGCGTGCTGTACCTCCTTTTCAAGTGATTCCGCGTTGGGATGAAGCTTTGGCACTGCTGGAGAAGGCCTATGACCGATGAAGCTTGCTTGTTGCTGCGAGATGCCAGACCTGATGACCGAATTCATTTGCTACTTTGGGACACACCTGATGAAAATGAACTGGTGCGTATCGCTCATTACAACAACGCCCATCGGAGCAATTACCGAAAAAATTTGTTACAAAGGATTCATCCGGGAGAAAGTTTTCTTGCTCTTCACCACAATTTAGATATCGAACTCAGTGCCATTAAGTCAATGTGTTCTGGGGTTAGCAAACAGATTGTTTTACTCGAAGGGTTAGACTGTCTGATTACTTATCTACAAGTTACACCTGGCAGTCGCATTACTCTTTTCTGGAAGCAACTGGAAGAGACTCGCAAGCTAGAAAGACTTTTGTGGATATTGCTACCCCAGCAACTAGCACCCAAAAATTGGCCTCCAGAGCGAATTAAGCGTTTTCCGTGAGGATAATTATCACTTTGCATTTGCCATTTTGAGTTTACTATGCTCCTCAACCAACTTGTTGAAATCAACGAAAAGGGTAGTATTGCCAGTTCTGTGAACTTTGGCATGATGGATGATTCCCAAAAGAATTTGACTTTATGCGAGAGTTTTATTTTTAACTACGAGTCCACAAAACCTGAGTTATCGACAGTTGGTATTTTGGATGCGGTGCGGCGTAGCTATCATAGTGCCAATCAGCCGAATATCCATTTGATGATTCAACAATATGGTAAGGGTAAGTCACATTTTGCGATCGCTATAGCCAATTTTTTCCAAAAACCCTGCCACAGTCAGGAAGTGCAAGGTATTTTATCACAAGTAGAAAAGGCGACATCTGGCAAAAGTCAAGCTATCTCTGAAGGCTTGAAGCTGTTTAAACAAAATCAACGTCATCAACATTTAGTTATCTGTTTGAGTGGTGACATCGGCGGCGACATTAGAAAGCAATTTCTGCAACAACTCATCAAAAGTTTAGAAACAGCAGGTATTCAAGATTCTTTAGCACAACATATATGCAGGGAACCTCTACGCTATTTGGAAAGTTTGAATTCAAAGGATAAAGCAAAAGCAGAGCAATATTTACAAACTGTTGGGAATCCTGATGGTGATTTCAATTCCCTGATTGGTTTACTCAGACAAAATAACTCTGGTGTCATATCCACTGTTAAAAAGCTTGCTGTTCACATTACAGGATTTACTCCTGATTTTACTGCTGATATAAATATTCAAGCAATTTTAGAAGACTTGATAAAAAATCATTGTACTGGTGAAAATGCCCGTTTTCAAGGAATTTTAATTTTATTTGATGAGCTAAACTACTATCTGCAATATTGGGCTGTAGATCAAATCGGTGCTGGTGGAAGTACGCTACAAAATATTACTAATACTTGCGAGAATTATAAAGGTAAAATTGCCTTATTGAGTTTTACCCAAATTGAGCCAAATACGGCAGTAGGTATTTCTGCAAATGCCAAAGAAAGCTATTTGAAAATTGCTTCTCGTCTTGCCCCAAAAGATGGAAGTACATATAATCCTGATTCTAGTTTAGAACTGGTGATCAAGAATTTACTAATTATCAAAGATGAGTCTATTTGGCAACAGTTTCGTTCTCAATGGCATAATACTTTGATAGAGGAAGCACGAGTAGCTTTTGAGAAAAGAATTAAATATTATAGAGAAAAAAACTGGTCTTTCCAAGAATTTTATACCCAGTTATCTGAAGGTTGTTTTCCCCTTCATCCTCTGACGGCATATCTACTGTGCAAGCTTGATTTTACTCAAGACAGAACAGCTATTCAGTTTATTAAAGGCTATGTCAAAAACTTTATTGCTACTCAACCTGTAGAAAATGGTGGAAAACTCAATTACGTTTATCCTATTGCTTTAGTAGATACCTTTATTGAAAACTTTTCTAACTACCCCGTTTATCACAAGTACAAAAAAGCTGTAGATTTAGTGGCAGGTGCAGAAAATGATGATGAGTTAATTGTCCTCAAAGGCTTGTTTCTATATGAGGCTAGTGGCGAGAACTTGACCAAACCAGACCGGGAAGAACATCAAGAGATTTTGGTCAGTTTGACGGGTTTACCTAAATCTAGACTCCAGGCTGCACTAGATAAATTAGAAAAGGAAAGAGATTTAATTTACCACCGACCAGAGGTGAAACTTTATCGTTTCTGGGAAGGAATTAACCCTAAAGGTATTCAAGAAGAAATTGAGGAAAAAATTAAATCACTCCCAACATCTATTCATGATGTGGTTGTCTACTGTGAGGAGATTAATATTCTGAATAGTAAGACGATTGATGCTACCAAATTTGTCGAAGAGAACAAATTAAGGAGTGAAGATTGGCGGTTTGAACGTAAAATATATAGTATTGATAAATTCATTAAAGCACTAGAGAGTAATCGGATTCTGAAAGATACCAAAGAAAGGGGTATTTTAGCTTATGTTCTCACAGAGACTCAAGAAGAGTTGCAAGAATTTAGGACTACTGTAACTAATTATTTATCTAACTCATCAAGTAAAAATCGTATTGCTGTCGCCATTCCCACAGAAGAAACTGGAAATTTAGCCCGTGTAATTTTACGAATAAAAACTCTGCAAAAAACTGACGTTGCTGATAAACGATTTCTGGGGAAAGCTTATGAAGAACAGCTTCAACGTTGGCAAGGAGAGGTGCAGACACGGTTAGAGACGTTATTAAATAACTGCACTTATTATTGCGTGGGAATTGAAAAACTTCCAACTGCTGAACAAAGCAAACCGCAACGTGTAATTAGTGAACTTTTAAAAGATTTATATCCCTTCGTTCCTCCTGTGGATGGGATTGATAAAATGCGTTCTGACCATCAGACAGGTAAAAAAATTGTTGGTTGGACTGCAAAACAAATTTTTATAGAAGATAGTTTCAATCATCATTCGGGTGAACATTCTTACAAGACTGTTATTGACCAAATTTTTGTCAAGTTATGGGGTCTACTCAAAAAAACATCTGATAAGTATATCGTTCAAGAACCAACTCATGAAAAAATCCGCGCTGCCTGGGATAAAATTTCTAAAATAACTGACTTAGAAGGATCAGCACAAAAGATTGTTGACTTAGAAAAAATTTGGCAAGCACTTTCTGCACCACCTTTTGGTTATAGCGAGTACAACTTTACTATGTTGCTTGCAGGATGGTTGGCAATTCACCGTAAAGAAGTTGTTTTACGAGGACGCATCAAACTTACTACTAAAAAGGGAGAGTTTGTTCCTTCACAGGATAAGTCTTTGCAAAATTGGGGCAGCACTAATATTCTGGAAAACCCCATTGCATTTGTTGATGATTGGATTGTTAAACAAAAGTCTAAACTAATTCGTCGCCAACAAACACAAATGCCAACTCTTCCCACGTCGCCTATGGACTATGACCAGGCGCAGGAGTATCTAGCGGCGGTTGCTGCTTTTTTGGAGTCTAATGAACCGGATGAGTCAGAAAAGGATGAGTTAAATAAGAATAAAAAGCAGGTGAGTGCTGGGGTTGCTGAAATTGACAAGTCGTTTCAACTAGTAGAAGTAGTAGAAAAATTACCTCGTGAGGTACAATTAGCAACACTTTTACCACTTTACCCGCAACTGTTGAAGCGATCGCCAAACAATTCAATTTTACCAACACAACAACAACGCGATCGCTTTTCTCAAGCATTGCAAACTATAAGTGATAAAATTGACCAACTTGTAGCAGCAGAAACTAAGCGTGCGGAGTCGCTATCTACAGAACAAGCTTGTAGTGCTTACCAAAGAGAAATTCAACAAATTATTGACCAAATTAATCAAATTGCAGACTTGCCTATGCACCTAATCGAGAGTTTGCAAAATGCCCTGCGTAACAGCAACATCAGATTAACAGACATCAGACACCAAGCAGAAGAAGGCCAAAAGCAAACCGAAGATACACAAATCATGCAGAATATTCGTAATTCTGCAAAGAAAAACAAAACAATTCATCTTTCTCAAGAAGCGCTGCAAGAAATTGAAAGTTTACAATTTCGCTTTAACTATCCAGATAAATTTCAGCAGGAAATTGCTGAAATTGTGCAGTCAATTCAAAACAAAATTACTGACTATCGTTCTAGTCTGGCAAATCTTCGGACTCGAATTCAGTCGGTAAACAATCTCCCAGATTTGGATGCTATTAATACAGAGTATGCCAAGCTAGATATTGTCTTTCAAGATTCGGCTGATTACGAAGACTATCAACAACTACAACCACAAATCCAGAGTTTGAAAAATGACTTAGACCAGATACAAAATTTAGAGATTCGCTATCAACAAAGTGATTCTATTGCCAGTTGTAATGATGCTTTGGCAATAATTGCGAGGCGGGAGTTCAATATCTATAATACTGACCGCTTTCAAGAAAGAATTGCTCTGTTAGAAGTTAATTTTCGGCAGAAAATCCAAGAATATACCGTCGCATTACAAGAATATAAGCATAATTTAGAGCATTTAGCAACAGTAGCAGATGCCCAAAGACTCCAAAAAGAGTTACTGAAAAAGTCGCCTCGATACTCACGCTCGGAAATAGAAACAGAGTATGAAGCAATTATCAGAGAACTGGCACTACTAATTGAGTTATTGCAAATAACCGAGTCAAACAAGATAGAGACTTTAGAAGCTTGTCAAACTCAGTTAGATAGACTAAAAAATTGGGAAAATAGCAATAAAGGACTGACAGAAAAGTTTAGCGATCGCCTGCACTCACTGCGTACAGAAATAGCACAAAAACAATTACAAGTTCTCCAGCAATGGCTTAAAGATTTAGAAAGCAGTTGCACCCAAATAGACCAATTGGCTGATGATACAGAAAAGCTGGAAGCCGCAAAAAATTTACTAGAACAAATTCAAGATAAAAAATCCGAATATATTAACTTACTTACTGTTCCAGAAACTCAGTTATTAGAAAATATAGAGCGTCAATGCATTGAAGAACAAGAGAAAGATATAGCCAATCAAATTTTCGTGTTGTTCCGGCAACTTCCTCATTTACAGCAACAAAATGTGTACGAGAAGTTAGGGCAAATGCTCTCAGAAAAGACGGAGGATTAACAGGGATGGATGATAAACATCTCATACTAGACCCTACCGGACTCTACGATATTCCCTCTGGCTATATCCCTATCACCACAGAGGTGGAATGGATACAGTTCTTTGGTGTCAGTGCTTCTGCCTGCTGGGTAAAAGGTCAGCGATTATGCGATTGGGCAAAAACCTGGCTGGGAGTGTGGAATAGAACTGAGGAAATCGCGGAAATTAAGCAACATCCCCGCGACAAACTAGCACAATTGTTTGATTCCGTACCCTTAGCGGATGACTGGACTGACGAACAAGTACTGATTTTCGCTACCAAGTTAGATGCTTATCCCCAAGACAACTGCATTGCCCACTTTTTAGCAGACAACATCACTGAGAGTAATGCACAGATATGGTTTGCTGAACCTTGCATTTCCCATCTTGCCGCTTGGTTAGCAATTTTAGTGCCACAAGAGTATAAACCTTTTGAGCAAGTATGGCAGCAACAGTTTAAGGAACATGAGTTAGCAACTTATTACCAGACTGAAGATAAATTGTTGCTTTTGCGTCGCTGGTTAGGCATTGCAGAACCAGTTTTGAACGACATCGGTAAATATCCTTTACCAGTTCCCGACTCCCTTAGCCAAGAGTTTGACCGTTACTGGGAACAACTCATCTCCCGCACTGAAGGTAAAGTTTTGGATACTCTAACGCCTACGAACCAAGTAGGCATAGAACGAATAGCCAATTGTGCTTACAAAGTTTTTGGCAATCGACCTAACTTAATTAATCGGGCAAGGGAAGCCAAAGTTACCCCCTATCTCAGCTATCAGCAACAGCAAGAATTAAGCCTTAACCAACCTCCACCCCAACCCCAACCTCTAGCTTTAGATGCTACTCCTCAGCAAGCTTTAGTTTGGGCAACAAAAGATTACCTGCCTTTCCGTCGCTGGGAAATTATCAAGCAACCTGCTGCACCAAAAATTAGTGAGAGTTTGGCGGATAGCTTTATTCAGTGGATACTCCAACACTACCCCCAGATGCAAGTAGACTCTGTAGAAAATTCCTACCTCAACTACAGCGTTGCCTCAAAAGTACAAAATCTTTGCCAAGAAAGTGCTGTGCTTTGGGTTGTGGTCGATGGCTTGGGATGGTTAGATCACTTAGAACTGTTATCTTTACTAACAAATAATTACAAACTCGCTGTAGAAACTGCGATCGCACCTCGCTTTAGCATCCTACCCACTAAAACAGAATACGCTAAATGGAGCTTATATGCTCAACTGTTGCCTAATGATTCTGCTTGGGTTGCTGATGCTGGCAAAGCGTTTGTCAAAATGGGCATGGGTAAACGTTATACAGATGGACAAGTTGACAGACTCTACAGCGCTTTGAGAAAAAAGACACATCAGTTATATTGCTGGGATACAGATGAGTTCGATAGTCTTTATCACAATCAAAAAGATTGGCAGAGTCTTTACGAACTTGACCGTCCCCACACCCTAGAAGGCATAGCCAAGAAAATTGATTACTGTTTGCAACAATACCCCAACCCGGAAGCACTGAGAATCGTGATTGCCAGCGACCACGGTCAGATGATGGGTACTTCCGAGAAAATCACCCATTGTCCCCCAGGACTGGAACCTAAAGGAAGGATGGCCATTGGTAAAACTGATGATAGCAGGTTTGTGGTTTTAGAAGGCGATCGCTACAGTCTTCCCCACGATATTAGTATTGTTAAAAATTCCGCTAGCTTAAGTTCTTTCAGCTACACTAGCAATAAAAAAATTATCGGTTCTCACGGTGGATTATTTCCGGAAGAAGTTGTGGTTGGTGTATCTATCCTACGAAAATCTATTCAACGTCTTCCTGTGCTAGTTTCCTGCTTGGGTGAAGGTAAACCCAAACAATCAGGAGAACTAGAAATTACTATTGATAATCCTAACTCAGTGCCGCTAACAAATCTTTGTCTATATATTCAGGAATTGCCTGTTTTTAAAGAAGGAAAATTATTAGAAGAAGAAATTCCAGGTTCTGAACGGTGTAGTTTCAAAATAATCATTCCCGAAGTGCCGGAATTGCCACCAAATAAAGGAAATAATCTCTTACTATCTGGTGAATTAACTTTTAAATTTGCCGATGCTGAAACTGCAAGTGTTACCTTAGTTACTGAATCTCAAATCACCATCAAGCAAATATTTAGTAGTGGATTTAATATAAATGAATTTTTATGAAGCGATAACCTACAATAACGATTTTGTTCGTGAGGTTTTCGGTAATCTCTGTATTGATAAAACTAGACTGCCATCCAGTGGACTAAGTTCTATTGGTTTACCTAGCTTTGTTGCTGAATGGCTGCTAGATAAAATTGTCCCTGGTACAGGAACACTCACATCAATAGAATTAGAAACAGTCAATAAATTTATTAAAAAAGCATTTCCCCGCAAAGATGACCGTAACGAAATTATTTTTGACCTGACTCAAGGAGAAATACGAAAACTCATTGCCTTAATGCAAGTACGCATTAAATTAGAACAGGGAGGACGAGTAATTCCTGAACCATTGGCACAAATTCCCGCACTGAATTTAACTGAATGCAGCATTGCTACTGATATTGTAGAACATTATAAAATACTTTTACGCCAAGGAATCTGGGGCAAAATTACTCTGGCTATGCTGCCTGAAGGCAAAGTAGAAGTGATGGATTTTGAACCCTTCCAATGTTCGCAAGTTGATTTGCAAGGTTATGCTGAATGTCGGTCAAAATTTAATACACAACAATGGCGAGATTTAATATTTTGCTCAATGGGTTTTAATCCCCAGCATCCGAATTATGACCAAGAAGCAAAAACATGGATATTGGCTAGGTTGCTATCATTGGTAGAGTCCAATTATCATGTAATAGAACTAGCTCCTAAAGGCACTGGTAAAAGCTTCTTTTTTGAAAATATTAGTAGTAAAATTACTTTAATTAGCGGTGGTAAAGTTACTCCTGCACAGTTGTTTATCAACGGTAGAACTAAAGAAGTTGGATTACTCGGTCGTCATGAAGTTGTAGTTCTAGATGAAGTTCAAAGTTTAACTTTCGATAATCCTGAAGAGGTAATTGGGCCACTGAAAAATTATCTTGCTAGCGGTCGTTATAATCGTTCTGGTTTTGCAGATATTTCTAGTGATTGCGGGTTAGTGATGCTGGCTAATATCGAATTAGATGAACAATTACAACCACGTAATGAAGATAATTTAATTGCTAATTTGCCTAAGTTTTTTGCTGAAACTGCATTATTAGACCGATTATCTGGGATTATCCCTGGTTGGAAAATTCCTAAGTTTCAAAGAGAAATGGTAGCTTGTCAAGTTGGTTTAAAAATGGATTTTTTTGGTGAAGTATTGCTGTCTCTACGCCAAGATAATCGCTTCATGTCTTACGTACAACAGCATACTCACTTTCAAAAAAATGTGACGATTCGTGACCAAAATGCTATCCTCAAATCAGCATCAGGTTTTTTAAAAATTCTCTATCCTCATTTAGAATTAACATTAATGGATTACGAGCGTGATTGCCTAGAACCTGCTTGTAAACTACGCCAAGCTATCCGGAATTCACTATATTATCTTGATGATGAATTTAGGCAGCTTGGTAGAGAAATTTATGTGGAAGCAAAGTCATAAACCTAAACAGTAGCGAACCGCAGTTTCAACTTCTATCATTTTGGACTCAGCAAGCTTGCCAGATGGTTCAGCCGGAAAGCGATTTGGATCTAATGAACGAATTTGAAAACATAAAAAGACTGTTTCTTGTGGCAATCCACTACCACTTGGAGATACTCTTATATTAGTTGGATAATCGTGCTTAATATTTGTTCCTTTCGTACCGACAACGACAGTTACAACCAAAGGTAATTGATTGATAGCGTCTATAGATAGCACTAAAACTGGTCGTGTTCCTGCTTGTTCTCGCCCCTGCACCGGATTAAGATTGATAAAATAAATTTGTCCTCTCTCGATACTCACCACTTTTTTAAACCCTATTGTAAATCATCCATTTCTGTAACACCAAATTCATTATTGATAGAGGCAATTTCTGTCTGTATATCTAAATCATTAGCCATTGCAGCTAGTTGTTTATTCATATATTTAACATCAGTTAATTTATCTGATATTTGCTTTTTTTCTTGCACTTGTCTTGTCATAAGTTTTAATAGCCATTCTAGTTCTTCTAATGACAAAGCACGTAGTTCACGCTCTATTTTTAGTAAATGTGGTGAGTTCATCATTGCTTATCTACTTTCCAAGGGTCGTTATATATATTGTAAATATCTTTTTTAGACGATATGATTACCAAAAATATTGATTTTCTACTACTGTTGTTTGGCGGGTGGTGGAGTCATATTTGAGGAGGTATTCGCGGGCGATCGCTTCATTAGTTCTGAGTGTTTCTACTTCTTTTTTGCCGATTTCTGTGTCGGTGGATAGCAGAATTACTTGATGGCTGGCGGATGGAAAGTAGCGTTCAACTAGGTTGCTGCGGTGGGAGGAGTCGAGTCTGCCGAGGGGTGTGTCTATTGCTACTGGTAGGCGACGGCCGGAGACTCTGGCTAAACCCCAAAGGAAAGCGATCGCTAGGAGTTGTTTTTCGCCGGCTGACAGGCGATGTTTGGGAACGAGTTGACCATTTAAGTCATAAAGGGAAAGGCTGAATGTATTGGTGTCAATGGCGATGCGATGCACTAAATCAGATTTGTGCAGCAGGTAGCGGAAGCACTCTGTAACATCGATTTCTAGTTTGTTAAGTTTTCTCAGGGTTAATTTTTCCCGAAAGATTTTTAGTGTATTTTGAACTTTACCAGCAGACGCAATAATATGTTCGTAGTTTTTGCGGTCAAGATTTTGCTTAGTATATTCTTGTAAGTCTTTCTTAATATTTTTAATCTCAGCGTCCAATTCATCACAGCGGCGTTTAGCAACTTCGCTCTTCTGTTTAATTTCAGCAACTTTATTTTGTGCTGCTTCTAGTGCATCTACTAACTGTTTATAAGCTTCCGGTTCGGCTGCTGTTTGGATTTGTCTTTCTAGTGTGATAATTTCTTCTTCTTTATTTTGAAGAATATTTATTTGCTGTTTAGCAATATTTTTAAAATTCTGTAAATAATAGAAAATATTACCTAATTGACTCAACGTTTCGGCATCAGCTAATAACCAAGATTCTTCCGCTTGGATAAAACTTGCTCGTAATGTTTCTTCATCTTGTGCTAAAAACACTTTGATTTTTTCTACATGTTCTTCTGAAATACCTACTTGACTAATCCAACTCAGTAAACGTTGATCTCTCTGAGTTAATAAATCACTTGCTACTTGTGCCTGTTGAATGCGAAACTCTCTTTCTCCCTGTCTTTGCGCTTGAGTAAGTAAATTTTCAATCAAAGCTAAGGGTAAAATATCGGCTGCTAATTCGCACATTCCCTGACGTGCTTGTTCTACCTCAGCAGTCTTTTGCTTTTGCTGTAATTCTAATTGATTGCGTTCCGCCGCAATTTTACCACCTTCGGAAACAAATTTATCAAATTTTTCTTGTTTTTCTGTTTCGGCTTTTTGTAAATCAATTTTTAATTTTTCTAGCTGATTATTGGTAATTTCATATTCATTTTGTTGCTGTTTGAGTTTTTCTTCAATTTCCTCTAAATCTGCTAAATCTTTACTATCAGCCAGTTCTTTGCGTTTGCGGTTGACTAAAATTTCGATATCAACTGCTAAACGTTCCGCTAATTCTAAACCCAAAAGTCCGCGAATTGCATCTACTAAAATCGGTGGAGGTACTTCTTGTTCTGCAAGTTCTTTAACCTGTTCACCATCAAAGAGAAATAAATTAGAAATTCCTAACGGTAGGAGATTTTCAATATACTCATCCCAGATATTAACTAAAGCTGTGTCTAGCCATTCTTGAGCATCTAAAATACCCAAGTGGTCTTTACCGTCTTTAGGATTTTTTTCCCAAGTCCGCACGACACGATACTTTACTGGTTTGTCGTTTTCAATGTGTTCAAAAACCAATTCAACACGAGTTTTCTTTATTGGATCAGCATGGCTATTAACGCATTGTGTGAGAAAATCGCTATAGCTTAAATTGTTACGGGTAGAACATTGGGCACGATGTCCATAAAGTGCGAGACGAATAGCATCCATAAGGGTAGTTTTTCCCCCACCATTCATCCCACCTAATAGGATTATTGGACAAGAATTTTCTTCATCAATTTTGGGGTCAAGGTTAATAACCTGACGACCACAGTAAGGGCCAAAGTTTTCTAGTACTAGTTCCAGAAATATCATTTATTTTATTGGCGGTTTATATAATACCGGGCGAATGGAATTCGCAGCTACACAGGCGAAGTCCGCCTGCACGGACTAACGAAAAATAAAGGGTTTTGGACTCACGAAGATAAAATTTCCGGCGAATGAAATTCGCGGCTAAACAGGCGAAGTCCGCGCAGACGGACTAATACTAATTATAAAATAACTAGATTAATTAGAAGTAGGTTCCCAAGCGGTAATGATTGATTTTTGACTATGGTGTATAGCCTGATTTCTGATATAATGAGCTACATTGTCAATAGCATCATGACTAACCGTAAAAGCTCCATAGCTACCTTGCCATTTGAAAAATTCACTTGGTTTAACCTCGTGAGTAATGAAATGTGAGGAACTTCCCTTAATTTGTTTAATCAAGTCAGATATGCTTAGAGTTGGCGGAAAACTTGTTAATAAATGAACATGATCTTCAACCCCACCAATTGAAATGACGGTGCATTTTAACTGTTGACACTCCTGAATAATTGCTGCATAAACTAACTTCTGAATATCAGGTGTAATCAGTGGCAATCTATCCCAGGTTCCCCAGACATAATGTAAATACAGTTGCGTGAAATTTGACCTCATTTATCTTGAACCCGCGCAGGCGGGTTTCGTCTGTGTAGCCGCGATTTCTAATCGCCAGGTATTTTTTATAGGGTCAGTTGCGTGAAATTTGACCTCATTTATCTTGAACCCGCGCAGGCGGGTTTCGTCTGTGTAGCCGCGATTTCTAATCGCCAGGTATTTTTTATAGGGTCAGTTGCGTGAAATTTGACCTCATTTATCTTGAACCCGCGCAGGCGGGTTTCGTCTGTGTAGCCGCGATTTCTAATCGCCAGGTATTTTTTATAGGGTCAGTTGCGTGAAATTTGACCTCATTTTATCTTGAACCCGCGCAGGCGGGTTTCGTCTGTGTAGCCGCGATTTCTAATCGCCAGGTATTTTTTATAGGGTGTGCATTGCCCACCCTACCATATTAGTTAGGTTCTTAGAATGTATCGCACTAAAATACTCATAAATTCGCCAGGGTTGGAACTAGGTAATAGAGGACTCCATTCGTTAACTTGTGCAAAACCGAGTTTGTACAAGGTGAGAATTGTGCTGTTGACACCTGTTTTAGAACCAAAAATTACCACTCTCACAGGTTCTCTGCTTGATGTTATTTCTGCGGGGGTGCTGGAGGAAATAGACGGCGTAGGGGTTGGAAAGGCATTAGCCAAAAAGCTTGTAGTCATTGGGATTTATCTGTTTGTTGGTAAGATGCGATGTTACCGATGGGTAACATTACTATCTTACACGTTCTGTTACCTAACGGTAACATTTACTCAGTTATGAGCCTTTGACACAATCAAAGGCATGGGAAAAGCAGGAAAAGCGATAAAACGGGTGTTGGAAACTTATGGCATTAGCCAAAACAAGTTAGCTGTGACAATGGGAACAGGAAGACCAAACGTTCACCGGTGGGTGAATGAGATTAGAGATCCTGTTGCTGAGACAGTGTTAGAAATTCGCAATGCGCTGAAAAAAATTAATCCAGCAGCGGCGGAAGAGTTTATTAGGCTGTATTTGGAAGATTCTACAGAGGATGATAATTGATATCTTCCACCAGGCGATTAAAAATCGCGGCTACACAGACAAAACCCGCCTGCGCGGGTTTCAAACTCTTGATTTTGTCTTAGTCCGCGTAGGCGGACTTTGCTTGTATAGCCAAGCCACTGCGTTGGGCGGCTTTGCCGACTTGAAGCATGTGGCGCGCGATTTTTAATCGCCAAGGCTAGGACTTTGGAACTTGATACTTGCCCAAGTTGATTGTTTACCACTTTCAGCGTTACCTTCATCAACAGCATCCCCCAAAGTTAGCTGCTTGACTTTTTTAACATCGCCTTGATCAACCGCTGTTTTTAAATCACGTTTCAAGTGAGCATTTTTAATCGCTTCCTCTGGAGAACGTGAACTAGTTTTAAAACAATTCTCTAGAGTGTCGTATATGCCCACACGACGAGCCATTTTTCGATACTGGCGTTCTGTGTCTAATAATTTCGCCATCAATTCCAAGTGCATTGGATCATCTTCACAGATTTCTTCTAGCACAGTCCATTCATCGCTACCTAGTAAACTATAGCCAGCACCAGGACGGGTATCTTTAAATTCTTCCCCAGTCACTTCTTGATAAATGCGGGGTAAACTATCATCAAATTCATGTCTTTCTTCTAGCCATATCCGACGAATTTCACTGAGTTCTTCAGGGGTAATTAAGGTAATATCGCGCATATTTTCTGGTGCAGTTTTTCGGATTTGTTTTTCAACTGTAAGCAGCTTTCTCAGCCAGTCTTCTCGTGCTTCTTTAAGATATGGGCCTGGAATAGGCTCAACAGATATTTCATCATCTAAGTTGCGCTCATACAGTTGGACATCACCATTTCTCCGTCGAAAATCTCGCCGTTCACGGTTTTCTTCAGCATCCAATTCTTTACGTAAATCGAGTAGAGGTTGCATCCACTCTTTCTCTTCGTCATTTTGAATCATAGCCGCCAGTGATTTATCCTGACTAACTAACGTACAAACCCAGCAACCAAAACGAGAACTACCACAACTAGGAGTAGATGTATCAACAACTAAAGGACATTCATTATCCGCAGAAGCACCTCTATACATAGCGAATAAATCTTGATTGCTATATCCCCAAGGATTTTGCCACTGCATTAAATAAATCCATACCTCATCATTTTGCCAGTCTTCAATAGGGCTATAAACCAGAGAGTTGGGCAAATTCATGTTAGGGCTGAGGCGATCGCGTACCCTCTTGGCTTCAAATTTTTTCATTCGAAGAGCGCGTTTTGTACTTTCAGCCTTGCGAGTACCCAATACAACAATGGCTTCACCACTGGCTCGGATGACATCACGAATAAAGCGATTAGAGGGATTAATTTTGAGACGTTCTGTACACCAGCGAAATTTTCCTCTTGGTGCTGGGTATCCTTTACCAATTAAACCTACCCAAAATGTCTCTTTAGGTTCTGGCTGTAACAGATGGGGTTCAAATGGTAATCCTTGGGCTTGAGATTTCATCTGTTTTAGAGAATTGCGTACCCACGCAGCGACTATAGGATTTTCTACTAGTGTGTCTGTGGTGATCACGTAGATCGTTTTAGTTCTTTTCTCAGGTGGAAGTCCTGCGATCGCATTCCAGACAAGTTGTAAAGTCGCTGTGCTGTCTTTACCGCCTGAGTAGCCCACAACCCAAGGTATTTGGTCTAAGCAATACAATTCTTGTATTTCAGTGGTAAGAACTTGGATATCTTCCACTAAATCTGCTACAGTACGCGTTTGCTGACCTTTATTTTCTGGTTGTTGTGCTGTAGCCATTTTTCCTTACCTATTAAAACAGGGATATTTTTCTTCACCCTTCCTTGAATAACTAAGAGGGCAGCCTTTGTATTGTACAGACTTAAAGGCAAAAAGCTATTTATCATAACACGAATTGTAATTTGATATCTTGTACACATTTATTAATAATTCTTTATGAAAGACACTACATCTGACCTAAAATCTGACATCGCTATAGAGAACCTAGAAGGAGAAACCAAGGATAAACAGGTACTCGCTTTACTACTGGAGAAGTTCCTGGGGAGAAAGGATCAGATTCTCGTTCAAAAAACACAGATGGGTGGTACTGAGGCTTATGTTGGTTCTGTAACTCTGGAATGGTTTGCAGATCGTGTTCACTTCGCCTCTGATTTACCGTTGCTTCAGAAAAAGTACAATCGAGAAACTGATAACATCGAGATTGACGCGGATAGTATTGATGAAATTCAGCAACGTCCCCTTGATTGGTCACGTCAAGCACCTTTAGTACAGTATTTAGCAGCGCGGACAAATCATAAGTTTCCGCCGGTTCTGGTGGTGATTAATCAACCTTGGGTAGATAATCTCAAAGCTGCTGAATGGGATAGTGAAGGACGCGCCAGAAAATCTACTACCGATTTTACGCCTCTAGATGCAGATGGTAAGGTTGGTCTGCTGAATGTTTCTGAAGAGGATGTGACTATTTATGCATTGGATGGTCAACACCGATTGATGGGGGTGCAGGGGTTGATGGAGTTAATTAAAACTCGCAAACTTCAGCGTTATAAAAAAGATAAAACTGCTGACGAAAGTTTTATTACTGTAGATGATTTGATAGAACAATATCAAGTAGACTTGGATTATTTGCAAAGCTTGCCCAAAGAAAAGATTGGTATTGAGTTTATTTGTGCGGTTGCGGCTGGCGAAACCCGCACCCAGGCGAGGCGAAGGGTAAGATCCATCTTTGTACATGTGAATTTAATGGCTGCACCTTTAACTAAAGGTCAGTTAGCACAGTTGAATGAAGATGATGGTTTTTCAATTGTTGCGAGAAAAATAGCAGTTACTCATCCACTTTTAGAACAACGCCAGGATCGCAATCCTCGCATCAATTGGAATAGTGCGACGGTAGCAGCGAATTCTACAGTTTTAACAACGCTGCAAGCCCTTCACGATATGTCTGAACGATATTTAGGGCAAAAATTCCCTCACTGGAAACCTTTTGAAAAAGGTTTAATTCCCATGCGACCAGAGGATGAGGAACTTGAACAGGGGATTAAGGAATTTAAACAACTATTTGATGGTTTGGCTAGCCTTCCTAGTTATAAGCTGCTGGAAGAAGAAGATACACCAGCCTTACGACGCTTTAGTTTTGAAAAGGAAGGGGGTGAAGGAAATATGCTGTTCCGTCCTGTTGGTCAAGTAGCAATAGCTCAAGCTTTGGGAATATTGGTTTTTAAAAAAGGTTTTTCCCTAGGAGATACTTTTAAGAAGTTGCGGAAGTTTGACCAACAAGGCGGTTTTAGTGGTATGGAGTATCCGCAATCTTTATGGTATGGCGTTTTGTATGACCCTAATAAGAAACGGGTGCAGGTTGCAGGACGAGATTTAGCAGCGAAGTTACTAATTTATATTTTGGGTGGAATTCAAGATCAGATGGAACGTGCTGAACTTCGCAAGGCTTTAGCTGATGCTAGGACTGTGGAAAATCAAACAATAGGTTTTGATGGTAAGTTTGTTGAACCTAAGCAAGTGGGACTTCCATCGATTATATGATTCGCAGGTTCAATAACATATATTCAGTGCGGTTTTTACTGATTTCAAAACGCTTAAGCCCAGCATAATATGTTGTCTACGCGGCTCAAATTATACATTCATTTTTATGGATCAGACAAACCAGGATAGTGCTAATACCGTTCCACCAGAAGATAAAGCTAAGTTTAGTGCCTTTATTGAACCTTTTTTTTCCAAATATCACCGTGAGCGGTGCTATCCTGGGCTAATTTTTAGGCATGGTAAGCGTACTATGCTACAAATCAATGTACCTGCGAGTGATTTTTCTGGTCTTCTTCAAGCAAAACCATCTGAAGGTAATGATCCTGATTCTGGAAAAAATCGCCCAGAGGTAAAAGGTCATGCGGAAGAAATTAAACAATATATTGTTGATCGTGCCAAAAAGGGAAAACCTTGGATTGTAGGAACTCTAACTGCAAATGTAGACCCAAAAGATATAACAATTCTGGAATTAGGCAGAGGTATTTGTTTAGTTGTTATTCGTAGAGGGGTTAAATTAGATATCACTGATGGACAACATCGTAAACGTGCTATTCATGGATTGATAGAAAGTGCTGACAGCAATTTAATTAGTGATGATGATTTTCCAATTACCTTAGTTTTGGAAGGCGATTTTCGCCAGTGTCAGACAGATTTTAGAGACATGGCTCAAACAAGGCAATTAGATAAATCCTTGTTATTATCATTCGGTGAGTTTTCTGGTCGAGTTGGCATTACTAAAGAATTAATACAACGAGTGCCAATGTTTCATGGGAAAACAGAAAAGATTAAATCGGCTCCAGCAACTAAACAAAAGCTGATTTATACAACTAACTATATAGCTAGATTTGTAAGTTGTGCTTTTACTGGAAATCCCAGTGATCAGCTTCGAGATTATGAAGTTTATCAAGCATCTGATGCTTTGGTGATTTGTCTTAATAGATTTTTCTCAGAATGCAGCAATACAGAATACATTTTTGATACAAGTGCTGAAGAATTAACAGAAGATGAAGTAGCAGCATTTAAAGATGACTGTATTTTAGGTGTAAGTGTTGGGCTGGAAGTTTTAGGACGTTTATTGTACTATACTCAAGAAGAAAATTATTTTAATGAAGAGAAAGTATCGCAACTTTCACAGATTGATTGGTCAAGAGAAAACTCTCTTTGGAAAGATAATATAGTTAGAATAGATCCGAAACCAAAAAATCCAGATAAACCTTACAAACTATCTACTGCTGCAAACGCTGTTACAGATGCAGTAAAGATGGTCAAAATTAGGCTTGGATGGATTTAAGTTATTGGTTTACTTTCCAAGTATTTTAAGAGAGGAATTTAGTCAAATCAAATTCCTCTTCTTGTTTTTCTTCATTCATTCGCTCATAACTGAGAAATAATAAAATTCGCTCTGAATAATCTACTGCTCCACGCAACTCATTTTGTAATATTTCTAGTCCCCCGTTAGCATACTCTTCAAAAATCTGGTTGCGTTGAGTGTCGTATTCTTCTTCATTAATAGATAAAATTTTGATATCTTGAGTTTCAGTCATTCCCAGTAATTTAATCACTACATCATTTCCTACCGAGGCAAAATATTCTAATCTAATTGGAGATGGTTCTCTTTTAGAAATTTCTCCTAGAGGTACTCGCTTTTTATGTTTTGCACCTAAAGCAGCAGCAAACACAATCACATCAGCGAAGGTTTGGAAAGGCCCGGTTCCGCCATCTGAGGATGTTAAAGCTTTTACTAAATCTGCTTTATCTTTAGCAACCCTGATTCTGCCAGTTTCAGCCATGATGTTGATATTTACGTTGTTGCTATCTTAACTGAAGATGAGAGCGATCGCTCCTTTCCTCAGTAAAAACAATCACAAGTCATCTTGTTAAATCTCAAACAAATTATCTACTTGCATAAACCATCCTGGTACTGCGGGTTCAGCTGACGCTACCTCACCACGACGATAGACTTGCGGTTGCTCAGGATTATTAAAACGATATACTCTAATAACTTCCTCTTTGAGTACATCTACATCCCACACCACCAAAGTACCAGTCGCAAAATAATCACGGCGTTTGTTGGCTATCTCTTCCTCAGCCGTATCACCGTAATCATTTGCACTTCTTACCTCAGCAGCAAACACAGGCGCACCATTGAGAAACTTCCCACCTGTAGGTTTACCAGTGTAGAATGCGGCATCAGGACTTAAAGAACGACGATTAGGCAAATTCACCAGAAAGCCAACATTATCAGGTAAAGCATAACCACTTTTTGTCAGACGTTCATAATCCCGCAGACTCGCATAAATTTCACCTCCTGCACGTCCTGGTAAAAATCCCGTTGGAGACATTAGCACCAATTTTCCATTCACAATTTCCGCTTTACAATTGTCAGGCACACGGTACAAATCTTCAATAGTTGCCTCAGTGTTTATATTCATAAAACACTTTCTCCTTAATTAGGATAATCTTAATCATCATCTCTTTTCTCTGCGTCCTTTCCACCTCTGCGGTTCATTCTTTTAACTGTACATCTTCATAAACCAAAGATATAGTAAATCGGAAATCAACACTGGTAAAATCAACTTCATCTCCCTCTTCATAGGGATGTAACTCCCAAAATCCTTTTTCATTTAACCGAAAACAATCCAAATTAATTTTTTCAGCATCAATTAAAACGTATTCTTGCAAAGTTGGAATACGGCGGTATTGGGTAAATTTGCCGCCTCTATCATCAGCTTCTGTACTAGGAGAGAGAACTTCGACAATTAGACAAGGATATTGAATAAATTTAATCGCTTGTCTGTCCCGTTGATCACAACTCACCATCACATCTGGATAGTGAAATGGGCCGTTTTCAGATACAGCGACTTTTGCATCTGCCATGAAAGCGCGACAGGAACTTCCCCGGAGGTGGCTTTTTAATGCCGCAGCCAAATTCAGAGCAATGGTAGTATGAGGAATAGTACCCCCAGTCATGGCGAAGACTTCACCATTAATATATTCATATTTGATGTCTTGCTGTTCTTCCCATTCTAGGTATTCCTGGGAAGTCATATATTTTCGGTTTGGACTCGCAATCATAACTTCATCCCTTAAGAATTGCGTTCAACCTCGATAATTTCGGTATACTCAAACTCATTCGGACTTTGCTTTACCAAAGGATATCTTTCTTTCCCTAATTCAATATAATCCTGTTCGCAATCTGGCTTAGAAGAATAATAAGTTAGCACATATTCTCTACCAATTCTCTTACTCATTTCCTCGGCAACTTCACCCCGCCATTGAGTTTTTGTTACCAACACAATTAACTGATTTGCCAATTTAGGAATTGTCTTAGCAATTTGACGGCGATAAATTTCATCCAAACTACCAAATGGCGAATCCATGACAATTGGAAAGTTGCTGCTGTCGGGAACCATCAGCATTTTACGCTTTTCACTCCATTCCCGCACTCTGTCAATGATACTGGCAATAAAAGATAAACTGAGTATTTGATTTTCACCTGTAGAAGCTGCAACAGATGCTTCTACACCTGATGTATTTTCTACTAAAGTCAATTCATATTTTTCACTGATTTTCGGAATATAGGGAGTGAAAGAAATCTCGGTAAAAATCTCTTGTACACGCTTTTCTAGTTGGATGCGAAACTGTTTTTCTTGGCGGTTTCTCAGTTCTGTTAACCGTTCAATGGCATCTTGGGTGGCGTTAATACGTCGTTGTGCTAATGCTTGCCTGTCTTCATTGAATTTCTGCTTAGCAATTTGTTTGCTTAAGGTATCAATTTCAGCTTGGAAGTTAGCAATTTGTTGCTGATTTGCACCTTGTTCGCGGTTGAATTCATCGATTTTGCCTTCGATTTCATCTAACCGTTTTTGCAAGCTGCTAATTTCTTCGTTGGCATCTTTTCGCAAACGTTCCTGAATGTTATCTAATTCGCCTTCAACTTGGGATATTATTTGGCGTAACTGATTTATTCTAGCTTGTTCTCTGTCAACTTCTTCCCAAAAGGTATTTGCTTGTTTATCAATTTCATCTACTTGGGCACTCATGCGAATTGCAGTTTCTTCCACTGCTGAAGAACCTGCTCTCTCTAACCAAATTTTCACATTGGCATGGGCATGACTTTCTGCGTTTAATTCTGCACCGCAAATACAGCGTTGCGATTTCAGTAATTCATTGACAAATTCCCGTGAAATGCCAGAGGTTAATTCGCCTTGCTGTTTTAAATTATTGATAATCTCCCGAAACTGCGCTGTGGTTTCTGAAAGTAATACGGTGTAACCTCGTGCAGAAATGATTTTTTTCAGCGCTTCCTTTGTTTGTCGCAGACTTTCTTGATTAGATAGTTTCTGCTTTTCTAATTCTTGCCTTCTTTCTTGCAGTTCCTTGGCGGCGCTGAGTTCTCGCAAACGGTTACTTGTCTCTTTTTTAAAAGTTTGTTGATATTCTAATTCTTGGTTAATTTCCGTTTCTCGCTTGGTGATGCGTTCAATATCACGTTCTATCTTTTCCTGCTGTCTCAATAGCTGTTTGATTTCGGAATCACCAATGGCTTTTAACTCATTTTCTAAGCTTTTTTTAGCTTCTCCCAAGTGTCTGATAGAACGGTTAATTACTTCCACACCTAAGAAAATCTTCGTCGCTTCTGCAATTTCGGCTTTTTTGTCAGAACGGACTATTTCTTCAATGCGTTCGCCGTCAAAGAAAAAATATTGATGTAAGCTAGCTGGTAAAATTTGTCCAATAATTTCTTCTGGTTGCTGGAGTGGAAAATACCATCTGCCATCATCTCCAGCTACCTGCATCAATAATTCTGTCTTGCCGATGTCAAAGTCAATTTCGTTTTTATAAACCCGACATTGGCGTTTGACGTTGTAGCGTTTACCTTCATGTTCCCAACTTATTTCTACCCAGCATTCTACAGCTTGCCCAGTTTTAGCTTCTGCGATCGCTCTTTTATTCACTAACTGTTCTGTCGATGCAAAGGCGGCACTAAATTTCTCATATAATACCCAAGTAAAGGCATTCAGTAAACTAGTTTTACCAGAGCCATTATTGCCATGAATAATTGTTGTGTTGTGAGCATCTCCCCCTGCCAGGATGATCTCTGGTGTTCTACCATAAAAAGAGCGAAAGTTGCACAGCTTGATTGCAGTCAGCTTCATCGCACCGCTTCCTTGACAATCGCCAAAATGTCATCATTAATATGGCTGAGACTTTTTTTATCCAGTCTGCTTTTTTCTAGTTGCCATACCCGCTCAATAATTTGTCGCACCTCCGGCGGAGCGCTGGTAATTGGCTCTTGAACATCATCAATATTCGCCTCTTGTGACATCTCGGTTTTTAAATAGCTTTTTTTCTATTCTAACCGTCTCTATTCCTGCCTTTACATCGGTAAAGCTACTATTTCCAGTATTTTGATTTTCTGCAATCTGAGAAAAGAAAATTTGAAATTTTTTTGAGAAAAAGCTTTATTTTTAGAATATTTACTGATATATTGTAATTATCTTCAGAATTTTCTTCATAATGGGGTGTTTGTCGCTTTAAAAATTTTGCATCCATCCGATTATAATATGGTTAAACCTGATACTTAATTATCTTCCCACATTGAATGTTCCGATGTCAAATTTCAGAAAAAACTTTACAAATACTTAGTGTCTTTGTGCCTTGGTGGTAGAAAATTCTTGAACCACATATAGCAATCCGATTTGATTTCTGAATCACTCGTAGAGGTAAGGGACTGGGGACTGGGGACTGGGGACTGGGAAGAAGGAATAAAGGTGTACTGAGTTTTGTTCAAAAATCAAATATGAGTCCTATAGACCCAAAGAAAAATCAAATATCTAATAATCCATACCGCTTTTGTAAATCGAGTAACTTCATTCTTGCTTCGCCAGCGTTATCAGCCAAATCAGCAAATTCGACAAAGCGACGCAATTCTTTTCTTAACAAGTTACGCTCAATTTCTATGGTTTCTCGATCTAAGTCTGGTGGCAAGACTATCATATCAAATATGGTGGCGCGTTCTTTACCTGGATGAGGACGCAAAACTCGCCCCCGCCGCTGGATAAACTGACGAGGATTACCAGAACTTGATAAAATCACTGCTGTCTGAATTGCTGGAATATCAACTCCTTCATCTAAACAGCGTATCGCCACCAAACCTTGCAATTCGCCGCTTTCAAATTGACGGCGTAAAATTTCTCTTTCTTGTAAAGGTGTTTGGGCTGTATAGGTAGTAACTTTGTATCCTAGTTCTACTCCTAAAATTTTCGCAACAGCTTTGAGTTGACGCAGCGATGAACGTTGCCCAACTTCTTGCGAACCATCACTACAATAAAAAAGTGTGTGTGTTGTGTCTTTGCGAGTTGCCATTAAATCTCGCAAAGCAATTAATTTATTTTCCGCCGCACCAATTAACCTCGCCCTTTGCATCAACAAAGGCTTTAAATCTTCATTGTCTTCAAAGTTTCCCGCTTGTGGATTTTCTCGTTCTCGATACAACAGCGATCGCCCGATTTTTTTTGTTAATTTTAAATAAGCAATACTTTCGGCTTCAGTTAATTCTACAAGTATTGGATAATACAAATAATGCACCAAAGCACCACAAGCGATCGCATGGCTCAAGGTAAACTCTGGCTGGAGAACTGGGCCAAAATAATCAAATAAAGATTGCGTCCCCCCATCATCAAAATACCTCTCTGGTGTGGCAGATAAAGCCAGTCGCAAACCTACGCGCCTTGGCAAACTTTCTTCTAACTTAGGCGCACCCAAATTATGTGCTTCATCGCCGATAATTAAAGTCTTGGCTGGAAAATACTTGAGTTGAGACTGAAACCCTTCTCCAATTAATGTGGAGTTGGTGGTAATTACCGTGACAAACTTCTGCGAACCAGAACGCAGATTATAAATTTGCGTCGAAAGTTGACTTTGCCAAGTGCGGAAATTATCGAAAGCTAAAATCGGTTGTAAGTTAAATTTTTCACATTCTCGCGCCCATTGGGTGACAAGATGGCGGTAGGGACACACCACTAACAATACCTGTAAATTAATCTGCTGATATAATTCACAAGCGATCGCTAGTGCTGTGATAGTTTTACCACTACCAGTAGCCATTTTTAACGTACCTCTGCCATTGTTAGCAAACCAGTTGGCAATAGCTTGTTGCTGATATTGCCGCAATTGCAGAGATAAAGGTAATCTTGGACATCCTGGTAATGGTTGCCGAGCTTCATACCTGCCCTTACTTTCCCCTACAATTGGTAATCGCAGGCGAAAAAAGGGCAGTTGTTGCACTGAATTTGGCGTCAGGTACATAAAATCAGGACTTACGCAACTGGCACAGGCGATCGCTAAAATTGAGTACAGATGTATTGAATAATGGACGCAACTGGCACAGGCGATCGCATTTCTACAAGACATATGTACTAGCAAAGATGAGCTTACTAACAAGGGGCTTGCGAAAATTAGTTAAAGTCGTGTCTCTGTGTGAAGCCTTGTTCAAATTATGAGAAAATAGAGTTAAGGATTCATAAAATAAACCTTGTATTTTATGAGATTTACTAAACTTAACTATTGCCAATACTTGTTGAGCAGTCAGATTAATTATACAGTCACGAATTTGGCAGAGCATTTAGATCAGATCAGTCATGATAAAATTAACCGTTATCTCAAAAATGAAAAGTTAACACCTCGTTTGCTTTGGGATAATGTTAAAGATATCGTCCAAGTGAGTGATACTGCATATCTAGTTTTTGATGACACGGTGCTGGATAAACGATACGCCACAGAAATAGAGACAAGTAAACGACAATATAGTGGCAACCAACATGGTGTAATCCAGGGTATCGGCTTAATAAATTGTATATATGTCAATCATGAAGAAGGAAAATTTTGGGTGGTTGACTATCGTATTTATGACCCAGACTCAGATGGTAAAACTAAAATAGACCATGTAACAGAAATGCTGCAAAACCTTGTATATCATAAGGTTTTACCATTCCAAGCTGTGTTAATGGACAGTTGGTATGCCACAAATAAATTAATGTTATACATTGATGGCTTAGGAAAATATTATTATTGTCCTTTGAAACGTAATCGACTTGTAGATGATACTAATTGTCTTGAAAATTATAAAAGGATTGAATCATTATCTTGGAATGAGGAGGAGTTGATATCAGGTAAAATAATAAAAATAAAAAAGTTTCCTCAAGCTAAAAAAGTGAAACTATTCCGAGTAACTGTCTCGACCGACAGAACGGATTTTATCGCTACAAACGATTTATCTCAAGATTCTACGGATGTTGTACAAAAAGTGTGTAAGGTTCGATGGAAAATTGAAGAGTTTCACCGCGAATTAAAGCAATTGACTGGCATTGAATCATGTCAATGCCGTAAGGGTCGTATTCAAAGAAATCATATCGCCTGCGCTATTTTAGTCTGGCTTCGGCTCAAAAATTTAGCTTATATAACTGGTCAAACAATTTATCAAATTAAGCATGGACTACTATCTAATTATTTAGTTCAGCAACTAAAACGTCCGGCTGTTCCTATGTTTATCGCGTAGTTGTTTAGGCGCACGGCGCGGTTACACCGCACCATTGCTTGTGACAGTTGCGTAAGTCCTGAAAATGTCACAAACAAAGGCGATGAACCCTAATAACGAGTTAGGAGTTAGGAGTTAGGAGTTAGGAGTTATGAGTTATGAGTTAGGAGTTAGTAATTCAAAACTCAGCACTCAGCACGGGCTAAACGCCCCGCTACCGCTAACAGCACTCAGCACTCAATTGTAACCACGCCAAACGCCGATGAGGGAACCTTGCACCTGCACTTGCATAGCGGGGACTTCAATGGGGTTGTATTTAGGATTTGCCGGTTTAAGAATGACGCGATCGCTTTGTCGATAAAAACGTTTTAAAGTTGTACCGTACCCATCAACTCTAGCGGCGACGATGGTGCCATTTTTGAGATGTTCCGGTTCTGGTACTGGACGCAGAAATACTAAATCTCCATCAGCAATTAAATCTTCAATCATGCTATCGCCAGCTACCCGCAAAGCAAAGCTTTGGGGAGGTAATGAGAAATTAGAAAAGTCTAAATGATCTACAGCATCGGTAAACGGTTCTATTAAACCACCAGCCGCAATTGTGCCTAAAATTGGTACACCTTGTTTTGTACCACGTAAAATTCGTATGGTTCGCGCTTTCCCTTCAGTCCATTCAATATATCCTTTCGTGCGTAAATGTTCTAAACGACTTTGAATTGGTGCAGGTGACTTCAAGTTCATCGCTTGCATCATCTGGCGAATGGAAGGTGAATGCTGATGCATTCTGATATATTCTGTCAACCATTCATAAAGTTCTTTTTGAGCTTCCGTTAAACGTTCCATAAATTTGTCGGGAGATAATTATAAATGTCTCTAGAACATTAGTACTACAAAAAAACTCCCATAACAAGATAAAAATTAGAAGTCTCAAGGATAAAGTGGGAAATTTAATTTTACTTTATCCTCTAAACCTTAGCCTTTAGCCTTCATTCTGCTCCTAAAATGCTGGCTAGCAAAGCTTTTTGGGCGTGCAAGCGATTTTCTGCTTGTTCCCAAACTCGTGATTGAGAACCTTCAATGACAGCTTCAGTAATTTCTTCACCACGATGGGCTGGTAAGCAGTGTAAAACAATTGCGTCTGGTTCGGCAAGACTTAATAACGATTCCGAAATTTGATAAGGTTGAAAAATTGGCAAGCGATCGTTTGCTTGTGTTTCTTGCCCCATACTTGCCCACACATCGGTGTAGAGTACATTAGCTTCTTTCGCTGCTAATTCTGGGTCATGAGTGAGAATTACTTCAGTTTTATGATTAGCGATCGCGCGTGCTTGTTCGACAATGCTAGCATTTGGCTCATATCCATTAGGCGTGGCAATTTTAACATTCATTCCCACCAAAGCACAGCCCAACATGAGAGAATTAGCGACATTATTACCATCACCCACATAGGTCAAAGTTAAGCCAGCAAGAGTGCCAAAACTTTCTTGAATCGTCAATAAATCAGCCAATACCTGACAAGGATGTTCTAAATCGGTCAGCGCATTAATTACAGGAATTTTGGCATAGTTAGCAAAAATTTCCAATTCCTGCTGGGCAAAAGTCCGAATTGCCAAAATATCCAGATATCGATCCAACACCCGTGCTGTATCCTGTACAGGTTCTCCCCGACTCACTTGGGTGACATTGGGGTTCAAGTCAATTACCTGTCCACCCAGTTGGTACATCGCCACAGTAAAACTGACTCGTGTGCGAGTTGAAGCTTTAGAGAACAACAAACCCAACACCTTGTTACACTGCAACTGCAACTGTTGTGATTTCAATTGCGTCGCCAATTGCAGGAGTTCTTGTAATTCCGTTGGACTGAGGTCAGCCAAACTTAAAAAATCTCGTCCGCTTAATGCTGCCATGCTTCCGATGTATAAAGAACAATTATGTATTTCTGTTCCTTGTCCAGAAATTGAACAGGACTCACGCAAACAACAGCCGAAACCCTGATTTTCCAAGTATCAAATAGGGTGTAGTGTTGCGTAAGTCCTATGGAATTAGCTTTTGCTATGCATATTAATTTATCAACTTTCTCAGTGATTCAAATTATTGATTTTTCGCTTTCGTCACATTTCTCATGCACAAGAGGAAATTACCCCAAGGTACTTACCTGCGTACCTCAATAAAATAGATTTAGCAATTGCTAGACAAATCGCTTGTTTGTGGTATGATAATAAATTGGTGGGTGTTTTGGAGCAATCACCAAGCTTGCCAGCATAGCACAGTGGTAGTGCATCCGACTTGTAATCGGAAGGTCGTCGGTTCAAATCCGACTGCTGGCTTTAAGAAATATCAAAAGCTATGAACCGTGTCGATTGCCAAATTATTTGTCCGCGTTCACAAGTTAATGCCCGTACTGCTGAGTTATTGTCTCTGTGTCAGAAGCACAGGAGCGATCGCTTGAACTTGTAGAGTTTAATATGGAAAAGGCGATCGCATCTTTAAAGGCAGGTAAACCTGTGATTGCAGTCTGGTTGGATAAGATTTATTAGCGTATAGTAAGCAGGCTGAAAATTTAGAGCAGATCGCAAAAAATCTCCAACAAACTTATCTTCATGCCCAGATAGATTGTACATTAAAAGCTCTGAGGCAAGGGAAATTGATATGGCAAGGCAGAGAAAATCAGAGCAGAGGGAAATTGAGCAGTATAAGCATGAAAACAAGCAACGAGTCAATAATCCACCAATTGGGCTAGTTAACCCAAACACTGACCCAGAAGAGAGTGCTAAGAAGTATGCCTACGATCCTCACCTTGATCCTCAGTTAGTTTGGGCTGGTAAAGCAGAGCATACCAGTTTTGAAGTGCCTACAGTTTCTCTGCACGTCCATGAACGTATAGATCCGCGCACGATTATCGAGGCAGTGCAAAAGCGTAAGAATGAAAAGGTGAAACAACTGTCCTTATTTCAAACTTCAGAAGAAAATCCCCCAATTCGGCAGGCTATTGAATTCTACAAGCACAAACATAACTGGACAAACCGCTTAGTTGCTGGAGATTCCCTTTTAGTGATGAATTCACTATTAACAAAGGAAGGCATGGCGGGACAGGTGCAAATGATTTATATTGATCCGCCCTATGGAATTCAATATGGTTCTAATTTTCAACCATTCGTGAATAAACGTGACGTAAAAGATCGTAATGATGAAGATTTGACCCAAGAGCCAGAGACTATTAAAGCATTTAGAGATACTTGGGAGTTAGAAATACATTCTTATTTAACTTATTTGCGCGATCGTTTATTGCTTGCAAAAGATTTACTCCATGAAGAAGGCTCTATATTTGTGCAAATAGGTGATAAAAATGTTCATCGAGTTAGGTGCTTAATGGATGAAGTATTTGGCAGTCATAACTTTTGCATGGAAATTGTTCTAATGAAAGCAAGTAGTCAGTCATCTAAATTATTGCCAGGCGTCAATGATTTCTTGCTATGGTTTGCAAAGGATATCAGCCAGATCAAGTATAGAGAATTGTTTACAGAATGTGACCCCATAGAAAATCCAAACGAGCGATATATTTGTGTTGAGACAAAAAATGGAGAACTTATTGATCTTTCTCTAGCACAAAAAACAGGCAAGCAACCATTACCAGAAGGTCGTATTTGTAGACTATGGCCAACATTTTCTCAAAGACGTGGCAGCGATAATTCATTTAAATACACATTTAATAATGTTGAGTATGAGCCGCCTGCAAGATATGGCTGGCAAACCACTATCACAGGTCTAAAACGTTTAGCAGATGCCGGAAGATTACATCCTATTGGTAAATCATTACGATGGAAAGTCTATCATGATGAGTTTCCATACAAGACTTTAAATAGTACTTGGTTAGATTTAAGTCCAGGTGGATTTGGGGAACAGAGAATTTATGTTCTACAGACTGATCACAGAGCCATAGAGCGTTGTCTTTTAATGACAACTGAACCAGGAGATTTAGTACTAGATCCAACCTGTGGCAGTGGCACTACAGCGTATGTTGCAGAACACTGGGGAAGACGTTGGATCACTTGTGATACTTCTCGTGTATCTATTACCATTGCAAAACAAAGGTTGATGACGGCAGTTTTTGATTCTTATGAATTAGCGAATTTCAAAGAAGGTTTAAAAGGAGATTTTAAATATAAAACAGTATCTCGTATTACGCTTAAATCCATTGCCAACAATCCAGAAATTAAAGAAGGAATGGCAAAAAAAGAAATTGAGGAAGTGATTCAAAAACACGCTGCTAAGGAAATTCTTTACGATCAACCTCTAGTAGATAAATCAAAAGTAAGAATTACAGGGCTATTTACAGTTGAGTCTGTTCCTGCACCAACCGTTAAACCCCTTGATGATATTGAAAGGTTTGCGAATCCCCCAGTAGCCGATTTATCTATTGCCCGTTCTGGGGAAACTTTAAGTCAGGCAGAATGGCGTGATGAACTACTAAAAACGGGAATTCGAGGCAAAAGCGGTCAATATATTCTCTTTTCAAGAGTCGAGTCTTTACCAGAAATGCGTTGGCTTCATGCTGATGCCGAAACTAAACCCAGTAATCAAGAAGATAATACTTACCAAACCAGCAGTGGTATTGAAGAAAAGCCTATGCGTGCTGTTATTTCATTTGGCACAAAATATGCTCCTCTAGATCGACGCCAAGTAGAAATGGCAATTGAAGAAGCACAAACCCTGGTTCCTAAACCCAAGTTAATTATCTTTGCTGCCTTTCAATTTGATCCTGAAGCAGCAAAAAATATTGATGAAACTAACTGGCCTGGTGTCACTCTACTCAAAGTACAAATGAATGCGGATCTACTTACAGAAGACCTGAAGAAAAAACGTGCTAGCAACGAGAGTTTTTGGCTCATTGGTCAACCCGATGTTGCACTTCGTCGTATTCATAGAGGAGAAGATACGGGTAAATGGGAAGTAGAAGTTCATGGCTTCGATTACTACAACACCAGAACCGGAAATATTGAATCTGGCAGTGTTGAAAAAATCACCATGTGGATGCTGGATACTGATTATGATGGCAGAAGTATTTTTCCTAGCCAAGTCTTCTTTCCAATGGCAGGAGAGAAAGATGGCTGGTCACGTCTTGCCAGAAATCTTAAAGCCGAGATTGATGAAGAATTAATAGATTCCTATCAAGGAACTGTTTCATTACCTTTTGCAATGGGTAATTATCAACGCGTTGCTGTAAAAATAGTTGATGATCGGGGAATTGAATCCTTAAAAATTATCCGGCTTACTTAGAAAATTAAATAATTAAAATTTACCTATGTTAACCAATATTAAATTAAAAAATTTTCGCGCATTTCGAGAAGAGATAGATGTTCGTATCAGACCAATCACAATTTTGATTGGGCGTAACAGCGCTGGAAAATCGACACTGATTAAGTTTTTACTTATGCTCCAGCAAACTCTAGAATCTAGCGAATCTAATGAGGGTGATTTTTTTTCTACTGAGGGGCGACACGTCAGTCTTGGCACTTTTAAAGATTTAAAAAATACTAATTTTCGTAGTAATAGTTTTCAATTCACATTAAATCTCATAACCAATGATTTACCTGATACTAAAATTCAACAAATTAGAAAGCAACTCCAAAAAAGTAAAACTGTACCAAAAATAAAAGATAATAGTGTTGATATTACCATTAATTTAAATTATTTTTCAACTGTTATAAATGAAGATCCGCTAGGAAAAGTAACTAGTGTAAAAGTTGATTCACAAATTACATCAAATGATTTAATGGCTGAATATTACATTTTTGGAAGTATTCCATATATTGGTAAACAAGCTAAACACACAGTTACTTGTAAGATTGGAGGAAAAAAAGTTCTTCATAAAGAAGAAACAAATATTAGGCGTACTAGATTTCTGAAATTTCCTCTTGCAAATGATCCAGTCGAGATACTCAAATCTGCTTTTGATAATCTCTATCTGGATGGTATAAGAAATGAAATTATATCTATGCGGCATTTATCACCTGTTCGTGAAGAATCCGAGAGAAGTGTCATACTAGGTAGCCCTCCTCTGGATGATGTTGGACATAGGGGTGAATACGCTATGCCTCATTTACAGCGTTTGCTTACTAACGGTGGAGAAAGAGCAGATTTTGTTTTACGACATATTGAATCTGTTGTTGATATTAAAGATGTAAAATTTACATCTCAAGTGAAGGGTTTTATTCCTGAATTCCGAGCAAAAAACAAGTTAACTGGTGCAGAGTCTTATTTAGCTGATTTTGGTTTTGGTGTTAGTCAATGTATACCAATTTTTGTACAAGGTGCCTTACTCAACAGAGGACAACTACTTATTGTTGAACAACCAGAAGCGCAAATTCATCCCACAGCACAACTTGAAATGGGTTCTTTTTTCGCTGAATTATGGACAAAACGGGGCGTTCCATCGATAATTGAAACTCATAGTGAGAATATAATTATAAGATTGCGTAAGCTTATTGCAACAGAACAATTGAATTCAAAAGATGTGACTGTTGCATATTTTTACATCAAGGACAATTCTGTCCAAGTAAAGAATCTAGATATTAACTCGGATGGCAGTTTTGAAAAAGGACTTCCTATGGAATTTTTTGGAGCAGATATTCTAGAAGCTCTCAGTATTGATATTATGTAATAAATCAAAAATGACAGAAAATAAGCAGTTAATACCAATTGTTATTGATACTAGTGTATTTATACATATTCTCAATCCAGAAAATAATAAAGGTAGGCATATTGACAGCCTACTTGCTAGACTTGCATCTACACATCAACTTCAAGTTGATAAAGCAGGTAAAATCGACATTGAGTATAAAAGGAAGCTTATCGATGTAATCAAAAAGATGGACGAGCAAAGGTTTGAAAAACATACTCTCCAGTTCTGGATTTTAATCAAAGAAAAAAATATAATAGACATTGAGCCATCAGAGCAATTAAGAAATGGAATAGAAAGGATTATTAATGATAAAACCAAAAGTGTTGATCGCTGCCTTGTAGCAACTGCTGCTTTAACTAGTGCTGATTTAATTACTAATGATGAAGTAGATATTTTGAATAATGCTACAGCTATAAATAAGGAAATTAAAAGAAATAAGCTAAAAAAAATTAACTTAATGAATTCCCAAACAGCACATTCTACTTATTGTATAAATACGAACTAAAGATGAGGAATCCTTGTTAGGGAATGTTGAAAAAGCTATGTTATCTCCATCAGAAATTCGCCCGCTTATTATAAATTCCCCCTACGAGGAGCCAAAAAAATACTGGCAGTACAATTACCAAACTCGCCTTTTTAAACTTGTAGAAGGCAGAAGACCCGCAGGTTATACAATTGCTTCGGAAAAATCAAAATCCTTTGATGATCCTGGTAAGTTTGTTGAAATTCCTCTAGTTAATCAAATCCGTCTGCGAGTTAAAGCTTGGTGTGAGAATGGACATCCCGGCGTTACAGGTATTACCAAGCGTCTATTGGAACACTGGCACAATCCAGAAGAACGCGACTTTCCATTCTTCTTTTGCCAGTTAGAAGCAATAGAAACTTTAATTTGGCTGATTGAATCTCCACCATCTGAAAAGGTGGGTATTGATATTCCCTCTGATGGTGGAGCATTTAAACGTCTCTGCTGCAAAATGGCGACAGGTTCAGGAAAAACAATTGTTATGGCAATGCTAATTGCATGGCAAATCCTCAATAAAGTCACCTATCCCCAAGATTCCCGTTTTTCCAAAGCCATCTTTATTGTTGCACCCGGACTAACAGTTAAAAATCGCCTACAAGTTCTGATTCCTTCTACAGAAAAAAATTACTACGATGTTTTCAACATCATTCCTTTTGGCTTGTTTGATAAGCTGTATCAGGGTAAAGTCTTAGTCCGTAATTGGCATGTTCTCAAATGGGAGACAAAAGAACAAATTGCTAAAAAAAAGGGTGTAGATAAACGTGGAGCAAAAAGTGACGAAGCTTATGTCAGAGATATTTTAGGTGAACTTGCTAGTTTTAACAATCTTTTAGTCATTAATGATGAAGCACATCATGCTTGGCGTATTCCAGCAGAATCTAAAATAAAAGGTATTAGTAAAGAAGAGATTGAGGAAGCAACAAAATGGATTGGTGGACTTGATCGCATCCACAGAGCAAGAGGAATACTCACCTGTTTTGATTTTTCTGCCACACCCTTTGTACCTTCTGGTAAGAAAAGTTCAGAAGAAGCTTTATTTGGCTGGATTGTTAGTGATTTTGGGTTAAATGATGCCATTGAATCAGGCTTAGTTAAAACTCCTCGTGTTGTAATTCGTGATGATGGTAGACCTAACGTTAGAGACTTTAAATCGCGTTACTATCATTTATATAATGATGTTGAAGTTAAAGACGATTTCAATCGCAAAGCAAAAGCAAATGAATCTTTACCTGATTTACTTACTAATGCTTATTATTTATTAGGTAAGGACTGGTTAGAAACAGCCAAAGCTTGGGAGCAAGCTGGACATAAAGTTCCTCCGGTAATGATTTCTGTCGCTAATCGTACCGAAACCGCAGCCCGGATTAACTATGCCTTCAATCATGATGAAATTCAAATAGAAGAACTTTGCATTCCAGAACGTACTCTCCACATAGACTCTAATGTACTGAAAATAGCAGAGTCTCAGGAAGAAAGTTATGAAATAGAATATAGAACCTCAGATATTAATGAAGACAATACATCTGATGAAGAAATAACGCCTAAGTTAACTAAACAGGAACAAGCAGAACTTTTAAGGCAAAAGGTTGACACGGTTGGTCAACTTGGTAAATCAGGTGAACAAATTCAAAATGTTATCTCAGTTGGGATGCTGTCTGAAGGATGGGATGCTAAAACAGTAACTCACATTATGGGTATTAGAGCGTTCACCAGCCAACTTCTCTGTGAACAAGTTGTGGGTCGAGGCTTGAGAAGAACCGCTTACGATATAAACCCAGAAACAAATTTACTTGAACCAGAGTATGTCAACATTTTTGGTGTTCCTTTCACCTTTATTCCATATGAATCTAATGAAGAAACAACACCTCCACCCCCTCAACCTAAAACTGAAATCAAACCCGACCCAGAAAAGCAACAGTTTGAAATTAGCTTTCCCAATATCATCCGAGTTGATTATATTTATAAGCCGGAACTTAAACTTAATTTAAGTCAAATTGAGCCTTTAGAGCTAGATGCATTTGATAATAGTACACTGGCAGAATTAGCGCCAATTGTTGATGGCAAACCAGATGTTACAAAAATTAAGGGTATTGATTTAGAAGATTTAGGGCGCAAATTTAGGATGCAGAAAATTGCCTTCGAGACTGCTAGAGATATCTTTGATCAAATGAAACCTGGATGGAGAGGTAATCGAGAATATTTATTAGGGAAACTGATTAAATTAGTGGAAGAATTTATTCACTCAGGTTTAATCCAAATCAATCCACCATTATTCAATTTAGATGAAATGCGTAGGCGCATTCTGATCACTCTCAACTTAAGAAAATTAGTTCAGCACATTTGGAATGCTATTTATTTAGAAAATACAGAATTAATTGAACCTGTTTTTGACCAAAATCATCCAATTCGCTCTACTGGTGATATGCGTACATGGTATACTGGTAAGCCATGTGAATACACACGAAAATCACATATTAACTGCTGCACTTTCGATAGTACATGGGAAGCTAGTGAAGCATTTGAACTAGATAGAAATCCTAATGTTGAGGCTTGGGTTAAAAATGACCACCTTGGATTTGAAATTCTCTACATATTTGAAGGGGTTGTTCGCAAGTATCGACCAGACTTTATTATTCGCCTGAAAACTGGGAGTTTATTGATTTTAGAAACTAAAGGTAAATACACTCAGAAGGATGAAGCTAAAAGTTCATTTTTAGAACAATGGATTCAAGCAGTTAATCAACATAGGGGCTTTGGTTTCTGGCAACGAGATATATCAAGAAATCCAGCTGACGTTAAGATGATTTTAGAGAGAGCAGTTTCTTTGTCAAAATGAGGCTCAAGCTTCATCCCCACCCCAACAGGTGGCTACATCTAGGTACAATGATGTAAAACACACTTTTCGGCTCAAAGCATCATGCCGAAAATCAGCCTAAGAGTATTTTCCAATGTAATGGGGGGAGGCGAATAATGGGACTGGCTGGGGTAAGAATTGTCTTGGTGGAACCAGCTGGCCCCATCAACGTGGGTGCGATCGCACGGGCAATGAAAAATTTCGGGCTACATCAACTAATATTAGTCAACCCCCAATGCGACCCGCTATCAACGGAAGCAATGAAAATGGCAGTTCACGCCAAGGACGTTTTAGAATCTGCGGTCATAGTAGATACATTACCAGCCGCCTTGCAAGGTTGTATCCGAGCGATCGCAACAACTGCGCGTGTCCGTGATTGGGAAACACCCTTAGAAAATCCCCGCACAGCACTACCTTGGTTACTAGAAGAAGCAGGTCAACCCGCAGCGTTGATTTTTGGCAGGGAAGACCGGGGATTAAGTAATGAAGAATTAAATTATGCCCAACGATTTGTTCGCATTCCTACAAATCAAAATTATCCATCCCTGAATTTAGCTACAGCCGTAGCCCTATGTTGCTACGAACTAGCCCAATGTGAATCACCTGAAACACCAACCCCAAGTGAAACTGAATTCGCACCTTTGGAACTTGTGGAAATATACTATCAGCAATTAGAATCACTACTATTGCAAATTGGTTATTTGTATCCCCATACCGCAGCCAGTCGCATGGAAAAATTCCGGCAACTGTATAATCGCGCCCACCTGCAAACAAAAGAAGTGGCAATGCTACGAGGAATTTTGCGACAGGTAGAATGGGCATTAAGCAATCATAATAATGAGTAATGGGCATTGGGAATTGGGCATTGGGCATTGGGCATTGGGAATTGGGAATTGGTAAAGTGTATTTTTCTTTCCCATTACCCATTACCCATTACCCATTACCCATTACCCATTACCCATTACCCATTACCCATTACCCATTACCCATTACCCATTACCCATTACCCATTACCCATTACCCATTACCCATTACCCATTACCCATTACCCATTACCCATTACCCATTACCCATTACCCATTACCCATTACCCATTACCAAAATTTTAATATTTACGCAATCATCTCCCCAAACTAGATAATATGGCTTAAACTAAACACGAAACTGCTACCGAGTAGCAAAAAGTGATTTCCGCATCAAGCTGCTTCAGGAGTGAGTATTGGGTCGGGAGTCTGCAAGGAAAAAGTCGAGTGGGTCACAAGGAGTAGTAGTGTCAGAATCAGGTGACAAACTAACAGCTTTCTCGCGGCGTCAACCCCCAAACCGCCGCCAGCGATCGCGTAAAGTCCAAAAAGTAGAAAACAAAAAAGCCAAACCCAAGCAGCCCCAGCGAACTCCCGCAGGAGAAACAGCACTGGTACGGGTAAACAATAATGTTACCCCTCCCCCAGTTGGTGCTGGTGTCCGCAGGTCAAAAGCAGGGGTAATGATGCCAGCAGCAGTCAAACCAATCCCTCACGTCAAGGGCAACATTCCACATAACCCCAGCACTGTACAATTCAAGACAGTGCGAGTGCAAAAGCAGCCAGTACAAAAGATAGGCAGACGAATGTCCCGCAAGACGCGGTTAAAGCCCATGGCCAGAACTTTGTTGTATGCTTTGAGGTTATTGATTGTCGGAGTTGGCATGGGGGCAATTGTCGGTACGCTGTTGTCAGTCTTAGACCCTGCTAGTCGGATGACTCCAGTACCTTCAGCCCAATCTAATACTAATAAGGTTGGTCAACCACAGCCACAACCTACCCCCAGTGCTTTAGTTCCAGGTACAAGTTTATACTTATCCCAGGAAATCACATCTTTAAAAGATGCCGTGCAGAATTTGGTAATAGCAAACCCAAATCTGTCACCTGGTGTTTTCTTAGTCGATTTGGATACTGGTAGCTACGTAGATGTGAATAGCAGTGCTAGTTTTCCTGCGGCTAGCACAATTAAAGTGCCAATTCTGGTTGCCTTTTTCCAAGATGTCGATGCCGGGAAAATTCGACTGGATGAAATGCTGACCATGCAACAAGATATGGTGGCTGGTGGTTCTGGACAACTGCAATATAAACCAGTGGGAACCCAGTATAATGCCCTGGAAGTCGCCACTAAAATGATTACAATCAGCGATAACACGGCAACAAATATGCTGATTGCCCGGCTGGGAGGTATGGATGCACTGAATCAGCGTTTCCGCACTTGGGGATTGACAACTACAGTGATTCGTAATCAGCTTCCAGATTTACAAGGGACAAACACCACTAGCCCCAGAGAAATGGCCAATTTGATGGCGATGCTAAATCAAGGAAATTTCGTGAGTATGCGATCGCGCGATCTCATGCTGGATATTATGCGTCGCACAGCAAGAGATAATTTACTGCCATCTGGTTTAGGAGTAGGCGCAAGAATATACCACAAAACGGGCGATATTGGCACAATGCTGGCAGATGCAGGTATAATTGACACTCCCACAGGCAAGCGCTATATAGCTGCAGTGATGGTTCAACGTCCCAATAATGACCCCCGCGCCGAAAAACTAATTAGCTCAATTTCTAGTGCTGCTTACCAACAATTCAACCAAACTGCTGTTACACCAAGCAATACTACAATCATTGCGCCCCCAATTAATTATCAGTCTCCAGTAATCAATACTCCCGTACCCAACGGCACTACGAGTACCGTACCTATGAACATTTATCAGCCTCCAGTTATAACTACTCCCCTACCCAATACTATGCCTGCAACCGGTTATCAATCGCCAGTTATGAATCCACAATATTATCCCCCAAGATAGGGGCAGGGGAGATCTTGAGCAGGGGAGATGGGGAGATAGGGGAGACGGGAGGATGGGGGGATGGGGAGATGGGGAAGAATAACTCCTAACTTTCTGTAAGGTATTTTTTGCGCCGAATGTGGAGATTTGGATGTGTTGGAGGAGTTGCTAGGATGATTGACCATGACAGGCTTTTCAAAGAATTAATATCTACATTCTTTGTTGAGTTTCTCGATTTATTCCTGCCTCAAGTAGCCAGCCAAATAGACCGCGATTCCATCCAATTTTTACCCCAAGAGGTGTTTACTGATGTCACATCTGGCGAAAAGAAAGAAATTGATTTGCTGGCGCAGGTGCGTTATCAGCAGCAGGAAACTTATTTTTTAATTCACGTTGAAAATCAGTCTTATACTGAGTCAGCATTTGCCAAGCGGATGTTTAAGTATTTTGCCCGCTTGCATGAAAAATATGATTTACCAATTTATCCTGTGGTGATTTTCTCCTTCGACGAACCAAAACGCGCTGAACCTCAAAATTATCGCGTCACGTTTTCTGATTTAAAAGTGCTGGAATTTCAGTTTGCAGCGATTCAATTAAATCGCCTAAGTTGGCGGGATTTTATAGCGCAGCAAAATCCAGTGGCGGCGGCGTTGATGGCGAAGATGAATATTGCAGTGTCAGAACGTCCGCAGGTGAAGGCAGAATGTTTGCGATTGCTAACTACGTTAAAATTAGACCCAGCACGGATGCAATTAATTTCGGGATTTGTTGATACTTATTTACGGCTGGATGATACTGAGAAGCAGGTTTTTCAAGCGGCTATTAGTACAATGGGATTAGATGAGCGGGAGGAAGTTATGGAAATTGTTACCAGTTGGCAACAGGAAGGTGCGGAAGCCGAACGAAAAAAAGTCATTTCAGGGCTTTTGAAGTTACGATTTGGTAATTTAGATACTGATTTAGAAGGCATCATTCCATCTTTGTTACAGTTGTCACCAGATGAATATTTGGGCTTAATATTACAGGCTGACCGTGAGGAGTTATTATTGCGTTTTCTAGGACAATCGTAAATGGAAATGTTACTAACCTCAACGGCAACAAGATTTCTTTTGATAGAGCCACGGGAAGATATTTTGGTAAATACATCTCAACAATGACCTTCTTGATTGGTTATATCATGGCGGCTTATACTAAGAAAAAGCAAGCGTTGCACGACATTCTGGCTGGTACTTTAGTTATCAATAAAAGTTAACCGCAGATAACTGATCTTAAAAACTAAAAGGTTAAAAAATATAATTGCCAGCATTCGCATTACGAATTCCGCCCAGTGTTACTACCCTTCAACTTGGGATAAGCAATGCGTTTATGATGGAATTGCTGCCAAACTTCGACAAAAATTTGGGCAATTTCTGTCATTTCATTCCGCGTCAGCCCGGAATCTACCATTTGCTTGTCTTGCCATCGGGCGCGTAAAATATTGTTGAGCATTGTTAATGCTTGTTCTGGTGTAGCATCTTTGAGCGATCGCAGCGCTGCTTCACAAGAATCTGCCAACATGACAATTGCTGTCTCCCGCGATTGGGGAATCGGCCCATCGTAGCGAAAATCTGCCTCGTTGACTGTGATGCTGGGATCTGCCTGCGCCATTTGCTGTGCTTGGTGATAAAAATAGGCGATCGCCATTGTTCCCTGATGTTCAGGAATAAAAGCTTGAATTGCTGTAGGCAATAGGTGTTTGCGTGCCATCACTAACCCTTCAGTTACGTGCTTTTTAATAATTTCTGCACTCTTCCAAGGGTCATTAATTTCTGTGTCGTGTTTATTCGGCCCTCCCATTTGATTTTCAATAAAACTCAAAGGGTCGTGCATTTTGCCAATATCGTGGTATAATGTACCAGCCCTAACCAATTCAACATTACATTTCAATTTTTTGGCAGCAGCTTCAGCCAGGGTAGACACAAATAGGGTATGTTGAAAGGTTCCAGGGGTTTGAGTGGCGAGTCGTTTTAACAAGGGGCGATTAGGATTCGCCAGTTCTGCTAAGCGAATGGGGGTAACTAAATCAAATAGTTTTTCCAGATAAGGACTCAAGCCCAACGCTACAATACTCCAGACTAAGCCGGATAGAGCAAATAACCCTGCTTCTTTGAGGACAAGATACCAGCCTACTGCAAATGCAGCACCACTAATCAGCTTGGCAATCAGGTAAATGCCGCCCTGAGTAAAAGCTATGGCAATACCTAATAGTGCCAGTTCTTCGCGCGATCGCAGTCTTTGAGCTATGCAACTGCCTAAGATTCCTCCTGCTGCACCAGCCAACAGCGAAATCATGCTGACTTCCAAGGTGATGGGTAGCAATAACAACAGCAGTACAACAACGGTTACACCCAAAGTAGGGCCGTAGAAGCTACCCAATAACAAACCAACCCCGCTCCAAGTTGTATATTGTACACCCATTGTTAGTACACCTGGTGTACTCAGAGTCAATAGCAGCACCAACAAGCGATCGCGTTGCCGCAATTGACACTTATTTTGCTTTTCAACCCAGACAAAAATGCCAATTGCGATCGTCACAAATCCTGCTAGCTTCGCCAATTCCAGCCAGTTGTTCTCCCGGCGAATCAGTTGATAACGCTCCAATACCTCAAAGCGCCAAGCAGTTATCAGCTTTCCTTTGCTGACAATCACATCGCCTTGCTGCACTTCCACCATCACGGGTGTCACCCCAGCAGCAGCCTTTAATGCTTGTTGTTTGGTTTGTTCTTCATCTTGTTTCAAATTCGGTCGCAGTACAGCTAATATCAGTTTAGTTGCCAATGCTTCAGCGTCCTTTGGTACAAACCCTTGCACATGTAAACTCACTGCATTCTGTAAAATTGTTGGTGGTATCCCGTGGGGAATACCTTGGGTGAGCATCCGTTCTGCACTCTGGCGAATTCCTGTTTGTGTTTTCGCCCACTCATCATCTGACAAGTCTAGAAGGATAGTTTCGCCATACACCATCTGCGAGTTGTCCGAGTTTGTAGTCTCTGGCTGTAAAAGTTGAGCGCTGGCTTGGGCGTATGCTTGGCGTGCTTGGGAGATTTGGGTAATCAGTGACGACAAGTTTTGTTCTGAAGTCGTGGTGCGGTAAGCTTGTAATTCTGCTACTGCTTGAGCAAAGTCGGTTTTTTGAGTGGTGAGTAGGGGTGCAAGGCCTTGCGCCCCTACGGGAGTGGAGAGTTGGGAGTGGAAATAATTTTCCTGCAAACCTCTATTCTGCTGCTTTGGAAGTAATAATCCTAACTTTTGTTTGCGGTTATTTTCTAAAGCTGTTAGCAGCGCTTGCCATTCAAAGGCAGAACAGGAACGGAGATAATGTTGGATATAAACAGACAATACTGAAGTGTCAAAAAAAGGAAAAGATCCGGCAGTAGTACGAATTTCGTTGCCTAGATCCAGAAGTTGTTGCAAATTTTGGTTGATTTTTTCAGTGACTTCTGCATCAATCATCAACACTGTTAAAGAACTTTTACTCACAGCTTGGCGCTGGGCTTCAGTTTCTTTTTTATCTTCGATGGTAGCAGTATAAGGTGCTTTAATTGTCTCTGGTGCGCGAGTCCCCACTTTCAGTTGGGGTTGGTTGTACAACTTATGCCCCATTACACCTGTCAGAGATACTATTGCGATCGCCAAAATGACGGTGAAACGCTGCTCATGAACCCAACCTAAACCTGATTTATCAATCCCTACCTGATTTTTGACCGATTTTGCCATTGATCCGAGGGCTATTTCTCGTTTTTGATGTTCGCTGTTGGCAGTGATTTTTTTTAATATATATATAAGCACATAGCTCTTGATATCCCTTTTAAGCCTCCTACTTCGGTTGTTGCCACTTTTACCTTTGATTGCCCCAAGCAACTGTCTTTTATGGCGTAATGCTTTGTACCATTGTCGCCAGTGAGTCAATAGCCGGGTCAAAGACTGAAAAAATCGCTGTATTTTCATTACATCTGGCTGCTTACTTTGATAGCTCAAAACAAGGCAATCCGAGGAAAAGCCCAAGCGGTGGCGGCGGTGGGGGTCATTTCAATGTCGGGAACTAGTTGAAGGATAATTTAGAGATTGTAGTGTAAAAAACTACTAAATTGATGATATTCGCTGTTTAGTACTTTGATTTTTGGTGATCATTAAATTAACGCGATCGGATGACGCGGGGAGCTGCATAAACGCACAAAGCTTGTTGATCAGACATGACACATCCCTCTAGTTGAGACTCGCTTGGATGTAGGGCAATACTATACACTCCTGACCACACAGCCACAAGTGCATCAGCCAATTCTAGCATTTGCTCAAGACTGGTCAATTCCCAGGCTGCTAAATGGGCTGGTGAAAGCGAAATCTGCCATTTGACGGGAATACCGATAGTGCTGTTGTAAGCTCCTGATAAGGCTCCAGTAATTGCGCCTATTGTCTGCAAACGTGAACCCCTAGCCTCTTGCCTTGCGACATTACCATTGTCAGTAGCCCGCAAAATTGCTAGAGGAAAGTCTTCTAAGGTACTAAGAAAGCAGTAAAATGCCATAGCAATAGCATGACTCCAGTTTTCTTCTTTACTGAACTCGCCTTGTGCTTTTTCTAACCCAATTCCTTGTTCTAACAAATCATTGACTTTCAACAGTTTTTGTGGTATTGATGTCGATGTCTCACCGATAAAAGCAATTGTTTGCGGGATGAGGGTTCGAGGTTGAAGTTTTTCAGTCAGAGATTTAGCGATCGCATATCCTACTGCGAGTGTTCCATCACGAACAACTGGGTCATGCTCCCAGATTTGTAACACACGTAGCAAGTTTTCTCGCAGTTTGATTTTATTTTCATGAGAAAAAAGTGCCACTGGGATTGTGGCAAGTATAGCTTGTGGCAAGACTTGATTATTGATATCTAAATCAGGAGACTTTTGTTGTTGGCGCTTTAGCCAATCATCTAAATCTAGTTTGCCTAGACTAATTAAACTTTGAGTACCCAAAATCGCTGTTTTTACCATTTCAGAGCAATTTTGAGACTTTTGTTCATAGTCCTTTGCTAAAGTTTGCCCTAGTAATACCCCAAGTAAAGTACCTCTAAACCGACTTACAAGTGAGTAGCGCATAAACTATACAGAGTTAAGAGTGACTAGTGAGGAGTGAACAGTTAATCATAGACAGCCAACAGTTTACTCCTAACGGACTTCCAAGTAAAAAAATATCCCACTGTTCACACTCAACAGTCAACATTAGGGGCGGGTTGATGAATATTATCACTTCATAGCGCGAGGATATTTGTGAACCCGCCCCTACTTCAACTCCTAACTCCTAACTCCTAACTCTTAACTTTTCTCTGTTAAATGATGCACCAAAGCCTGTAAGCCCAACAAGTAACTTTGAACGCCAAAACCACTTATTTGCCCAATGGCTACTGAGGATATGTAAGAATGATGGCGGAATTCTTCCCGGCGGTAAATGTTGCTGAGATGCACTTCTACTGTGGGTAAATTTACAGCAGCGATCGCATCCCGCAACGCTACACTCGTATGGGTATAAGCCGCAGCATTAATCAAAATTCCCTGGTGTTTCCCTAGGGCGTCATGAATAGTATCTACTAAAACTCCTTCATGATTTGACTGCACTGCAATAACTTCCGCCTGTAACTTTTGTGCTTCTAGTTCTAACAGGCGATTAATTTCAGCCAGAGTCAAAGAACCGTAGATTCCTGGTTCTCGCTGTCCTAGCAAATTTAAGTTTGGCCCGTGCAGCGCCAAAATGCTTAAGGGTTGCAACGTCAACTTCAGTACCTTAAGCTTCTTAGCGACGACGCGATCGTTGATCTACAGGAATCGGAATCAGTTCCGGTTCCGGCTCAGCCTCTGGCCCCAACAAGGCCTCAATTAGCTTGCGGGTCAATTCCTTAAGCTTTTCCAGCACCTTTTCTATATAGTCCATTGAACTGACTGCTCCTGAGATACTACCTCAAATTTTGATTAACAGCTACGCGCAAACAGGCGTAATTTTGCACCTCTAGCCTGGAACTGGGCTGACACACACCTCCTGATTTTGGGCATAAGCCACTTCTCAAATTTGGTGTTGTGATCTCCCTTACTTTTTAGAGTATCACATCAGCAACCTATAAGACTGCATTCCTCCAAGGTGGGCATTTTGTATCAATAGTCAATAGTCATTAGTCAATAAAAAACAACTGACCACTGACAACTGACCACTGACCACTGACCCTAACTAACCTTTTGCATCTTTTTTTCTGGCACTAGTCGTGGATGACTTAGCCGTTGACTTGGTTTTCGAACTTGTTGATTTAGTGGTCTTACGAGTGGATTTCGTTGTCGATGCTTTAGCTGCCAACAATTGCAGTGCTGTAGACAGCGTTACATCTTCTACCGATTGCCCTTCTGGGATACTCACATTAGTTTTGTCATGCTTAATGTAAGGGCCATAAGGGCCATCGTAGATATTCACAGGTGTTCCATCATCAGGATGTGCGCCCAATTCCCGTAAGGCCGCTTTTGACTTGCCATTAGCTGAGTTACGTCCCTTTTTCGGTTCAGATAATAATTCCAATGCCCGTTCTAAGGAAATTGTCAAAACATTATCACTAGCTTTCAAAGAGCGGAAATCTTTTCCTTCCTTACCCTGGTCATGAACGATGTAAGGGCCAAAACGTCCTAAACTTGCTTGGATTTTGGCACCAGTGTCCGGATGAACTCCCAATGTTCTGGGTAGTGCCAAAAGACCAACAGCCATATCCAAGGTAACGGTTTCTGGAGTCACACCTTTGGGTAGGGAAGCTTGTTTAGGTTTGGGATTTTCATCAGACTTATCACCCAACTGGACGTAGGGGCCATATGTGCCGATTTTCACATAAATTGGTTCGCCAGTTTCGGGATGGCGACCGAGTTGGTCAGGGCCAGTGGTTTTTTGCCGTAGTAGGACTTCTACCTGTTTGGGGTCAAGATCAGCTGGGGTCAAGTCTTTGGGAATGGAAGCGGTAACAACACCGTCACCATTTTCGACTTCAATGTAAGGCCCATATTTCCCGATACGGACTTTTGCCTCTAAATTTTCTAGTTCTACAGTTCTAGCTTTATTGGCATCAATTTGATTTTCTTGTTCTCTGACTAAAGTTTCTAAACCTTTGTCTCCCAGATAAAATTCCCGTAAATAAGGTAGCCAGGCAACTTCACCGTCGGCAATGTCATCCAAGGTTTGCTCCATTTTAGAGGTAAAACTGGGATCAACAATGTCAGGGAAATGTTTTTCCAATAGGTCGGTAACGGCGAAAGCGGTAAAAGTAGGAATCAGAGCGTTACTCACCAATTGGGCGTAACCTTTGTCAATAATCGTACCAATGATGCTGGCGTAGGTACTGGGACGACCGATGCCTTCACTTTCTAGGGTTTTTACCAGAGTTGCTTCGGTGTATCTAGCTGGGGGTTGGGTTTCATGCCCAACTGCTTCCAGGTTGGTACAATCTGGATGATCGCCAACTTTCAGGCTAGGCAAAATCACTTCTTGGTCTTCCAATGCCGCCTCAGGATCGTCTGAACCTTCGACATAGGCGCGTAAATAACCGGGAAAATCGATGCGCTTGCCAGAAGCACGGAACCCTGCATCTTCAACTTGCAGCTGCACAGTAATTTGAGTTTGCCGAGAGTCAGCCATTTGGCAGGCGACGGTGCGCTTCCAAATCAAATCATAAACGGCAAGTTCCCGACCGCCCAAAGCAGTCTCTTGGGGAGTACGGAAACTGCTACCTGCCGGACGAATTGCTTCGTGTGCCTCTTGGGCACCTTTAGTTTTGGTGGTGTATTGCCTCTTTTGGGGGCTGAGGTATTGTTTCCCGTAAAGTTGTTCTACACAACTGCGGGCAGCTTCTATGGCCTGATCCGATAAATGCACCGAATCTGTACGCATGTAGGTAATATATCCTTGCTCGTACAAATTCTGAGCAACCCGCATTGTGTCTCGTGCTGACAGCCGCAGTTTGCGGTTAGATTCTTGTTGCAGGGTCGAGGTGGTAAACGGTGGCGCGGGTTTGCGCGTCACTGGGCGTTCCTCTACATCTGTGACACTCCAAGGTTTATCAGCCAGGCGTTCCTTGAGGGCTAAAGCATCTGCTTCTGAAAGCAACACGACATTGCGACCAGCGGTGATTTTACCAGTTGCTGGATCAAAATCACTGCCAGTTGCCACTTTCGTACCTGCCACTGTCACCAGCTGGGCGGTAAAGGGATTTTTTTGCTGCTCTAAATAAGCTTTCAAATCCCAATATGTACCCTCACGGAAAGCGCGGCGTTGGCGTTCTTTGTTTACCAAAAGTCGCACGGCTACTGATTGGACTCGCCCAGCGGATAATCCCCAGGCAATTTTTTTCCACAACAGCGGAGACAGAGTATAGCCAACGAGTCGATCTAAAATACGTCGTGTTTCTTGGGCGCGAACCAGTTGTTCATCAATGTTACGGCAGTTTTTCAAAGCTTTTTTGATGGCGTCTTGGGTAATTTCATGAAACACCATCCGCTTTGTGGGAACTTTTGGCTTGAGCAACTGGTATAAATGCCAACTAATGCTTTCACCTTCCCGGTCTTCGTCCGTTGCCAGGATTAATTCATCTACATCTTTGAGGGCATCTTTAAGTTGGGTGACAATTTTCTTTTTATCTTTGGGGACAACATACACCGGTTCAAAGTCGGCATCGACATTTACCCCAAGCTGCGCCCATTTTTCTGCTTTGATAGCGGTGGGAATTTCACTAGCCGATTGGGGTAGGTCACGCACATGACCCATAGACGCTTCTACCCGATAGTCTTTTGGCAGGTAGTTGCGAATGGTACGAGCTTTGGTCGGAGATTCGACGATGACGAGAGTTGACATGGAAATTTCAAGAAAAAGAGTAGCTGCTAAGCTAAACAGTCAAATTGAGGCAATTTCTGCGAAATGTCAAGATAAAAGGTCAATTAATGAGTGAAGTCACCAGTATGAATTATGAAATTTTTCATTTTTATCCCTCCTGGCGGCTGATACCGCTTTCTTCTTTTCATCCTACCCTACCCTTTGAGTTCTCCTGTGGAATACGGAAGCTGCCCAAAGGAGGAAACTGCGTTCTCACTGGATTTTGGCCTGGTGAGGCAGTGCTACTTGTGAGGGCGAAAATCCGCAAAACTTTGGCGCAGTTCTTCTTAGAGGATAGTAGACGAATGTTAGGTGTGAATTGCCAGCTATTTCAATCTTTAACTTATCTAGTGCATAATTGACGACTACAATTTTTAAATTACCCCGCAAGTGTTGTAAATATTCAATGATTTTATCCACAAAAATGGTAATATCTGTCTAAATGTCCAAAACCCGATGACCGTTAACCAATGGGTGAAAATCCTGCTACTACAAGCTTCCTTGCTTTAAGCATTGGAGATAAGCATAGGTAAAAGAGCGAGCATACTTTGGTTATAGCGAGGGAATTACAAAGGATATGGCAAACATAAAATGTAGACGAGCGCGGCTTTTAGCTTAGGGATAGAGGGTATTGCAGTTTATCCATTCCGGGTAACACCGGGAAAAGTTGCTTAAGGACATTTGTCCATAAAGTTACTAACTGTAATACTATGACACCTTTTGTGATTGAGAAGTGGGAATTGGGGATTGGGTATTGGGGATTGGTAAATAATTTAACTTTTATCTTTTTGCCCCATTTACCATCTTCCCCTGCTACCGTGCGCTCCTTCTTCCCTGCTCGAAAGACGTTTTGCCAAAATTAAATCAAACTTGAGAGCAAAAGCGAAGTAGGGTTTATACTTAATTCCTAGAGGCAAAACTATGCAGCTAATTCGTCAGGGTGATGTTATTTTAGTACCTGTCCAGCAGGATGATGGATAAAAGATACATCATTTAATTTTGGCAGCAGGCAAAGTTACAGGACTTGACACTCCCCGGTCTAAAGACACGGGGATTCTACTTTCACCCTAGCTACTTGCTCAACCAGGGTTTCCCCAAGTAGAGTAGAGGTTGCTAGTCCAGTAGCGTTACTTCCGGTCTGCCCGACCGTAGCTTGCTTAACAAGATTCAGAATATTTTTGGCAGCATTCACATCTCTTTGTAACTCGCACCCACAACTACATTTATGAGTACGAGTTGAAAGAGATTTTTTAACTATTGCACCACAATCACTACATCTTTGAGAGGTCATTCTAGGATTGATGGCAACAACTTTAGTGTTGAATTTACCTGCAAAATATTCTAACCAACGACGAAACAAACCCCAGCTAACATCATTAATTGATTTAGCAAGACAGTGATTTTTTACCATGTTCTTAACTCTTAAATCTTCGTAGACCACTAAGGCGTTAGCCTTGCATACGTTACGCGCAATCAAGAGAGCGTGTTCATTCCGTTGTCTGCTTACTTCTAAGTGTTTTCGAGCATACCTCTGTCTAGCGAAGGAGCGTTGGTTTTTACCTTTCTCCTTTTTGTAAATCTGACGTTGAGCGTGCTTGATTGCTTTTTCAGATTTTCTCAAGAACCTGGGATTAGGTTCATGATGTCCATTGGAGTCAGAGTAGAAATGTTCCAATCCTACGTCTAAACCCACTTCACCATCAGATATTCTTGACTCACTCAATGGTTCAGTTTTAATTGCAAATTGGCAATAGTACCCGTCGGCTTTTCTGACTAACCTAACCCGCTTAATTGACTTAACTGGGTATGTGTGAATATCCCACTTACCAAGTAATTTAACTTCACCAATACCTTTTTTATCAGTGAAGGTGATACGCCGCTTAGTAGGGTGTAATGCCCAACCAGAAGTTTTGTATTCAACGGAACGGTTATCTTTCTGAAAGCGTGGATATCCCTTTTTACCTGGGGTCTTTGATTTGCAATTATTGTAGAACCTGTCAATAGATGACCATGCTCTTTCTGTTGCAGATTGGCAAGCCATTGAGTTGAGTTCTTCTACAAATTTAAACTCTTTCCGTAGTGCTGTTGAGTAATTATTAAGAGCAACCTTATTGATATTCGCCTCTTTTGGTGCATCCATCCAGTATCTAATCGCTTTATTCCTAATGAACTGCGTAGTTCTAAGAGCTTCATCTATGGCTTGATACTGCAACTTTGTACCTTTAATTTTGTACTCTAACACCAGCACTACAAAATCACCTCCTTGACTATTGTTTATAGTTAACATATAAAATACAATACATATAGACAAAAGACAAGTATTTTAAAACTTAATTATGGAAAAATTTGAACCAGACGAATACAGGCATGAGGGGAATGCTGTATCTCTGTTGAATTATCACTTTGTGTTTATCCCCAAAAGGCGTAAAAAAGTATTATTTGGCGCAATCTCAGAAAGATTAGAACAGATTATTTGTGAAGTGTGTCACGAGAACAGATGGCGAATTATCGCAATGGAAATTATGCCCGACCATGTGCATTTATTCGTGAATGCAAAACCTAATGATGAACCTAGTAGAATCATTAGGTTGATTAAAGGCAGAGCATCCCATCACCTAAGAAAAGAGTTTCCTGAATTACTGAAACTTCCTACTTTGTGGACACCCAGTTATTTTGTCTCCACTGCTGGCAATATCTCAACTGAAGCGGTTAAAAACTATATTGCACAACAGAGAGATTAGTTAACGCCAAGGCAGGTTAAAACCTGCTCTGTGGTTTTCATCGCCGGTCTGAAGCACGTAATACGCAACTACGTTGCTGTTACTCCGGGGTTTTCAACCTACCCCTTATAAACATCGCATTTCTCAAGGTGAGGCAGAGTTATTGCAAAAGGATGAGACGCTGTATCTGCGTGTATTTTCAGCAACTGCGTTGGTGGTTCACGAATAACATCGAGCGATCGCAATTCCTCAAGGTGATTGGATGGTGAAAATTCAACGGGAATACGAGCCTGAAGGTTGGCGGTATGTCGCTGATTGTAAAGTTAACACCTGAACAATCAGCTTTGATTCCAATTTATCAGGAGAAGTGGTGCAAGATTGTACTTTAGATAAACTAAGAATTCAAAATCGGCTCAAAACAAATCTTGATAGTCTCTGTTTAAAATCACAATCATTTGCTAGCACTTGTAGTTGGGCTGAATATACATTATTAAAAATCGATGGTGATGTTGACGAAAAACCAATTTATTTATTAAAAATGACTTGCCCAAGGACAGGGTTTATTCATGTTCTGCAAGTTACACCTGATGTGGAATCAGGACGGGGGGCAATCCGTTGGGTAAATTGGGGAATCGAAAAAGAAGAATTTACCGTACAAACTTAATTGTTGAATTGCACAATCAGCTAAAAAAATAGTAACCATAGTTAAACGCGATGCATCTTACCATACATCAGCACCAATCGACAGATTTAGGCTTTTACTATATATAAAGTTGTGTTAGCATAAAACTTAGAGAAGTTAAGTTCGGTGATACGGATCTTGTTTTTAGTAATAATTGCAAGCGGCTCTCCGGATGAACATCTCTGCATCAATGGATTCTGGAGAGTTTCATGTCAATATACGTAGGGAACCTATCCTACAACGTCACACAAGACGACCTCACTAAGGTATTTTCTGAATATGGTACTGTAACGCGAGTTCAACTACCTACAGATAGGGAAACAGGTCGCCTTAGGGGCTTTGGTTTCGTAGAAATGGAATCATCAGCCGCAGAAGATAAAGCCATTGAGGCTTTGGACGGTGCTGAATGGATGGGGCGTGTAATGAAAGTCAATAAAGCTAGACCAAAGGAGGAGAAACCGGCTCGCTCCGGCGGTGGCTGGGGAAAAAATAGTGGTGGATACTCACGATAGCTTGGCAGAAGCACAAAAAGCATTCGCTAAGCGAAATTTATTCTAAAATCAGCAGTTCAGAAAATAACTGATCTGCGTATTTGTATATAGGCAGTTCAGGAAACAGCTGAACTGCTTATTTGTGTGAAAATTTGAATTGAGTTAAAAAAGCTGTTGCCCAATACCGATTCTATGTAAGGTTGCGCTTTATTCACGTAGGGGCAATTCATGAATTGTCCTGCATACGGTATAAATTTACCTAAGTTATATAGGACTCATATTTGATTTTTGAACAAAACTCAGTACACCTTTATTCCTTCTTCCTAGTCCCCAGTCCCCAGTCCCCAGTCCCTTACCTCTACGAGTGATTCAGAAATCAAATCGGATTGCTATATTATTGCATCTTCATACACAATTAATCTAAATCAGGACTTACGCAACTGGCACACATATTTTTGGCGATGGCAGTCAATAGTCAAGAGTCAATGGTCTTTAATCAAGCTTTTTTGGACTATTGACTTTTGACAACCCACAAAGAAAAAAATATGACAATGCGCGTAAGTCCTATAAATAAAAGGTAAGAGCTAGAAAACAGGAATGAACAGGTTCAACAGGTTTATTTTGTTTAAATGCAAGCTCTCAATTTTTGACTTTAACATAATTTAATCTGATAGTAAGGATAGTAGAGATAGTATAGATGTTTGCTTGATGCACTACTACATCTGCCACTAGCGGCTTTGGCGCGATCGCACCAATACATGCCGATATAGAATTTTAATGCAACTGAGGTGAAGAACAATAGATAGAATGAACTCAGCTAGCCTTAATGTCTAATCGCCAAAACCTGTATATCTCATGGATTTTGCTAATCTTACATCCCAGTTAAATGCTGGAACGATTTTGCCAGAGGGGATTGTAATTCTCACCCTCTTGGGGGTTTTGATTGTTGATTTGATTTTGGGGCGGACATCCTCGCGCTGGATTGGATATCTAGCGATCGCAGGTTTACTTGCTTCGATTGCCGCCCTTTATTTTCAATGGGATAATCCCAATCCCATCTCCTTTAGCGGTGAGTTTAATAGTGACGACCTCAGTATCGTCTTTCGCGGTCTTGTGGCATTGTCTGCCACTGTGACTATATTGATGTCAATTCGCTACGTTGAGCAGAGTGGCACCGCTTTAGCTGAATTTATCGCCATTTTGCTGACTGCTACCCTTGGAGGCATGTTTTTATCCGGGGCTAGTGAATTGGTGATGATTTTCATCTCTCTAGAAACCCTCAGTATTTCCTCTTACTTACTCACAGGTTATACCAAGCGCGATCCCCGTTCCAATGAAGCCGCGCTGAAATACCTGTTAATTGGAGCTTCTAGTACAGCAGTATTTCTGTACGGCGTTTCTTTGTTGTACGGTCTATCTGGTGGACAAACAGAACTAAATGCGATCGCTAATGGCATTGCCAATGCTAACGTTGGTCAATCTTTAGGTTTGGTAATTGCCCTGGTTTTTGTGATTGCAGGTATTGGCTTTAAAATCTCTGCTGCACCTTTCCACCAGTGGACACCAGACGTTTACGAAGGCGCGCCCACTCCAGTGATTGCCTTTTTATCTGTTGGTTCCAAAGCAGCCGGGTTTGCCCTAGCCATCCGCTTACTGACCACAACCTTTTCCCTGGTCGCTGATGAGTGGCGGTTTGTCTTCACCGCCCTTGCAGTTCTCAGTATGATCCTGGGTAATGTAGTCGCCCTGGCGCAAACCAGCATGAAACGAATGCTAGCTTATTCATCCATTGCTCAAGCTGGGTTTGTGATGATTGGCTTAATTGCTGGTACTGAAGCTGGATACGCCAGTATGGTATTTTACCTGCTGGTCTATTTGTTCATGAATTTGTGCGGCTTTAGTTGCATCATTCTGTTCTCCCTGCGGACTGGAACCGACCAGATTGCTGAATACTCCGGTTTGTATCAAAAAGACCCACTGCTAACACTAGGGTTGAGTATCTCCCTACTCTCCTTGGGTGGTATTCCTCCACTAGCTGGGTTTTTCGGGAAAATTTACTTATTCTGGGCTGGTTGGCAGGCTGGTCTTTACGGATTAGTTTTACTGGGCTTAGTTACCAGTGTCGTCTCCATCTACTACTACATTCGCGTAGTCAAAATGATGGTAGTCAAAGAACCCCATGAAATGTCCGACGTAGTGAAGAATTATCCCGAAGTGCGTTGGAATTTGCCTGGATTAAGACCTTTGCAGGTAGGGCTGGTAGTGACTTTAATCGCCACTTCCATAGCAGGGATTTTGTCAAATCCACTGTTTAAACTGGCTAATAACTCTATCTCCCATACTCAAATGTTGCAAGCAACAACGGTTAATAGCACTCAGGTTAGCGCGATGCCTTCTCCTGTCGGAGACGCTGCGCGAACGGCAACGTCTGCGACGATCGCTACTAAACAATCAAAACCGTTCTAGGCTGGACTATTGCTAATGGCTAATAGCTATTCGACAATTACAGCAGTTTTCAATTGATTGAACTACGCCAATCCCTCAAAGGGGGTTAAAAGTAAAAAGGCAAAATGTCAAAGAGTCTTTATGAAGTTTTTATATTTAATTCATAATTCTCTTGTTTTTACTTTTGACTTGCTAGCCCGACTCACCGTGTTAACCGTAGTCTCTCAACTTGAAAATTGTTGTAGCGATTAGCTATTAGCCATTTTTAGTGTTTGCCAAAGTTTTAAATTTCAATAGCAAAAAGTTGAAATCATTATATGTAGTACTAAGTATTAGTGTCAGTGTATTACTTTATATTAAATAATTACACATTTTTTCGGATATCATTTTTTTTGAAAAAAATAACAATATTAGTACGAAATCGCTTTTTGAACACCAAGTATAAGACTACATTGATATTTATCATAGTCTTGTCTTTACAAAAAATGCTATGTTGTGACGTTATTTGCCTGAAAACAAGACTATTCACAAGTTGATGATGTCGGTTTTATGAACTTTACACATAGCCTGCGATCGCCATTTACAAGTCCCTAAATATACCTAGTTCATCTTGCTATTCTATGGATACAAACTCATAGCAAAAGCGCTTGGTGAGTCTGAAAAAGTGTCTGGATTTAGCAGAATATTTTCTGCTGTGTAGTTATCTTCTTTGTCCTTTCGATATTAACTTCAAACACAAAATTGATTAAATTAAATATGGAATTGCAACAATGAGAGAAATACTGACATTAATAGAAAAACGTCAACAAGAGTTTGCTCAATTGCCATTATTTGATTTTATGCAAGATAAAAGTATAGACCCCAGAGAAAGATTATCTTGGGCGCCCTGTGCTGCTAGTTTCGTTCTGAATTTTGGAGAACTGAACAAATATTGTTTTCGAGAAGAACCAACTAACGATCCAATTCAAGCGATCGTTAACAAACATACTTATGAAGATGAGAATCACTGGCTATGGTTTTTGGAAGATTTAGAGAAACTTCAACTTGACAAAACACAAAAATTCAGTGATGCCTTAAGATTTCTTTGGAGTGAACAGACAAAGAACACTCGCGCTTTAAACTATCAACTATACGGGTATACTCACAAAGCTACTCCTATCCAGAAGTTATTAATAATTGAAGTCATCGAAGCAACGGGAAGTATTATGTTTTACCATGCAGCAAAAATTGCTAGAGAAATTAAAGCAATTACTAAAAAAGAATGCCGTTATTTTGCAGACTTTCATCTAGTTGTGGAAACTGAACACATGTTACATTTATCTACAACAAAACACTTTATCGAAAAAATTCAACTGTCAGAAGAAATTCGCCAAGAAGCTTTTGAGTTAGTCGAAAAATTATTTGAATGTTTTGGCAATTTTTTTAATGAGCTTTTGTACTATGCCAAAAGCCAGAAAATCTATCAACAAAAATACTCACTGAGTTTAGTGTAATTACATGAGTTATTTTATTGCTAATTAATAGTGAGTTGCATTAAATGGCAAGGTAATGGAGGTAATTTTATTGCCTGCTCTGTTTCCTAATGTGTAATAAATTCTAGCATATGACAATTCAGCATATTTGTATTATTGGCGCTGGTATTAGTGGTTTAGTTGCAGCTAAAACCTTTATTGAAGAAGGTTACACAGTGACTATATTCGAGAAGCAAAAGAAAGTCGGTGGTGTATGGGAAAAGTCTCGCACTTACTCAGGGTTAACTACCCAGAACCCCCGTGATACATATGCTTTCTCTGATTATCCCATGCCTGCATCTTATCTAGAGTGGCCTACAGCCGAGCAGATGCGGGATTACTTAGAGTCCTACGCGCAGAACTTTGGCATTCTAGAGAAAATTCGATTTCAAACAGAAGTTGTTCATCTTGAGAGGAAGACTAACATCCAAGCAAAATGGCTAGTCACCATCAACTTTCAAGATGACAGCAATGGCGAAATCAAACAACAGAAGTACGAGTTTGATTTCGTCCTCATCTGTAACGGTCTTTTTCACATTCCAAAAATACCTTTATTGCCTGGAAAGGAGGAATTCATAGCATCTGGGGGTCAGGTGCTACATTCCACTGAATTTAACGACAGTTGCCAAATCAACGGTAAACGAGTAATTGTTGTAGGCTTTGGTAAATCGGCTACTGATATAGCCGCCTACGCTGCTGGTCAAGCCAAAGAATGCACTTTAGTTTTTCGGGAAACTTTGTGGAAAGTTCCCAGATTTTTCTTCGGTTTGGTGAATGTTAAATACCTGCTTTTAACCCGGTTTGCAGAGGCTTGGTTACCCTACCGCCAACTGCGAGGGTTGGAGTGGGTGCTACACACCATAGGAAAACCCTTTGTGTGGGCTTTTTGGCAGATACAAGAGATTCTTCTGCGCCTACAGTTCGGTCTTGATGCTTGTGGAATGTTGCCTGACAAACCCATGTATAAATCGGTTAACTGTTTCACTGCACTTGCACCCGAAGGTTTTTACGAGTATTTGTACACTGGCAAATTACAGAGTAGAAAGACAACAGTTACTCGATTTTGCACAGATGGAGTGGAACTAGCCAATGGTGAACGCTTGCAGGCAGACATAGTTATTTTTGGCACTGGATTTCGCCAGGATGTCCCCTTTCTTGCAGAAAAGTATCGGCGAATACTGATTGATGACCAAGGTTATTTCCACCTATACCGCAATCTGATTCACCCTGATATTCCTGAGATAGGTTTTGTCGGCTACAACACCAGCTTATTTTCCCAGTTAACGTCTGAGATTGGAGCCTGGTGGCTAGCAGAATATGTCAAAGGAAATCTAGCTTTACCCTCACGCGCTGAAATGATTGAGGATATGGAGACAGAGTTTCACTGGAAGCAGACTCAGTGGCTTGTAGGTACTAACAGTGGCACATGCGTATCTCCGTTTAACTATCATCACTTAGAACAGTTAATTCAAGATATGGGTGTAAGCAGTCATCACAAAGGCTGGCAGCGGATAGCAGAAGTGATGATGCCAATAAATCCATCTGCCTACAAAAGCATCCGGCAGGAATTGCGGAAAAAAAAAGCTGTAAATCGTCTTATACTCTAACTATAGGACTCATATTTGATTTTTGAACAAAACTCAGTACACCTTTATTCCTTCTTCCTAGTCCCCAGTCCCCAGTCCCCAGTCCCTTACCTCTACGAGTGATTCAGAAATCAAATCGGATTGCTATATCATATTGGTATATCAATTAAAAACTCAGTTCCCTGTCCTACCTGAGAATTACAGGTTAAATAACCCTTATGTTTATCAACTACAATTAGATAGCTAATTGATAAGCCTAATCCAGTACCATTACCTACTGGTTTTGTAGTAAAAAATGGATTAAAAATTTTCTCTCGCACCGCTTCTGTCATACCAGACCCATTATCAGCAATCCGAATTCTGATATTATGAAAATCCACTTGTTCAGTGCGAATGCGAATTTGGGGTTTCGTCAAGAGTTCATAGTCCCTAGTCAATAGTTCAGAATTGTTGACTATTGACTCTTCTAAAGCATCGATCGCATTACTGAGGATATTCATGAACACTTGATTAAGTTGACTGGCATAACAAGTAACTTTAGGTAGGCTTCCGTATTCTTTGATAATTTCAATTTCCGCAAAGTTTCTATCTTGAAGTCGCCTTGCTTCTGTGTTCATTTTTTGGAGTCGATGCTGCAAAATCATCAAGGTGCTGTCAAGACCCTCATGGATATCCACAGGTTTCATTTCGGACTCATCCAACCGCGAGAAGTTGCGTAAGCTCAAAACAATGCTGCGAATGCGCGAACTGCCAACATTCATTGAATCTATAATTTTTGGTAAATCTTCTGCTAGGAAATTTAAATCGATCGCCTGAGATTTTTCTGCAACTAAAGGTGAGGGTTGGGGGTATTCTTGCTGATAAATAGTAATCAAATCTAACAAGCTTTTGACATATTCACTAGCGTGATTGATATTACCATGAATAAAGTTGATGGGGTTATTAATTTCATGGGCAATTCCGGCTATCATTTGCCCCAAAGAAGACATTTTTTCACTTTGAATCAATTGAGCTTGAGTCTGCGGTAATTCTTGTAAAGTTTGTTGTAGACTATGATTTTTTTCCTTGAGTTCTGCCGTTCTTATCATGACTCTCTCCTCTAGCAAATGGTTGTATTCTTCCAAGCGCTCATTAGCTTGTGCCAAATTTTTGTAGAGCATGGCATTTTCTAGAGAGATTGCTGCTTGGGTGGTGATCAGTTTAAGGAGTTCTAGGCGATCGCGTGTAAATGCTCCCGTGGCTAGATTATTTTCTAAGTAAAGAATGCCTATAAATTTACTTTGCTTAATCATCGGAATACATAATATACACTTTGGTTCTTTCTGGGTAATGTAGATATCTGCTGGTAAGGAAGTATGAGCTTTGACATCATCAATAACTAATATTTCTTTGGTACGTTTGACGTAGTTAATTAAAGTAATTGGAACCTGGTAGCTAGTCTCTAAGGGAATTGCTAGAAACTCTGTGCAGGTAGGTGCAAAAGCTGAACTGGAACTAACTGCGGTGACAGTTAAGTTCAAGTTATCAGCTTCGCACAACATCAAAACACACTTAGATGCTCCAGCATTTTCCATTACAACTTCCATTAACCTAGAAAGAAGTTTCTGCAACTCAATTTCGCCAGAAAGTGCTTGAGAAGCTCTAACAACAGCTGCCAAATCTAGCATGTCTGAAATGCTTGTATCAGAGTCAATGATAGTTTCATTACTACTGAACAGAGATTTAGTGGTAGTTGTAGATATAGATTTGTTTAGTTTAGCGGTGCTGTTTTCACTGGAAACTGGACTAAATTTTTCTGGCTGGATAATGGGTGTAAGAAATTGGGGATAGCGTTTTTGTAAGTCGTTGACTTTAGCTAATGCTCCCCAACGAACGTAACCATAGTAAGCATCAATTAAATAGGTTTGAGCAATCTTAATTTTGCCCCATTCGAGATAAAACTTTGCTGCCAATTCGTTAGCGAGGGCTTCTTCATGGATGTACTCATGTTCTTTGGCCAGGGTGATGGCGCGATCGTAACAATCGATTGCTTCGAGATATTGCCTTAAAACCCGATACTGTTCAGCCTCTACCAAATAAAACTTATGTAAATGATTTATCGGCATATAATTCGCCCATTTACGCATTTTATCTTGGTTGGCTAGCACTTGCGCCAGGATTTGTTTTTGTTGAAGTGGTTCAGCATGATCATATATCGCTAGCCATGCCAAAGAATCGTAAAAATAGAATTGAGGAATTACAAATTGTCCGGCTCCACTCAGTAAATACTTTTCTGCTTTTACAGCATTTTCAACTGCTTGGGGGTAGTCGGCAAATAGATAACACAATTGCAATTTACATAAATATAAATATAAAAGCCCACTTCTATCATTGGCTTGCATCTGCATAGTCAGCATTTTTTCTTCGTCGTAAGCTTTACCAATTAAACAACAGGTATTTTCTGCTTCTTCTAACAAATTCAATGCTGTCTGTCGATAAATTTCAATCCAATTAAAAACACCATTCTGCTTGAGTTGGCTGACAGCATATCTGTAGGTTGCCATCTCTCGTTCAAGTTCCGTCAGTTCTTTACCGCTGAAATATGAAATGTTGCAGTAAGCTATTAGAGAATAGGCTGCAAATTCTAAGTCTCCTGTTTCTATTCCAGCAGAATAAGCTTCCAAAAGAGGTTTGAAAGTTTCCCTAATAGGTTCCTTCCAATGTATGACATGTGCATTAACTGTCTGGATGACTTTAGCTTTGATTTCTCTAACATTGAACCGTGACAATAAATTTACAGCTAATTTACCAAACTGGTAGCCAAGTTCTATATCATCGAAAAGCCCACAAAGCATTAACCCATAAACTGCATATGCATATGCTGATAAGGGAGAATTTCCATGTTTGAGCGATAAATTAATTTGTTTTAAGCAAATCAGCGGCATGAGTTCGGGAACAACTTGATAGGCAAGAGCGATCGCACTTGATAAAATACGCATGACTGCCATTGGTTGTGCTGCTGTCATCTGTGGTAGGTCAATTAAATCCTCAATTCTTTGATGAGCGAGATTTGCAATTGTCAGTTCTATTTCTTTATGAACATCAGTCTGGCTAGGATGTTCAGGGAAATTCACCCCCAACAGCTTCAAGAAAGTTAGTCCAGCTTCAACAGCTTCTAGTGCTTTATTTTGTGCGCCAAATGCCTGAATAATCACTTCATAAACTTTTACTTTGTCCAGCGGTGTTTGAGCTTCTGCCAATACAATCTCTGTAAATTTTTGCAACTGCTCAAAGTCACCACTAAGATATGCCGCTTCGGCTGCGGTTTCATACAAAGCTAGGGTTAAGTCATATTGAGTTTTCCAACTGTCATCTGCCAGCAGTTTAATACCAGTATTTAAATAATTAACAGCAGCTGAGTAAGCTGTTGATGCCACAGCTTTGCGTCCAGCAGTCAGATTCATCGTCGCTAATTCATGACGCTGAGCTTGATGAGTAATGAATTCCACTGCCATATTAAACTGATTGACAATATCAAAAATCTTTTCTTCCCGTTCGTCAACAGGGATATTGCTCAGCAGCAGTAGCCCAATTTTTAAGTGAATTGGTTTTTTTTGGCCTTCAGGTATCAGAGAATAAGCGGCTTGCTGTACCCGGTCATGTACAAATTTATATCTAGGTAACTGATAATTACTAATTTGGACTTCTGTTGATTTATTTTCACTATCAACTACTTGTATATCATCTTCTGGAAAAATATTATAAACTTCAGTTTGAGGTAAAACCAAGCCATCAAGTAATGCTGTCCATAAATCTGATGCTGTATCTAATATAGATTTTTCATGAATAATAGAGATAGTTTTTAAATCAAATTCATTGCCTATACAAGCAGCTAATTTTAGCAATTTTTGAGTATTTTCTGGCAATTTCTGTATTTGAATCGCCATAAATTCTACAACATCATCGGTAAGTATTAATGCTTGAATTTCTTCAAGTTGGTATTGCCAACAACCAGTTTCTAAGTTAAGCGCGATTAATCCATCTTGATATAAAGACTTAATAAATTTAGTTGCAAAAAAGGGATTACCTTGAGTTTTAGCAAATACCATTTGTGTCAGGGGAATGGCTATTACTGGAGGGCAATGAAGTGTATCAGCAACTAAATGGTTTAAATCAGCTTGAGTTAAAGGCGAGAGGTTGATAGTATTAATATTTGCTTGAGTTTTAACAATTTCTTTTAGTGTTAAAGATAAAGGATGTGTATTAGAGACTTCATTATCCCTATATGCACCAATTAGCAAAATACCAGATGGAGTCTCGAATATATTCTCTGTTTCACCTACAATACGAAAAGATGTATTTTCACTTATTAATAATTGAATGAGTTTTAAAGAAGCCGTATCTGCCCATTGTAAGTCATCGAGAAATATTACCAGAGGATGCTCTTTATTAGTAAAGACCTGAATGAATCGTTGAAACAGTAAATTGAAACGATTTTGTGCAGCACTGCCAAGGAGTTCTGTTACTAGTGGTTGCTTGCCAATAATTTTTTCTAGTTCTGGAAGGACATCAGTAATGACCTGAGCTTGTGTACCTAATGCTGATAAAATTTTGGTTTTCCATTCTTGAATTTGGACATCACTTTCTGAGAGTATTTGCTCAATTAAATCCCGAAAAGCTTGTACCAACCCTGACAAAGGGATATCACGTTGAAATTGGTCAAATTTTCCTTTAATGAAGTAACCACGGAGTCTCACAATGGGTTTGTGAACTTCGTTCACCACAGCAGTTTTGCCAATACCAGAGGAACCCACGACTAATATCATTTCAGTTTGACCGCTTGTCACACGGTCAAAAGTAGCCAGTAGAGTTTCAACTTCGCGTTGGCGACCATAAAGTTTTTCGGGAATGACAAAACAGTTTGATATGTCTTGAACTCCCAAATCAAAGTATGTGATACTTCCAGTTTCTTGCCATTGGTTTCGACACAGTTCTAAGTCATGTCTGAGTCCATGACCACTTTGATAGCGGTCTTCAGCATTTTTGGCCATCAGCTTGCTGACGATATCAGACAAAATCGGCGGAATATTGGAGTTAATCAGATTTGCTTTTGGCGGTTCTTTAGCAATGTGAGAGTAAATTAACTCCATTGGTTCAGTGCTGGTGAAGGGTAACTGTCCAGTAAGGAGTTCAAAGAAAGTCACACCCAAGGAATAAAAATCTGTGCGGTAGTCGATACCTCGGTTCATGCGTCCCGTTTGTTCAGGGGAAATATAAGCTAAAGTTCCCTCTAAACTGTTGGGATTTGTCAGAACTTGGATTTCTTTCGGTAAGAGGCTAGCAATACTAAAGTCGATGAGTTTGATATCACCTGTGGTGGGGTGAATTAGAATGTTAGCGGGCTTGATGTCTTTGTGAATGATGCGATGACGATGCAGTCCTTCAAGGATGGAAGAAATTTCAATGGCAATGTGGAAAAACTGACTCAAAGAAATAGGATTTTTACCAATACCTTGCTTTGTCTGTCGCCAGTCTTTGAGAGATATACTACCAAAATCTTCCATGACTAAAATATAGCCATTGCGATAGTTTTCTAAGCTATGGGGTTTGACTATGCCAGGCAGATCAAGGTCTTTGATAATAGTGTATTGATTACGAAACTGAGCAATTTCAACGAAAGTAGGATATTCATTTCGTATCAGTTTCAAGACAACTAGTTTTTGGTCTTTTTCTCTAATACCCCGATAAACCAGAGTTTTGCTGCCTGAGTAAAGTTGCTCAGTAATTTTATAGCCAATTATCGGATATATTGTATCTAATACTACTAGCATTTTAGCCTATGCACATATTTTTATTTCTATTCTTCAGTATTCCCACTACCACAGATAAATTAACATTAACTTTTTCAAATATTTTATTCATAGGACTTACGCGCATTGTCATATTTTTTTCTTTGTGGGTTGTCAATAGTGAGCCAGCGCGGCCAAGAGGGGGTTTCCACGCCACTTGCTACAACGGGGGGCATTGGGGCCCCCTCTGGGGATGGGGGGAGACCCCCGCAACGCAGTGGCTCCCCATGAGCGACTGGCGATCCCCCAAGGGGTCAAAAGTCAATAGTCCAAAAAAGCTTGATTTTTGACCATTGACTCTTGACTACCATCGCCAAAAATATGTGTGCCAGTTGCGTAAGTACTGATTCAATATGTTTAATTTTTTCGATTTAATCAACAAATTGTCATCAAGGCAATTGCGTGATTTTAGTAATTTAAAAATTAGTATTTGTATTATTTTAAGCAAAATTTTCTGCAATTAATACTAACTTATATTGTTAATTATTAGTATTTATAAACTAGTTATATCTAATACCATTCCTTTATGAAGATGCAATTTATTTACCCCCCGGCTGTCGCCGTCCCCCCTTACTAAGGGGGGTATTTTACGGTGCAACCTCACACAGAATTGGTATAACCATAATTCACCTGGTATATAGGTGTTTTAGCTAGCAATATATATTGACCCAAACAATAAAAAAACCTGCCGTTACCCTTGATAAAAAGTAAATTACGGCAGATTTATTGGATATATTGCTGCTTTCCATGACACGGCAGTTGAGGTTAATAGTCCTTGCTAGTCGGAAGACTCAGATATTTTGATTTGAAGTCTATCGAAAGAAGACAGACTAATATACCAATTTCCAGAGTGGGAAAATTTTTATTTCTAGTTTAATCGTTAAATAGAACAAGAGTAGGTCAACCCTATTTCAAGCTTGAGTCTCACATTAGTGCTACTTGTTTTTCCTGTTTTGAGGTTTTTTGAACTAACTCTCTTTACCCACCTATGTTCGGATATCTGTTTTTCAGACTGGGTATTAAGGGTGGCAAGGATAATAGTGAGCGAAAATGCTATTTGATTTTCTGTTTAATAAAAGTCACAACTTGATTGAGCTGTTTCTTCAAACCCTCGATTTCTGCTTGCATTTTGGCGATTTTATCATTTAGCGCTTCAATTTCTGCAAAGGAAGCCGCCACAGTATCAGAAGTTGCTATTGTGCCGTTTGTAGCGGCAACGGCTACTGCTGGTGCAACATTTACAGCAACGGCTGCTGTAGCATTTGTAGCGGTAACGGCTGCTGCTGGTGTGCCATTTACAGCAACGGCTGCTGCTGTACCATTTGTAGCGGCAATGGCTGCTGCTGCGACTAGTTCTGGGCGCGGTAGTTTCGCTTTTGTCATCGCTAACTTAATCGCACCAATTAGTTGCTTTTGATCAAAGGGCTTGCCCAGAAATTCAAAATACTCAAAAGGTTCTGAGATTTTCTCTGTCACCTCTTCCTTTCGGCCAGACATGATCACTAAAGGAATCTTTCTTAACTCAGGGTGAGCTTGAACTTGCTGGAAAACTTCCCAGCCGCTCATTTTAGGCAAGAGGAAGTCCAACATGATCAAGCTGAGTTTTTCCTGACGGATGAGATTTAGTCCTTCTAGACCGTCTTTTGCTTCTAAAACCTCAAAGTTGCCTGGAGGCAACATTTCTCTGACTTTTACCCTGACAACTGTAGTGTCATCGATAACTAAAATCTTGTTACTTGCCACGTCTAAATTGCTCTAACAGAAAATTTAAGTGTAAATAGCGGCTAAGCCGCTTGACCTTGAGAATCCTCCCACTATATCCAAAATTTTTATTGATTGGGGGATAGTATATTTCGGTATAAATGTCATCACTGAGAGTGTTTTACAAAACTCTTGCTTATGTAGTTCTCAATTTGTGTCATGGTGATATTTAAGGCTTAATCCTTGCTCAAAAGCATAGTAAACTCGCCCCACAGCACTTTTGGATCTTGCTTCGATGTCTATGACTTCGTCACAACCAGCCAAACTCAAGTCAGAAATTACGAAAATGCCTCACTGGTTACGCCGCCCGATTGGCAAAGCCAGTGAACTTTCCACTGTACAACGCATTATTAAGCAACGCCAAATTCACACGATTTGCGAAGAGGGACGTTGCCCCAATAGAGGGGAGTGCTACGCCCAAAAAACTGCAACTTTCTTGCTATTAGGGCCAATCTGCACACGTTCTTGCGCTTTTTGTCAAGTAGATAAAGGTCATGCACCGATGCCTATTGACCCAGAGGAACCACAAAAGGTGGCAGAGGCGGTGCAACTTTTGGGATTGCGTTATGTGGTATTAACTTCGGTCGCCCGTGATGATTTGCCAGATCAGGGAGCAGGCCAGTTTGTCAAGACAATGGAGACTATCCGCCAGTTAAGCCCAGACACGCAAATTGAAGTGCTGACACCAGATTTCTGGGGTGGTGCAGGTGCTGGAGAGTTAGGTCAACGCCAGCGGATAGAGATGATTGTCAAAGCCAAGCCAGCTTGTTTCAATCACAATGTTGAGACAGTGCGAAGGTTAACTGGGCCAGTGCGGCGAGGAGCGAAGTACGATCGCTCCCTACGGGTACTAGCAATAGTCAAAGAACTCGCTCCTACCATACCCACAAAATCGGGTTTAATGCTGGGACACGGTGAAACTAGCTCCGAAGTAATCGAAACCATGCAGGATTTGAGGGCGGTGGGATGCGATCGCTTGACAATTGGTCAATATATGCGTCCCTCCCTTGACCATCTGCCAGTCCAAAAATACTGGACACCAGAGGAATTTGAGCAACTAGGCAGTTTAGCATGGAAAATAGGATTCAATCACGTCCGTTCCGGGCCTTTGGTTCGGAGTTCTTACCATGCAGGTGAAGAGGGAGTAGGGAGTGGGGAGTAGGGAGTGGGGATGCAGGGGAGCAGGGGTGCAGGGGTGCAGGGGTGATGGGGTGATGGGGAGAAATAACTATGCCCAATGCCCCAATCCCCAATCCCCAATCCCCAATCCCCAATCCCCAGTCCCCATTCCCAATTCCCACAAATATTTCTAAAGAATTTGCCTAATTGGCACACCTGTTTGGTATTTCTTAAAAAGTCCTGACTTTAGGAGAACGCTTATGACTGCTAAAAGCAAGAGTTCCGCTGTTGCTGAAACTGGTGCTAAACCTCCCTATGCCTTTCGCACGGGTTGGGCATTGTTGTTGCTAGCTATCAACTTCCTGGTAGCGGCTTATTATTTCCACATCATTGAATAGTTAGAAGTGGAATGGTGCTGCTCAAATCGTACCTTTGAATAAACCTTTGGGACGAATGAGCAGCA